>JAICMR010000047.1 GCA_025929155.1 Chthoniobacterales bacterium | reverse complement strand
TTCCTTGGTGGCGGCGGGAGAAGCGCCGCCGCTGCCCGCCGCGGGAGCCGGCGCCGCTGCGGTCGGACCTGGCGCACTTTGCTGTATCGGCGGGGCCGCCGAAAAGCTTGGCGGTGCGAGCAGGACGGTCTGTTCGCCCGCGCCTTTTTGCAGCTTTAGTTTGAAGCCGTCCTTCTCCATCTCGAAGACGGAAAGGTCGTTTTTCTTCATCAAGTCGATGATGGCTTTGATATCTTTGAGTTCCAAAAGTCGTTCCTTTCCGCTCAGCGTTAGAAAGTTAGGTAAGGCGGTTTTCTACGCGGGGTCAAGCTGGCGATACGCCGACCGGCCGGTGGGAGAAGAAGATCGCTGAGGAAAGCAGGAAATGAGGAAGTGAAGCAAATAACTTTCTCGCATAATCTGCTGGCTCCCTGATTTATCCGCCCCGGTTTGCACCTGATTCTCTTACCTGCTTTCCTCAGCGATCCCTCTTCCATCTTTCCTTCTCACCTGGTCCCGAACAATTTTTCCGTCGCGCATCTCGATCAAACGCGACGCCGCGGCGGCGACTTCCGGGCTGTGCGTGACGAGAATCAGTGTCGCAAGCTGCTCACGCGCGATCTGTCGCAGCAGCTCGAGAATCCGATCGGCCGAGGCGGTGTCGAGATTTCCCGTCGGCTCATCCGCGATCAGGAGCGAGGGCTTGTGCACGAGAGCGCGCGCGATCGCGGTGCGCTGCTGTTCCCCACCGCTCAATTGATGCACAAAATGCCCGGCCCTTTCCGTTAGGCCGACAAGTCCCAGCAGCTCCTCTGCGCGGGCGTCGCATTCCGCGAGCGGGACGCCTTGCAGGAGCAGCGGCAGGCTGACGTTTTCGCGCACGTTCATCGTCGGAAGGAGATTGAAGAACTGAAAGACGAGCCCGAGCTGGCGCCGCCGGAAGTTCGTCAGGTCGGCGTCGCTCGCCGTCGTCAGTCGCAGGCCATCGACGGAGATTTCGCCGGAGGTCGGGCGGTCGAGTCCGGCGATCAGGTGCATCAAAGTGCTTTTCCCGCAGCCGCTCGGCCCGACGACCGCCACGAATTCGTTAGGCGCAATTGCGAGCGAAACGCCATCGAGCGCATGGACCGAACGCTCGCCGGCTTCGTAATAACGGGTAAGATTCAGAAGCGAAATCATGCCGGCGTCCGCTCATCTACCCCCGGCCACCGAGCACGCAAGGCCGACGCTGAATTTCCGCATTGTCGAGGAGACGGAAGATTACCTGGTGGTGGAGAAGCCGCCGTTCCTTCTCATCCACCCGAGCAAACCCGACGGTCCGCCGACGCTCTGGGCGGCGCTCCGCGAGTTGCTTGCCTTTGAGCTTGTGAATGGCGGGCAGGTTTCGATCGTGAACCGGCTCGACCGCGAAACCAGCGGGCTGGTTTTAATCGCGAAAAATGCCGCGAGCGCGCGGCGTTTTGGCCTCGCGATGGAACGGCGACGGATCGCGAAAGAATATCTCGCGGTTGTTCAAGGCTGGCCGGATTGGGAAACATTCACCGTCGATGCGCCGCTCCTGCGGCAAGGCGAACGCGGTCCTTCGGCAATCTGGCTGAAGCAGGCGATCCATCCGGAAGGTCTGCCGGCCCGGACGGAGTTTCGGGTCGAGGAGCGATTCGTTAGGCCGGGGACGATCGGGGACAGGTTTGCCGTTGTGCGCGCGCTTCCGTTGACGGGACGCACGCACCAAATCCGGGTGCACCTCGCCCATCTCGGGCACCCAATCGTCGGAGACAAAATCTATGGGCCTAACGAAATGCTCTACCTGCGTTTCATCGAAACCGGCTGGACCGGTGAACTCGCGGAGCAGCTTCTCCTTCCGCGCCACGCGCTTCATTCGGCGCGCCTAACGATCGCTGAACTGGACTGGCGCAGCCCGCTGCCGGACGATTTGCAACTGTCATCTCTCGACTCCGCTACGTTCCGCTCGCGATGACGCTCCTTCGCCCCACCCTTATTTGGACCTACCTGCCTACTTATCCGTCACCTTCAGATTCTCGAACCGAATCTGCACGCCGTTATGCATTTTATGATTCGTCGAGAGCGTCAGGCCACCGGTTTTCCGGTAATCTTCCCACGTGCCGCTCATGCCTTTGTCGCCTTTCGGAATGTAATCCCAGTAAGTCACAAGCTTGCTTTCCGGATCAATGTAGAGCCGATATTGGTCGTTAGGCGTAAGGCCAACCTGCGCGAAGCTGAGCTTCAAGACTTCACGCTTGGCGCCGTTGATTTCCTTCGTTCCGTCGGCTTCCACCGTCACGCCTTTGTCTTTCAACTTCAGCGGCGCGAGCAGCCAGTAGGAATCGTTCACCCAGCGCGCATAAGCCGCTTTCGCATCGTCACCGGTTCCCGGATCCGCCAGGTTAACTGTGACGTCTTTCCCCTTCCATTTCACCTCATCGGTCTGCGCTGGGACGTTCCAATGATGCGTCGCACTCGCAACCGTCTTGCCGTTCTTCACGACCGCGAAAGTGAAATCGATCGTCTGCACGTTGCCCCAGTTTTCACCGCCGCTCGCCCGCCAGACTTCCTGCGCGAGAGGTTTCCCATCCGCTGCAAAAACCATTGCAGGCAAAAGTGCCGCGGCCGTCGCAATGAACGAGGAAAGAATAAGCTTTTTCATGACGCATCATCCGAACGGGGCGCCTCAATTGCAATTGCGGGAACTCGAAATATCCTTCGGCCTCTTATGAAATTTCCGCGCCTGCTGCCGGTCGTCGCCGCCGCTATTTCCTTCTTTGCGGTCGCCAGCCTGCGCGCGGGCGAGGCAGACGCGAAGCCGGCCCATCCTGCAGTCACGGTGAGCGGCGGCGTCGATGCGCCGCGTTTCGAGTTCTCGGCGGAAACCTCCTACCTTTTGTCGATCGCGGGCAATCCGAATAGCTACGAAATCCCAAGCGAATTCCTGACGGCCCGGGTGCGTTGGGGCGTGAACGACAACGACGAGAGTTTCTTCCGGGGCTACAACCAAATCTACGGGCTCTTCATGGGCGAGGGCTTTGTTCGGGGGATCGAGAATCGCTACTTCGGCATTTCACTGGGTCTGCGCCACGTTTTCGTAAGACCGAACTCGCGGTTTCAGTTTTATACTTCCGCCGGCGTCGGGCTGGGTTGGATAGATAGCCAGCAACCAATTTTTCAGGGTCAGGGTCAGGATTTCACCTTCAATGTTCTTTCTGCGGGTGGCCTCGAGTATCGGGTGAACGACCGCTTCAAAATTGAACTCGGCATCCAATACCAGCATCTCTCAAATGCCGGTCAGACCGATCCCAATCCGAGCCTGAATCTGCTCGGACCGCAGGTCGGCGCGACGTTCTCATTCTAACGCTTCGTGCACGTGTTCCTGCTCCTAATCCTTCCAGTTTTGTTGAGCAAAGGAGCAGGATGATGAGCAGGAGCAGGATTAGGAAGGGTCGAGGCTGTGGCTGCGCCTAACGAAAACGTCCTCGTCGTTAGGCGGGAACTCTTCGACGAGCTCGGCAGCTTTCACGGGCTTTGTTTCGAACCGGAGCGTTACCTCGACAAGTTTCTCGCGCGCGGAAATAACCATTTCCTAAGTCGCGCGACGGCGGAGAACGACCCGACACACAAACAGATCATTCCCTACGCAATTCTGGCCAGCGGCGATCGCGTCCTCCACTACGTCCGGGGAAAGAAAGCCGGCGAACAACGGCTTGTCGCCAAGGGATCAATCGGTATTGGCGGTCACATGAACGATGAAGATGAATCGCTTTTCGCTTGGGACGAAGCGGCCTACCGAGCCGGTGTCGAGCGCGAGGTAAACGAAGAAGTTTCGATCGAGACGACTTTCGTGGATCGGATCGTGGCGTTGCTAAACGACGACACGACTGAGGTCGGGCGTGTTCATCTCGGTGTGGTGCACGTCTTCCGGCTGGCGGAACCGAAGGTGCAGAAGCGGGAGGCGATGATCACCAATCTCGGATTCCTTTCGAAACCGGAGTTGCAGGCGCGTCGGGAAAACCTTGAGACCTGGTCGCAGATCTGTGTCGACCAGCTCAAAAAGTTGCTCGCCTGACGAGTCTCCCTTCACTCCCGGTCATCCTGAGCGCACTCGAAGGGATCCTCGTCGAGCCGCCTTAAAGCACGAGTGCGCACGACTGTTCGCCGAAAGTTTACGGGATCCCTGGACTTCATTCCGCTCCGCTTCATCCCATGGGGATGACGATACTCGCCCCCGAACTCCAGAGCAGCGGGTCCAGCTCCGCTCTGGCGCGGTCGGCCAGCGCCCCACCTGCATCGCCCGAATTCAAGATGGCGAACACAGTCGAGCCAGACCCGGAGAGAAGGGCCGCACGCACTTCCGGTTGCGCGCGCAGCCACCTCTTCATTCTCGCAAGCAAGAGATACTTCTCAAAGACCGGGCGCTCGAGATCGTTCAAGATCGTCAGTTCACCTAACGACTGCGGCGCGTAGCTGATGCCCGGCAGCTGACGCGCGGCGTGCCAACGACCATAAGCCCACGGCGTCGGCACGCCGAACTCTGGCTTCAGCAGGAGCAGCGGCCACTGGGGCAAGGGCGCGACCGGTTCTACGATTTCCCCTCGTCCGCGGCAAACTGCGGCGCTGCGCGCGAGAAAAAACGGAACGTCGGAACCAAGCTCCGCCGCCAGACGCGCAAGGCGCGAGGGCGAAAGTGGCTTTCCCTGCATCTCGTTCAGGCCCAGAAGCGTGCTGGCCGCATCGCTGCTGCCGCCGCCGAGCCCCGCGCCGTGCGGGATTTTTTTCCGCAACTCGATCCGCACCTTTGGCTCGGCGTTAATTTCCGCAAAAAAACTCCGCGCCGCGCGCAGGACCAGGTTGTCGTCTCCGCCGGGCAAACTCGGGTCATCGCAGGTGAAAATGAGTTGATCAGCCGGTTTGATCAGAAGCGTATCGCCTAACGAAATCGGCGCCATCAACGTCTCGATCTCGTGAAAATTATCCTCGCGGCGACGGAGGATCTTAAAATTTAGATTGATCTTCGCCGGCGCGAAAAGCTGCATAGGTTGGCGCCAGCCTCTAAGGAACTGCATGAACACGCAAGCCGCCGCCACCACCGCCGATCCCGCCGCGGGCATCATCATCGCGCTCGATCTGCCAACGCGCGATGCTGCGATTGAGATCGCGCGGCAACTCTCGCCGCATCCGGGCCTATTCAAGATCGGGCTCCAGCTCTTCATCGCGGCCGGTCCGGACATCGTCCGCGAGGTGCGCGATCTCGGGAGTGCCGTCTTTCTCGATCTGAAGTTGCACGACATCCCAAACACGGTCGGACGCGCGGTCGAGAGCGCGAGTTCGTTAGGCGCGGAAATGCTCACGCTTCATCTGAGTGGAGGCGGGGCGATGATCAAAGCCGCCGTTCAGGCTGCGCCGCCCGGCATGCTTCTGCTCGGCGTCACCGTGCTAACCAGTTCCGATGAAACGACACTGCACGAAACCGGCGTTGCGACTGGCGTCAAAGAACAAGTTCTGCGGTTGGCGAAAGTCGGCATTGGCACTGGTCTGCACGGGCTGGTTGCGAGCCCTCATGAGCTGCGAGCGTTGCGCGCGGCACATGGTACGAAGGTTAAGATCGTGACGCCGGGAATTCGCCCGGCTGGCGCGGCTGCGAACGACCAGAAACGCGCGATGACTCCTGCCGAGGCGCTTGCGGCCGGCGCGGATTATCTGGTGATTGGTCGTCCGATCACGGCGGCCGCAGACCCGCGCGCGGCGCTTGCGGAGATTTGCGCAAAACTGGAGGCGGATGTGGTTTGATCGATTGATTGTTTACGACGATCCCACGCCGGCAGGCGCGGCGATGAATATGGCGATCGACGAGGCGCTGCTTGAGATCAGCGCGAATCCGGCACTCCGCTTTTACAGTTGGACGCGACCCGCTCTTTCCTTCGGTTATTTCGGGAAATTTGCCGAGGTTTCTCCCGGCGCCGGCAAACGCGAAGTCGTTAGGCGCTGGACCGGTGGCGGGATCGTCCGGCATGGCGACGATCTCACTTATTCGCTGGTCATGCCCGCGTCGCATCCGGCGTATGCGCAAAGCCCGGCGGCGATTTACGCCGCGCTCCATTCAGCGGTTCGTGAGGCGCTGCGATCGGAAAATCTGGAGGCGGAACTGGCCACCACGGCCGCGCCGAAAATCTCCGAGGCTTGCTTTGCCAATCCGGTGCGCCATGACCTCCTGATCCGAGGCCGCAAAGTTGCCGGTGCGGCGCAACGCCGCGTCCGCGCAGGGTTTTTGCAGCAGGGCAGCATCCAGCTGGGAGCGCTCTCCTCCTCTTTCCGAGAACGCTTTGCATGCGCACTTTCGCCCACCATCCAATTACGCGAAATTCCACCCGCTGTCCGCGATCGGGCGACGGAGCTGGAAAAGCAAAAATACGCCACTGACGAGTGGTTGCGGCGCTGCTAGCTCCCCTCTATTCTGCGCTTGTGAACATCTCCGCGAACGGCACCGCTGCGCCCCAGGCCGCGACCGGCCCTCTGATGCGAGTTTTCCGGCCGGTGCAAGCGCAGCTCGCGGACGTCGATGCGCGGATTTCCGCGCAGGTCAACGCGTTCGATCCAGCCATCGAAGGCTATGTGGCCTACGCCATCGGTGGCGGCGGCAAACGTCTTCGGCCTCTCCTCGCGCTCCTGAGCGGCGGCGCGACCGGTGCGATTGAGTCGGGGCACGTCGATCTCGCGGTCATCGTGGAATTAATTCATCTCGCGACCCTCGTGCACGACGACATTATGGACGACGCGGAGCGGCGCCGCTCGCAGCCGACCGTGAACGCGCGCTGGGGCAATTCGCTCAGCGTTCTGCTCGGCGACGTGCTTTTCGCGCACGCGCTGAATCTGGCGACCGATTTCGACGACACCCGGATCAGCCGCACGATCGCGCGGACGGCGACCGAGGTTTGCTCGGGGGAAATGATTCAGACGCAGCGACGCTTCGATCTCCAGCTCTCGCGCGAGGAATACTTTCGTATCATCGGAATGAAAACCGGCTCGCTTTTTGCCTGCGCGTCGGAACTGGGCGCGGTCATCAACGGCGCGCCCGACAAGGTCGTGAGAAAACTGCGCAACTACGGCGCCCAGATTGGGACCGCTTACCAGATTTACGATGATTGTCTCGACGTCGCCGGGACCGAAAGCGAGACGGGCAAAACGCTCGGGACCGATCTGCGGAAGGGCAAATTGACGCTGCCCGTCCTCGCGCTGCTCGAATCCTCTTCCACTTTTGACCGCGCACAAGCCGCCACCCTCGTGCTCGAGGGTAAGCTTGAGGAAGTGACCGCACTCCTGCAAAACGCGCCAAGTGGCGGCTTGAACGCGGCGGTCACGACTGCGCTCGATTTCATCAGTCAGGCCGAGGCCGAACTGGTTTCGTTCCCGCCTAACGACTACGTGGATTCGCTCTTCGGGTTGGGCGAAGCGCTCCGCGAATTGGTCGAGCCGCTCCGCGCCTAGCGGCACAAGATTGTGAAGCGGCGGCCAAGCGGAGAACCGGGACGAGCGGAAGCTTATCCCTCCAGTGGGAGTCGCGCCTGTGACTCTCGATCGATTTCAGCGCCGGTGCTAATCACGCACGCTGATCCTGCTGGTTCCCCCACCGAACAATGACGGCGCAGCTAAAAATCCGCGAGCTTCCAGAAGACGATCGTCCGCGCGAACGATTGATTGCTCTTGGCGCGGCCGCGCTGACCGAGGCCGAATTGATCGCAATCCTTCTGCGCACCGGCCGCCGGGGGGCAAACGTGATCGAGGTCGCGCGGCAGCTAATCGAAAAATACGGCTCGCTGGGAGTTCTCAGCCGCTGCTCGGTTCAGGAGTTGGGCGCGATCAAAGGCATCGGGCCGGCCAAAGGTGCGCAGTTAGCCGCGGCTTTCGGGCTCGGCGTGCGGCTGAAGGACGAGCGCTTCAAAGGGAAGAAGCTGATCGAGCCGCGCGAGATTTACGATTTGCTGAATCTCGAGATGCGCGCACTGCATCGTGAGTCGCTCCGGGTGGTTTTGCTGGACACCCGCTTCCGCCTCTTGCGCGTAGAGGAGGTGTCGTTAGGCAGCGTGAACGAGAGCATCGCGCATCCGCGGGAGGTGTTTCGCCCGGCAATCATTTACTCGGCGTATGCCGTAATCGTCGCGCACAACCATCCGTCGGGCGATCCCTCGCCCAGCCAGGCAGACCACAGCCTGACGAGAAGGCTGCGCGAGGCCGCGGAATTGCTGCAAATCCGATTGCTCGATCACCTGATCATCGGCGGGCCAGGAGAAAACCGGGCGCCTTACTTTAGCTTCAAGGAGGCGGGCGTCCTTTGAAAATTCATCCAACCGCGATCGTAAGTCCATCGGCGCGGATCGGGGAAGACGCCGAGATCGGCGCCTACGTCTGCATCGGCAGCGAGGCGCAAATCGGGCCGCGTAACGTGATCCAATCACATGCGGTCATCGATGGACTCGTTAGGCTGGGCCCGGAGAACCGGATCGGGCACGGTGCGGTGATTGGCGGTGCGCCACAGGATTTAAGCTTCAAGTCGGACACTCGGAGCGGCGTGGAGATCGGTCGCGGGAATGTCATTCGCGAGCACGTCACGATTCACCGCGGGACCACTGAGGGCTCGTTTACCACAATCGGCGACGGCAACTTTCTCATGGTCGGCGCACATCTTGGCCACAACTGCGCGATCGGGAACAAGGTCATCATCGCGAATAATTGTCTGCTTGGCGGCTACGTCACCGTCGAGGACAGCGCCTTCCTCGGAGGCGGCTGCGTTTTCCACCAATTCATGCGCGTTGGCCGGCTAGCCATCACGCAGGGGAATGCGGGATTTGGGAAAGATCTTCCACCGTTCGTGATCGGCGCGGGCGTGAACAGAGTCGTCGGTCTGAACGTGGTCGGACTGAAGCGGGCGGGTTTTGGGCCGAATGATCGGAAAGAAATTCGAGCGGCCTTCGCGCTCCTTTACGAGAGCGGATTGAACACCACCCAGGCGCTGGAACAGGCGCGCGCGAAAACATGGAACCCACCCGCCCATGCTTTTTTCGATTTCGTTGCCGGCGCGAAACGACGCGGGATTTGTGGGATCCGGCGGGCGAGCGACAAAGAGTTTTCGCCCGTCGAATAACTTCGGCCAGCGTGAAGCGCAGTGGGAGGGATATTAGTGGAGTTGGAGCGTCTTCTCGGGCGAAGCGTAGCCGCGTCGAGGGCTTGGTGACTACGGCGCCGGCGTCGGCGTTTCCGTCGGCACGGTCGGATTGTTTAACTTGATCCCAAACTTCGTCACGATCCCTTTCGCCGCGTCATCCGTTTTCGCCAGTTCAACCAACCCCCGCACGAGCTTGCTCAGTTCGTCTTCTACTTTCCTGGCCTGGTCGACGACGCGCAGTTGCTGGGTGCGCATCTGCTCGGCGTTTTGCCGCGTCGAAACCCCGACCTGAATTTCCCAGACGAGCAGCAGCACCATGCTCATCCCGATGAAGAAGATGGGCCAGAAGCCGTCGTAATTCGCACGCGGCGGTTCGGAGTCCATCGTTAGGGCGCAGGTGAGGCGGCGGGATTGGCCGAAAGGCTGTACCCGTTTTCCTGCAGGAGCTGTTTCATCTTTTCGTCCGTCTGGGCGACATTCCCCATCTCGCGAAGCAGGTTGATGCCGATCTGTTTGCTCAGGGTGCCTTTATTAATCACGACCTGCTGCGCCTGCACTTCGGCCTGTAGCTTTTGGTTCTGGCGCGCGAAAACGATGCAGATGAGCGTGAGGCAAAAGCAGACGATCCCAATGACGAAAAGGGCGGAAAATTCCCAGCGCTTCATTGGCCTGACGACTAGCAGTGTTCCATTTCCAAGGCAACCGTCATCCTCAGTGCAATGGCACGCAGGAGAAATCGAGTCGAGCGATCCCGTGGAGTTTCTGAGGAGCCGCCTTTGCTGAGTGAGTTCGGCCGAGACAACAGCTAGCCGAGCGCGAGGAGAGCGAGCATTCGTCCGGTGCGCCCTTTCTCGGCGCGGTAGGAATAATAACGCGTGAGATCCTCGGCCGTGTCGCGACCGCAATCATGGACCTCAGTCACGCCAGCGGCGCGGGACTGCCGCACGATCTCCTCCGCGAAGTCGACTTCGTAGTGCGGCGGGCGAATGCACGGACTGAGCTGCACCAGGAGATCACGCGGCAAGGAACCGAATCGGTCCTGCATCGTTTCGATCGCGCGCCGAACGATCCCCAGCTCAGTCCCTTTTTTCCCGGAATGCACCAGCCCGACGCAACGCTGAACTGGATCGACCAGATACACCGCGCAACAATCGGCCACGTAAATGCCTAACCACACTCCTGACTGGTTTGTGATGAGACCATCTGCCGCGTCGAACGAATGGTCGGAAGTCAACGGCCGGTCGATCGTCGCGACATCAGACCCGTGAACCTGTTCGGCTGTCGCGAATACGTTGCCGCTCACTCCCAACTGCGCGCGAGCGGCGCGATGAACGCTCTCAAGGCGAGTGAGCGCTTCCTCTCGATCGGTCGCCACGTCGATTCCCGGAATGCGACCGATAAATGCGTGACGAACAAATCCAACCGCACTCAGCGAGGGAAAGAATTCTGCTGCCGGGGCAGGGCCTGCAGCGTCAGCTGGCATTCTGTCGCGTTATTTCCCCGAGGATTCGACGCGTTTCTTAACTCTCGTGTCCGTCTTCGTCGTCTTCGTCTCATCCTTCAACCCGAGACCGGCATGATAGGTCGTGTCCGTGGCTGTCGCGCGATCGAATTCCGCGAGGTCAGAATTGTAAGCAGCCAAAGCCGAGAGTCGGGTCGATTGCGCCTGAGTGAGCTGCACCTGAGCGTTCAGAACATCGAGTTGCACGCCTGCACCAACACCGAGGCGCGCACTCGCGAGGCGGAGCGCCTCCCGGGCCTGATCGACGTTCTTTGATTGGCTGAAAAAGAGTTCGCGATCCTGCTGAAGGTTGGAATAAGCCTGCTGCACTTCGAGTTCCACCTGCCGCACCGCATCATCGTAGTTGATCCGGGCCTCGCTCAGAAGTGCTCTTTGCTGCTGTATTCTTCCGACTGTCGCCAAGCCATCAAAGATCGGCCAGCTGCCGGTCACTCCGAAGAACCAACCCTTGTTGATATCGTTGAGGGAATCGGAAAACGACGAGCTGGTCCATTCGTAGCCGGCATTCGCGCTCAACATGGGTTGGAACCCGGCATAAGCGCCGTGCACCGCTTGCAGTTGCACCAACACATTGGCTCGCTGCTGCTTCAGGAGCGGGCGGCGCTCCTTCCCTAACTCAACCGCCATATCCAGAGGAATGTTGCGCGGCTGATAGGTGAGATCGCCGAGGGCGCGCAGCGGCGCTTTAGCCCGTCGTTCTGGGTTGTAGTCGAGGCCGATCGTCTTCGCGAGTTGGAGCTGCGCGATGCGATAATTGTTCCGCGCCGTAATAAGGGACGGTTGCTGGTTGGCCAACGCGACTTCTGCCTGGAGGACATTAAAACGCGGGACTGTTCCCGCTTCGAAGCGGTTCTGCTGATCCGTTAGCTGGCTCTGGAGCAGGCGCACCGATTCTTCCTGAACTCCGATGAGTGCCCGGTTCAGGATGACCTGATAAAACTGCTCCCGAGTGGTGGCGATGACGCGATCGATAACGTCGCGCAGAGCAAAGATAGACGCGTCCCTTGCGTAATGCGCGCCGCGGATCGCCGGGATGATTGAACCGTTGTAGAGAAGCTGCGATGCCGTGAGTGTGAGGTCATAGGAGTTATCAGTGATGGACACGGAACTTTCCGTGAGACTTGGAGTGGGACTCGCCGCTGGCGTTCCAACCGGCGTCGGAGTCGGGACGCTCCCCGTCGAGCTGACGATGGTGGACCGACTGCCACCCATCAGGTTGGGATCGGTCTTTCTGAAGAATGCAGTCGCGTCCAGGTGCGGGAGGGCTTCTGCTCGCACCTCAACCTGCACACCCTTTGTCCGCCGGATTTCCTGGCGGGCATTCAGTATTTGCGGGTTGTGTTGAAAGGCGAAAAAAATCGCCTGGTCGAGCGTAAATTCGCGCGCGTTCGCGTCATCCGAGACATAACCCTGCATGGCCGATTCCACTCCGGCCCGCGCGGAATGCCCCGGCAGAAGAAGAAGGCCGGCGATCAGCCAGCGCAATGAAGAGAGCGTAATCCGGCTGCGGCAGAAGCACCGGATGCACTGAAAGGCGGATGAAAGGACTGCCTCCGCCGAATAACGAATCATTTCTTTTGACAGTAGTCGTATATTTTACTGTAAATCTGCAGCCACGATTTCTGCTCGCCCGGTGAGAGGTGAGCCATGATTTTCATCAGGTTGCAGATCATTTCCTCACGGATGCGCCGGACAAGCGCCGACCCGCGCTCAGTGATGCAGACCATCACCTTGCGCCGATCATCCGCGGCGTGAGAACGCATAACATAACCCAGATTTTGCAGCCGCGCGACGAGGCCACTGGCCGCGGCAGTTGTATGCCCCATCTTCTGTGCGATGGCGGACATGGTCAGCACTTCCATGTGATCGAGATAGGTGAGCAGGAAGTATTGCGGAAACGAAACGTGGCCTGGAGCGAGTTCTTTCGAAAGACGGAGCATAAAGCAGCGCTGCATCTCCATCACAATATGGGCGAGTTGCTCGACATCGGCCCGCGCCGGGTCGGTGTCGTTAGTTGATCTCGCGTGCGCAACTCCCATCGTTAACCGGGCCTAAGCTAGAAGGCACGGCCGGAGTGTCAACCGCCTCCGGCCGGTGCCCCAGACCGCGCTCATCTTCGGCATCATGGCGAACGGAAATCGGGAAGAGCGGAGCGCTCGACTCCCAGAGCCTGCAAATCGTATCTCGCCCTTCGATGTCGCTCAGCCCAAGACTCCGCTCCCGAAAAAAATCGAAAAGGTCTCGTCGAGATCGCTCCGGCCTAAACTAAACAACACCCACTCGCACAAGCGGCTCGCCGGCTCTTCGGGTTCGATGCCTCCATCTGTCAGCTCGGGAGCCACCCGGTCTGGTCATTTATGATCTACTTACTGGTCTAATCTAAGACTCATCAGGTGAACGTGGAGCTGTAACTGCTTTGAAGCCCGCATGGAAAGCTTCTTCAGCAGTAGCCGAACCATTTCAGTTCAGCGAGACAGATGTCGCAGACGGAACCGATGGTTTGCCCTCCTTCGGCGAAACGCTACCGTGCGCGCCAACCTATGGAGTCACGAAAGAAAACTGCTCGGAAATCATCGGAGAAAATGGTGAAGGTGAAGGTGTCGAAGGTGCACGGCAAAGGCGTTTTCGCGATGCGTCCGATCCGCAAAGGCACGCGCATTATCGAGTACACGGGCGAGCGGATCTCCTGGAAAAAAGCGCAGGAACTTCCACCACATGATCCGTCCAACCCCCATCACACTTTCTTCTTCTCGCTCGATGACGGCGACGTGATCAACGCTGCGGTTGGCGGCAACGAGTCGCGCTGGATCAATCACTCCTGCGATCCCAACTGCGAGACCGACGAGCGCAACGGCCGTATCTACGTCTTTGCACTGCGTGGGATTAAAGCCGGTGAAGAACTTCACTACGACTACCGGCTGGAGCCCGCGGAAAAGCGGACGAAAAAGCTAGAGGAATGTTTCCGTTGCAACTGTGGAAGCGATGACTGTCGCGGCACGATGCTGGATCTCGAGTAAGATGGACTTCGCGACCAGAGCCGAAACCCACCGCGCTAACCAATTCACGCCGACTTTCGTGCTTACTTATGGCTGGGCCGATCGCGCCTGATCCCTTCCCCGCTCTTAACTGACAGTGCGACGAGCTGTGATGCTGCGCATCCTAGGGCATGGTAAATGACACGGCAGATCCCTTGCGACGCCTTTCGCTTCGCGCAGGATAAGAATCAAGCTTCATGCAAACACCGCAACTGCCACCATTCGATTTCCAGCCGCAGCCTTACTCCGGTCCGTCGCCGGATGAGATGCTCCGGTTGCGCAAAGAATTCCTAAGCCCGGCGATTTTTCTCTATTACAAAAAGCCGCTCGCGATCGTGCAGGGGAAAATGCAATACGTCTGGGATGAAACCGGGCGGCGTTATCTCGATGCGCTCGGCGGGATCGTAACGATTAGCGTCGGGCATTGTCATCCCGACGTCGTCGCGGCCGCGCAACGACAGAACGAGTTGCTCCAGCATTCCACCACGATCTATCTGCACCCGAATGTGGCTGAATACGCGGAAGCCTTGGCCGCAAAGATGCCGGGGGAACTGAAGGTCTGCTATTTCGTTAACTCCGGCTCGGAAGCGAACGATCTCGCTCTCCTGATAGCGCGTGCCTACACCGGAAATTACGACATGATCGCGCTGCGCAATGCATACCATGGCGGCAACGCTTCCGGCATGGGACTTACCGCGCATCGCACTTGGAAATTCAACGTGCCCCACAACTTCGGCGTCCACCACGCGATCGCGCCAGATACTTATCGTGGTTCCTACCACCGCGACGACCCCGAAGCCGGCCGCAAATACGCGGACGACGTGAAGAACCTGATCGACTTCGCAACCTCTGGGCAGGTTGCGGGTTTCATCGCTGAGTCGATCCAGGGCGTGGGCGGCTGTGTTGTTTTCCCGGATGAATATCTGAAGCACGCTTACGCACAGGTGCGCGCCGCAGGCGGCCTCTGCATCGCTGATGAGGTTCAAACCGGCTTCGGTCGCACCGGGACGCACTACTGGGGCTTTGAAACCCAAGCCGTCATTCCCGATATCGTGACGATGGCAAAAGGCATCGGCAACGGCGCGCCCCTGGGAGCGGTCGTGACAACCCCAAAGATCGCGGCTGCCTTGCAACAGCGGGTTCACTTCAACACCTTCGGCGGGAACCCCGTCGCCTCCGCGCAAGGCAAAGCCGTCCTCGAAGTGATCGAGCGGGAGAAATTGCAAGCCAACGCGCTGACGTTAGGCAAACATCTTCTCAGCGGTCTGGAGAGACTGAAGGAAAAGCACAACCTGATCGGCGATGTGCGCGGCAAAGGTCTGCTCCTCGGCCTCGAGCTCGTAAAAGATCGGCAAACAAAAGAGCCGGCGAATGAAGAATGCGCGCAGGTTTTGGAAACCTGTCGTGACCTTGGCTTATTGTTAGGCAAAGGCGGATTGCACGGCCAGACAATCCGATTTTCGCCGCCGATGTGCATCAACGAGCAGGATGCCGAGTTCATCCTCGCAGTGCTCAACCACGCGTTGGCGGGCATATGAGCGACCACGCGCGCTGGATGCGGGAAGCGATCTGGTTAGGCTGGGAAGCAATGGAACGCAAGAGCGGCGGGCCCTTCGGAGCTGTCGTGGTGCAGGACGGCAAAATTGTCGGGCGCGGCTCCAATCAGGTGACGGCGAAGCTCGATCCGACTGCGCACGCGGAAGTGATGGCGATTCGGGCGGCCTGTCAGTCGTTAGGCCGGTTCGAGCTGCGCGGCTGCCAGCTTTACACCAGTTGCGAGCCGTGCCCGATGTGTCTGGCCGCGATTTACTGGGCCCGGCTCGATAAAATTTACTACGCCTGCACGCGTCGGGATGCGGCCGAGATTGGATTCGATGACGCCTTTATTTACGAGCAACTTCCGCTCGAAATCGCCGCGCGCACGCTGCCCATGGAACAGGTCGCGCGCACTGAATCGCTCGCGCTCTTCGCAGCCTGGGTCGTGAAGCCGGATAAGACGACCTATTAGTCCAAGGTGAGCCGACGCCGCGGGCGAAAGAATCTCGTAAGCGGCGCTCGACATCGTTTGCAAAAATCGCGGCAAGTGAATCCTTGCCGCTTGCCACCGCGACGAAGTCGCTTCTGTCGACGGTTGCGACGTCCCTTACGTTGCCCGGGCATGACAATGCTGCCGTTCGCGTCAGCCTGAACGCGAGCAGCTTCGCGTAGTCGATCACACTTGCGCGTCCCGCCGCGCTTCTGCCACCCTCGCACCCGTGCTCGCCAGAATTTATTCGGCTGCCGTTCTCGGCGTCGACGCCTACGAAGTCGAGATCGAAGTCAACGCCGCCGGCGGACCGCCCTGTGTGGTGGTCGTTGGCCTGCCCGATACGGCAGTCAAAGAAAGCCGCGACCGCGTCACCACCGCGGTCTCGAACAGCGGCTACTATTGGCCGCGCGGCCGCACCACGATCAATCTCGCGCCTGCCGACATTAAGAAAGAAGGCCCAAGCTTCGACCTGCCAATCGCGCTCGGCATGATCGCCGCCGCGCAGGAAATCGACGACGAGATCTTCGCCGACTTCAGCTTTGTCGGCGAACTAGCGCTGAATGGCGCCGTCCGCGCGGTCAAAGGCGTGCTCCCGGTCGCGCTGGAGGCGCGGCGTCGCGGGAAACGTGGCTTGATCGTGCCGGAAGCGAACGCGCGCGAGGCCGCGATGGTCGCCGGGATCGACATCTTCGGAGTGGCCAATTTGCGGAACGCTTTTCAGTTCGTTAGGGGCGAAAAGCAGCTCACGCCAGAGCGCGGCGATTGGAGCGAGTTCTTCGCCCACCACCAAAGCTACGAAGTTGATTTTGCCGATGTAAAAGGTCAGTCGCACGTCAAGCGTGCGGTCGAAGTCGCCGTCGCCGGCGCTCATAACATTCTCATGATCGGGCCGCCCGGCTCAGGCAAATCGATGCTCTCGAAGCGGATCGCCACGGTCATTCCGCCGATGGCGCTCGAGGAAGCGATCGAGACGACGAAGATCCATAGCATCGCGGGATTGTTAGGCAGCGAGCGCGCCTTTGTCGCGACCCGCCCGTTCCGCTCGCCGCATCACACGATTTCGGACGTAGGATTGTTAGGCGGCTCAGCCACGCCAGCGCCCGGCGAAGTGAGCCTCGCACATAACGGTGTCCTCTTCCTCGATGAGTTGCCGGAGTTCAAACGCTCCACTTTGGAAGTGCTGCGCCAGCCGCTCGAAGATGGCCGCGTCACCGTCACCCGGGCTGCCGGCACGGTCACCTTCCCCTCGGAATTTATGCTGGTTGCGGCGATGAACCCCTGCCCCTGCGGTTATTTTGGCGATCTGAAGCGGGAGTGCCGCTGCAGTCCCGTGCAGGTGCAACGTTATCGCCAGCGCATTTCCGGTCCGCTCCTCGATCGCATCGATCTTCACATCGAAGTGCCGGCGGTGGAATACCGCGACATTTCGAGCGATCGCGCCGAGGAGAAATCGGACGCGATCCGCGCCCGAGTCGCAGAGGCGCGGGAACGTCAGCAGGTGCGTTTTCGTCGCGACGGGAAGACCACCTGCAACGCGCGAATGAGTGCGCGCCAGATCAAGGCGCATTGCAAGCTGAACGACGACTCGCAGGAGTTGATCCGCATCGCCATGACAGAACTCAACCTGAGCGCGCGCGCCTACGATCGGATTTTAAAAGTCTCGCGCACGATCGCAGACCTGGAAGGAATGGAAGCGATCTCACCCGATCACGTCAGCGAGGCCATTCAGTATCGCACTTTCGATCGCAATCTCTGGATCTAGCCGCGGGTTGTTCGCGGCTGCTAGTCATCGTCAGGAATCCCGAGCGATTCCGCGGATTCCCAGGCTTCGCTGCGACCGGCCTAACGAGAGTAGGTGTGTCGAAATTAGCAAGTGCTCCGCTTTGCAACCGGCGCAATCCAATGCGCAACAGTGAGCCGACGCCCGGCCGCGTCGGGCGCACCTGGGTTGCGTTGCGACTTCCGGCTTCACCGCGTAACTGTTGCTGCCGATGAACCCATCCGCCAAACCCTGGGGACGCGAAACCCTGGCGCTTTTACGCGCCGGGCCCTTTCGCCGTTACATCATCGGCACCTGCATTTCCGACACCGGCACCTGGATGCAATTGATGGCGCAGGGCTGGATCATGAGCGGCCTAACGAATAAAGCTGTGATGCTCGGCTTGGTGAACTTCGCCTCCGGACTGCCGATGATCTTTCTCACCATGATCGGCGGTGCGATTGCGGATCGGGGCGATAAACGCAAAATCCTGATCGCCACACAGGTCGTACAGATCGTGCTCGCACTTGTCCTTGGCACGCTCATTTACACGAAGCAAATCCAGATCTGGCACATCATCGCCGTCGCCGGCGTGGCGGGCATATCCTTCGCATTTGAAATGCCGGCGCTCTCCGCACTCGTGCCGGAATTGGTGAAGCACGAGGAAATTGCAAGCGCGGTCGCACTCGATCGTGCTGTCTTCCACAGTTCGCGCCTCCTTGGACCGTCGATTGCGGGCGTGATCGTCGCGGCCTGGGGTACGGCCACGGCTTTTTTCTCCAACGCCTTTTCCTTTTTCGCTTTTATCATCGCGCTGATCTCGCTTCCGGCGCGGCCGATTGAAAGCCCGGAAGAAGAAGCGAAACGCGCGAGCGGAATCAAAGACGGCTTCCGCTACGTGCGCGCGGACCGGCCCAGCCTCGCGATGGTTGGCATGATCGCCGTCATGACAATCTGCATTTTCCCGACCGTTTCCGTGATGATGCCGCTCTACGTGCGCGATGTGCTCGGGCTCGGGCCGGATAAACTCGGATATCTCATGGCGGGCGCGGGACTCGGCTCGATTTTTGGCGCGATTATTTTGATCATGAGTCCCCGGCATCATCGCGCCGGGTCGATGGCGGCATCGACCGTGGCGGTCTCCGTGGCGGTGCTCGGGCTGAGCCTCGTGAAGGGATTCGGGCTCGCTTTCCCGGCGCTGCTCGTGACGTCGTTAGGCCTTTCGCTTATCTTCGGGCTCTCGAATACAATCGTGCAGGAGCGCGCGCCCGGTCACCTTCGCGGCCGCGTCTCCGCCGTCATGGGATTGAGCTTCTTCGGTTTGATGCCGCTGGCTGGCCTCGGTGTCACGAGTCTGGCCGACGCGATCGGAATGCGCACGGCGCTGGCCGCGTCTGCGGTTTTCTACGGCATTGGATCGCTCGCGATCCTCGCCTGGATCGGCCAGCAATTGAACGAAGTCCCCGCGGCGCCCGCATCCGCTGAGGAAGTATCGCCGGAAATCGCAGCCATTTCCTAGTCGTTAGGCGAAAATGATTTCGTTTTCGACCTGTTGGAATTCCGGCCGCCACACCGCCGGCGATGCCATGCTAGCCGAAATACGAAACAAGCTCGGCTTCGATTTGATCGAGCTGGGGCACGGCATTCGCCTTTCCCTCATGCCTGGTATCCAGGACGTTTTCGAGCGCGGTCTGGTCCGCTTCAGCAGCTTGCACAACTTCTGCCCGCTCCCGGTCGAGGTCATGGCCGCATCCCCCGATTGTTACACTTACTCCGCGCGAGGCGCGCAGGAACGCGAACGAGCGGTCAAACAAACCTTGCAAACGATCGACTTTGCGGAACGTCTCGGCGCACCCTTTGTTGTACTGCATTGTGGTCACGTGCCGATTCCGCGCGTGACCGATCGATTGATCGACTTAATCAACGCCGGCAAAATGTATTCCCGTGAGTATGTGCGACGGAAGATCGCCGCGGTCGCGAAACGTGAGGAACACGCGGCGTTTTACCTGGCGCGGGTGACGGAATGCCTGAAGCCCATCGTCGATCACGCAGCGAAAAGGAACGTGCGGCTTGGAATCGAAGGCCGGCGCGGCTACGAACAAATCCCGAGTGAACGGGAGTTGCCGGCGCTGCTCGACGATCTGAACTCGCCGAACGTCGGCTACTGGCACGATCTCGGGCACATTCAGATCAAGGAAAACCTCGGCTTTCTGGATCACGCGGAATGGCTGGCCCAGATCGGGTCACGCACGCTGGGCTGCCATGTGCAGGATTGCATCTGGCCGGCGCAGGATCACCAGCCGCCATTTGCCGGCGACATCGATCTGGAGAAACTGGTTCCGCTTCTGCCGTCCGCCTGCTTATTTGTCTGGGAAATGAGCCCGCGGAAAACGGCCGTGGAAATTCGCCGCTCGGTCGCCACCTGGAAAGAACGCTTCGGCGAATGAAAAAAATCCTTCTCTCGTTGCTCCAGGTCGCGGTCACGGTCGCCGTGCTCGTATGGGTCTTTCACGATCCGCACAAACGCGCGCAAATGGCGGTGGCGTTGCACACGGCGGATTACCGCTGGGTGGCAGCGGCGATGTTTGCTTATGCGCTGGTCGAGTTTTCCGCTGGTGTCCGCTGGTATGTTTTGCTCCGTGTGCAGAAGATTTTCCTGAGCACGCCGCGGGTCGCGGGTCTGTTCTTGATTGGGATGTTTTACAACCAGTTCCTGCCCGGCGGCACGGGCGGCGACATTATTAAAAGCTATCTGCTCTTGAAGGAGACCCCTGGCAAAGCGACCGGAGCGCTTCTCGCGGTCGTGTTCGATCGGATGGTCGGGCTGGTCGCACTCATCAGCATCACTGGGTTGTTGATCGGGCTGCGCTACGACTGGCTCACACAGCATGAGGAGACCAAGCATCTCGTCTGGTTGCTCATCGCGATTCTCGGCAGCGCCGTTCTCATGCTCCTCACTTCTTTCATCGTCAGCGGCTTCAACCTCGCGCACTCGCTTCCGGCCCGTTTTCCGGTACGCGACAAGTTGATCGAACTTTCCGCCTCGTATCA
The DNA here is from genome assembly GCA_025929155.1 of Chthoniobacterales bacterium. Lineage (GTDB taxonomy): Bacteria > Verrucomicrobiota > Verrucomicrobiia > Chthoniobacterales > UBA10450 > Palsa-1392. The sequence continues at coordinate 3,474 of JAICMR010000047.1, read as the reverse complement.
TCTCTACGCGCATCATTGGCGCGCGACGCTGGCTGCCTTCGGCTGCTCGATCGTGGCTCATCTCTCGACCTTCGCGACCTTCCTTTGCGTCGCCTACGCCTTCCGCGCAAAAGTCCCGCTGATTGATTTCTTCGCGATCATGCCGATCGAGCGCACCATCTCGTCCTTGCCGATCAGCTTCGCTGGGGTCGGTCTGCGCGAGAAAATTTTCCAGATCATGCTGCACGGGCTTTGCGGCGTGCCAGAAGCGGTGGCCGTCCTGATCGGCTCGATGAGTTTTCTCGTCATGCTCGTTTGCTGTTTGCCGGGCGGAATCGTTTACCTTCTCTACAAACCGAGCGGCCAGATCGGCCACATCAAGCTGAGAGAGATGCGCGAGAAAGTCGCGACACTGGAGCATGAAATTAGCGACAGCGAGTGAGGCGAGAGGCGCGATGACGAACTCTCGAAAGCGCCGTCGCCGCCCGTTCGTCGCCGCCACTTTCGCCATGACGCTTGATGGAAAAATCACGACCCGCAGCTTTTCGCCGGTGGATTTCACTTCGCGCGAAGACAAGAAACACCTCCTACGCCAGCGATCGTTAGGCGATGCGGTTCTGATCGGGCGGAGCACGTTAACGCACGACAACGTACGGCTTGGCCTGCCGGATCCGAAGATGCGGGCGGAACGCGAGGCGCGCGGCCAGACCCCGTGGCCGCTCCGTGTGATCGTTTCGAACGAGGGCCGGATTGATCCCGCGCTCAATATCTTCCAGACCGATTTCTCCAAGATCGTGATCTTTTCGACGACCCGCATGCCGCGCAAATATCAGGTCGCGCTGCGCGAGAAAGCGACACTTCGATTAAGTGTTTCGGAGCATGTCGATCTCACGCGCATGCTGCAACAGCTCCAAAGCGAATACGGCGTGCGGCGAGTCGCATGCGAAGGTGGCGCGGAACTGTTCCGCGGGTTGCTCGAGCTTCAATTGATCGATCAACTGAATCTCACGATTGCGCCCTACATTTTTGGAGGAAAAGGCGCGCCCACGCTGACGGGGAGCGGCACCCGTTTTCTTCCCGCGAGCGTGCGATGTTCTCTCGAGGAAATGGTCGTGCGCGGCGAGGAATGCTTCGTTACCTATCGGCTCCGCTATCGTTAGGCATTCTTTCTTGAAGCGCCTTCCCGCGCGCGTTGTTATCCCCTCGATTCATTAATCCCAATGGATGCCCGGTCGGCAAATGCGTTCGCCCAATGCATCGATCGGCGCCCGGCGACCGTCTTTGCTTCCCTCACCTCACCGCTTATTCTGATGCGCGCTCTGCGCGCGACTCATGCACACCGGCAACTCGATCATCATGCACGCGCCACGCGCGACGATCTTCGAGACGGCCGCCGCTCTGGAGAACTGGCCCCGCATCCTGCCGCATTATCGTTACATCCGTTTTCTCGAGCGCGGACCTGAGCGGAGTATCGTAAAAATGGCGGCGGTTCGTTCCGGCATCCCGATCTCGTGGACGTCCGAGTATCGGGTCGAGCGTGATCGGATGGAGTTGCACTTCCTGCACCTCAAAGCTTTTACGCGCGGGATGCGCGTCATCTGGACTTTCAAGGAATCGCCGGCCGGAGTCCTCGTGGAAATCATGCACGAGCTGCGCTTCCGCATTCCCGCGCTCGCTCCGATCGCAGAGCCGATCATTGGCGGGTTTTTTATCAGACACGTCGCGAACAAGACGCTCCGGGAAATGAAAAAGCACGTGGAAGAGAAAATTGGAAATCCGAATCTCGAAGCTGAAAAATCCGAATGATCATAATCCGAAATTCGAAATTAACGTCGCGGGCTGTTTGTCTTAAAGATTGCTGCTTCGGATTTCAGGCTGGGGATTTTTTGGCATGAAGCGTCGCGCCGTCATCACCGGGCTTGGCCCGATCACGTCCGTCGGGATTGGCCGCGATCAATTTTGGAGAGGTTTGCGCGCGGAAAAGAGCGGTATTCGCAATGTCACCTGTTTCGATAGTTCGATCTTCAATGCGCATTGCGCGGCCGAAATTCCGGACTGGAAACCGGAGGAGTTCTTCCCGCCGCATCGCCTGAAACGGCTGGACCGTTACGCGCAGTTTTCGGTCGGCTCAGCTCGGCTCGCGCTCGATGACGCCGGATTGAAGTGGTCGCGGGAAGAGCCGCAACATCGCGTCGGCGTGAGTTTCGGCACCGCGCTCGGCGGCATTGCGAACGCCGAATCGGAGCACGCGCATTTCCTGAAAAAAGGATCGCGCGGTGTCAATCAAACGCTGGCGCTGCAGGTCTTCGGCGGCTCCGCGCACACAAACATTGCCATCGAGTTTGGGTTTCGCGGCGCCGGCACGACGAACTCAAACAGTTGCGCGAGCGGGACGATCGCGGTCGGGGAAGCCTTGCGTTATATCCGAGACGATTTTGCCGACGTGATCGTTGCCGGCGGAGCCGAGTCGCCGCTAAGCCAACTCACCTTCGGCGCCTTTGCGTTCATCAAAACGATGAGTCAACACGCGGGCGATCCGCGCGCAGCCTGCCGGCCGTTCGACCGGCTGCGGGACGGTTTTGTGATGGGCGAAGGCGCCGCTTCTCTTGTGATCGAGGAGCTGGATCATGCCCGCGCACGCGGCGCGCACATCTACGCAGAGGTGCTCGGCTACAGCTTGAATAACGATGCCTTTCACATGACTTCGCCCTTGCCCAGCGGCGAATCCAGCATCCGCGCCATACGCGAGTCCCTGGCCGACGCGGAGCTCACGCCTAACGATATCGATTACATCAACGCCCACGCCAGCTCGACGATTCTGAACGACAGCACGGAAACGATGGCGATCAAACAGGTCTTCGGCGCGCACGCCCACGAGATCCCGGTTAGCGGGACAAAGCCTTACACCGGTCATCCCTTGGGCGCGACCGGCGCGATCGAAGCAGTGATCGCCGCGCTCGCGCTCGATCGTAGTTGGGTGCCGCCGACCTTGAACTGGGAAAGTCCCGATCCCGCCTGCGACCTCGACGTCGTGCCACAACATGGCCGCGACGCCGGAATCAATTACGTCCTCAGCAACTCGTTCGGGTTCGGCGGGATCAACTCCTGTATCGTGCTCGGACGCGCCCCGGCAAATTGACGTTCCCCACGCGCGCTCCTACCGTGCGCGCGGACAAGCCGAGTGGGAGAAGTTGCTCATCCTGCAGGACCGCGCGCAAAAGATCCGCCAGGTGGAAGCCGAGCTCCGGACGTTGCCGCAAGAACGCAAAGCGCTCGACGAACAGAGCTCCGCCGCGGCCGCGGATCTCGAGGCTTTGAAGCAAAAAAACGCGCTTCACCTCGAGGTGAACAAGAAAAAAGCTCGAGCTCGACGTCGGCACACGGAACGAAAGCATCGCGCGCCTGAAAACGCAGCAATACGAGACGCGCAAAAATGACGAGTTCAGCGCGATGGGACGCGAGATTGAGCGGTACCAGAGCGAGATCAGCGGGCTC
>JAICMR010000207.1 GCA_025929155.1 Chthoniobacterales bacterium | reverse complement strand
GCTCCTTCTTTCCGAGCTCCCATTGCCAGGGGTATTGCTTGTAGTTCCTTGCGTCCCTCTCTTGTTCCTCTTTGTCCGCATCGGCTTCTCGGTGGCAGCGACCACTACACACAACCATGTATGCGTCGTCGGGGTAGTCCCAGGGCATACGGCCATACTGGTATTCGGGATGGTGCACGGCCAGCCGTGCACCCGTACGGCCGCATTTCGCACACCGCGCCGACTTGGGGAGTATTTCCGCCCTTCTCTTGTGCCACTCGGGTCGTCGCAGCAGCTTTTTATAGTCGTCTTCCTCGTCGGATTCCATTTACAGTAGCGGCACTGTATTGCGTTTTGGCGCGGGTGTGATCGGGAGCTGAATCCAGCAGATCAATGACGACAGTGGCCCAACGGCCGAGCGAATCGGCGGCTTTGCCGGCCGCGCTTTTGGAGCAGGACCCATCGTGACGTATGAGATGCAAATCGCTAAGCATCCGCTGAATCTCACCGCCCGCTGGGTGCACGAATTTGAAAACCGCAACCGCGTCGAAGGGGATCTTCTCACGCTAAGCGCTGCGTTGTCATTCTGACCCGCGGCTTGGCTCGAGCGCCTAACGCATGAAGCAGCCTCTCTCCGGCTCGCTGGCGTCCTGGGTGTTTTCGGCTGCGCACAAACCGTCACAGTTAAATCGACCACTCCGCGGCTTCCGTCAGTTGGAGGCGATCCTCGATTCGAGCAGCCCAACGGCGCAGTATTCGACGGCGGATTTTCTTGCGCATGAGGGTGTGCGGGCGTTCATCGACGCCAAACACGCGATCGCGCACAACAAGATCATGATCATCGACGGCGAAGTAGTGCTGACCGGTCCTTCAACTTCACGAAGGCGGCGGAGGAGAGGAACGCCGAGAATCTGCTCGTGCTGCACGACAAGAACCTGCTCCCTAACGCGAGCAGAATTGGCAGGTTCATCTGGCGCATTCCGATCCGTACGCCGGGCGCTGAGCGGCAGGGTTGGGAAGTGAATCGTGGCGTTGGATTTGCCAACAAACCCAGATTTCCTTATAGAGGCCGCCGGGAACGCTGCCGGCTAGTTCTTGCGCGTCAGAAAGCCTTCCCTCCTGCCCCCGGTCATCTTCTTGCCCGTCAGGGAAGCCTCCGGCCTTTCCCCTCAGCGGTAGGAAGCCGCAAGGCTGGCGCCGGGCCTTCCTTTAAGCGTTAGGAAGGCTCGGAGGTGCCGCAGGCTTTTCCATAACGGTTAGGAAAGCCTTCGCTTGCCGCCGGTCACTCTCTTGCGCGTCAGAAAGCCGCAGTTTTGCAGGTCCGAGCGTTGGGGTTGGGCCTGATTCGCTATGGGTAATCCGAAGCAGCCCTTGGTCGTTTCTTGTGCGCTTATCCCTGGATGATCGATGGACTGCTCGCTCTGTCTCGTTCCGGCCACGGTGCACATCGTCACGTCGTCGCGGGATTTCTTGACGGGCGGACGCCTCCCGGGGCCAGGCGCTTGGTTTGTTTGCGAAGCCGAGGAGCCCGCGCGAGCGCGAGGTCTGGGCTCGCGACATAGGAAAGCCGCAGAGCTCTCGCGGAACCCTGCGGCTTTGGTTGGCGAAGATCTTTCCGTTCCCTTAGCGAGGGACGACTGTCTCGTAAACGCGGTCGCTGAAGGTGCCGAGGAACCAAACTTGGGACCTGACTCCGGCCGTGATGCCCGTCGGCGAGCTACCAGGGAACTCTGCCGATTCGGTCACGACTCCATCGGTCGTGATCGAGGCGATCTTGTTGGCGCTGAACTCGGTGAAGAGCAGATTATTCTGATTGCCTGGTCGGATCTGGTCCGCCTGGCTCGGGATCGGGAAGATCGTGATGTCGAGGGCAGGAGTGACCCGCGCGACCTCGGCGGTGAAGGCGCTGGTGATCCAGATATTGCCATCCGGACCGGCGGTGATCGAGCTCGGTGAATCTACACCGGTGAACTCGGTGATTTCGCCGGTAGGTGTGATACGGGCGAATTTGCCCGCCGCCTGTTCCGTGAACCACATGTTGCCGTCCGCGCCGGTCGTGATGTCACCCGGAAAGGAGCTCGGCGTCGGAGTCTTAAACTCGGTGAAAATGCCGCTCGAAAGATCATAGCGCCACACGGCATGGTCGGTCTGGTCGGTGAACCAGATGTTTCCATCGGACCCGGCAGTGATACCTACGCTCACTCCGAAAAAGGAGAACTGGTGTTCCGTGATGACGCCGGCCGGCGTGACCGAGGCAATGCTCGACGCCGAGCCTTCGGCGAACCAGATATTGCCGTCCGAGCCCAGAGTAATGAAGGCAGGCTCACTCAAGGTTGGCGTGGTGTAGTAGCTGATCTTTCCATGCGGAGTGATTCGGGCCACTCGGTTGCTATTGGAAAGGGTGAACCAGTAGTTGCCATCCGCGCCCATCGTGATCGCGAACGGTCCGGTCCCTCTCCGAATCGGAAAAGAACGGACTGCGGTTTGTGCGGTGGCCTCCGCAATCGCCGTCACGGCGAAAGCGAGAATGGCAAGAGTGGTCAGACCTTTCCGCAGCTGGGCGGAGAGATGACTAAATGGAGTTTTGTCTTTGGGAGCTTTCATGGTGTGCGCGTAATGATGCGCAGGCGACTCTATGATGAAAGCATCTAAAGGTTTCAGAGCTGTTACTTTGCTGCCGTCGCAGGGCCCCAGTTCGTTGGTTGGGCTTACGAACAGGCTCTATGTGCCGGTTACTGCCCTGACTGCAGTCGCTGCCGCCCAGGCTGCTCTTGATCGTTATGTTTACGGGGTTTGTCGCGATGGAGAATGTGCCACTGTAGCCTTTGGCCTTCTTCGTCAGGTTACCAATGAATGGGTCGCTGGAAGTGATAAACGCCTGCAGGGTGGCCGCAGGATTGCTGTCGGTCGCCTGCACTTGCAGCGACTTCCGCCGCGCGTTGTAGGCGGCCTAAATGATCGTGCGGGCTTGATGGTTTTCTTCTTCATCGTTGAAATCCTAATCATCATAGCGGGTATTTATCTTTTTCGGAGCCGCAGGAAGCTGTTCGACTATCGAGGGCGAGAGAACGACAATTATGCTTCGGCGAATCTCCGGATTGCGATAGTCGTCCTGATATGGGTCCACGCAGCGATCCTAACAGGACTGATGATTTATGAGAT
>JAICMR010000112.1 GCA_025929155.1 Chthoniobacterales bacterium | reverse complement strand
CCGCCGCGGGTTATCGCTTCGACGATCCGGCCTTCGCCATCAGGTGGCCGCTGGAAGTAACCATCGTTTCATCCCGCGACCTCGCTTGGCCTGCCTTTCCCTGATGCACTCCGTTGACAGAATGAGCGCTCTGATCACGCGGCTCTTTCCTATCTGCAGGAGTATCACCGGGAATGGCGTGCGTGAGACGCTTGCCATCCTCCGCGAAACGATTCCGCTTCAGATCGATGAGGTTCCGACTGGCACGAAGGTGTTCGACTGGACCATTCCCCGCGAATGGAACATTCGTGATGCCTACATCAAAGACACGACTGGCAAACGGCTGATCGATTTCCAGAAGCTGAACCTGCACGTCGTAAGCTACAGCACTCCTCTCCGATGCCGTATGCCTTTCGTTGAGCTTAAGGAGCATCTCTTTACCTCAGCTGGTAATCCAGATTGGGTGCCGTATCGCACGTCTTACTACAACGAGTCCTGGGGCTTCTGTCTGAGCGAGAATCAACTCGCCCAGTTCGATCCCAATGCAGAATACGACGTCTGCATCGATTCCTCGCTCAAGGACGGATCGCTTACCTATGGAGAGTGTTTCCTACCGGGAGAGACGCCTGAGGAAGTTCTGATCTCTAGCCACGTCTGTCATCCTTCGCTGGCAAATGACAATCTTTCTGGCATCGCCGTCGCGGTAGCTCTCGCTGAAGCCCTCGCGACGGCGCCACGGCGTTACTCCTATCGATTCGTCTTTGCCCCTGGCAGTATCGGCGCGATCAGCTGGCTGTCACGGAATGAAGAAAGACTTCAAATGGTTCGTCATGGGTTCGTCCTTACCTGTGTCGGAGACAGTGCGGGGATCACTTACAAACGGAGCCGTCATTTCAAAGCCGAAATCGACCGCGCTTTCCTTCACATTCTACGCCATTCCGGCGAGCCGCATCAGGTAGTTAATTTTTCGCCCTACGGATACGACGAGCGGCAGTACTGCTCCCCGGGGATCGACCTGCCCGTCGGCTGTATGATGCGGTCGGTGCATGGCACTTTCCCCGAATACCACACGTCGGCGGATAATCTGGACTTTGTCCGGCCGGAGTCGCTGGTGAACTCGTTAGAGCAGTGCCTTCAGGTCATAAACCTGCTCGAATTAAATCGCACCTACCTGAATAACAGCCCGAAGGGAGAACCTCAGCTGGGTAAGCGTGGCCTCTATCAAGGTCTGGGTGACGGCTCGACTCGACGACAACACGAACTGGCTCTTCTCTGGGTTCTGAATCTTTCCGACGGTTCGCACTCATTGCTCGATATCGCTGAAGAAGCTGGCCTTCCTTTCGCGACGATTAAAGACGCTGCCGACGCGCTCGCCCGGACGGATCTCCTTTCTCTGGTACAGTCGTGAAAGTCGATTACGCGATCATTGGAGGCGGAATCCTCGGTCTAAGCGTGGCGATGCACCTCGGGCAGCGACAGCCCGGTCTTCGCGTGGTTCTGTTGGAAAAGGAGTCACGACTTGCTGCTCATCAGACCGGGCGGAACAGCGGGGTAATCCACTCAGGGATTTATTACGCACCCGGCAGTTTGAAAGCTCGTCAAGCCCGAGAAGGGAATCGATCGATGGTCGCCTTTTGCGAAAAATACGGTATCGCGTATGCAGTCTGCGGCAAGGTGATTGTGGCTACGCAGCAGGCGGAAATATCGCGGCTGGATCAACTGCTTGCGCGCGCGCGTGCGAACAAGCTGGCGGTCGAACTGCTTATGCCTGAAGCGAACAAGAACATCGAACCCCACGCGCGCTGTCTCAAAGGCCTAAGGATTCCCTCCACCGCCATCGTTAGCTACCAGGAGGTGTGCACAAAGTTCTCCCAATTTATTGAGCCACAAGGCGGCGTGATACGCCTAAATTCCGAAGTCTTTGCCATCTCGGAACGCGAAATACCGCCCTTAGACACCAGGACTAGGCTCAGCCTCGCCCTAGCCTGACTGTGAGTTCATCGCTCTACAATTGCCGCTTCTGCGGGGCGCCGTTGCGCCAGACATTCGCAGACTTGGGACTCTCTCCCCTTTGCGAATCCTACACGGCGGCCGACAAGCTAAGGGAACCGGAAACGCTTTACCCGCTGCATTCCTTTGTCTGCGACCACTGCTTCCTTGTGCAACTTCCGGAGCATGTCTCACCACATGCTATCTTTGAGGAATACGCCTACTTTTCCTCCTACTCCGATAGCTGGCTTGCCCATGCTGAGTCATACGTTCAGGCGATAACGGAAAGATTGGGCCTTGGAGCAGGCTCCCTCGTCATCGAGGTAGCCAGTAACGACGGTTATCTCTTGCAATACTTCCTCCAGCGACAGATCCCGGTTTTGGGAATCGAACCGGCGCGTAACATCGCTCAGACTGCGATGGCAAAGGGCGTTCCGACCATCACTGAGTTCTTCGGCGCAGCTTTTGCGCGCCAACTCGCCTCCGAAGGCCGCCGGGCCGATCTCCTTCTGGGCAACAACGTTCTGGCACACGTTCCCGATATCAACGACTTCGTGAGCGGGCTGAAAACGCTCCTCAATCCGGCCGGAGTTATTACCATGGAGTTTCCGCACCTGATTCGACTGATCGAGGGGAATCAGTTCGATACAATTTACCATGAGCACTTCTCCTATCTGTCGTTTACGACGGTAAGCCGCATTTTTAACTCGCATGGCCTTCGCCTATTCGATGTGGAAGAATTGACCACCCACGGCGGCTCGCTTCGCATCTATGCCTCTCATCTCGATGATAAGACTAAAGAGATATCTTTTCGTGCGGTTGAGCTACAGAAGCGCGAGGCGGATTGGGGAATCGGCGACCTGGATCGCTACAGTGCTTTCACCGAGGAGGTCGAGGCGACAAAGCGCGACATTCTGCGTTTCCTGATTGATGCCCGCAGCCAGAGGAAGTCAATCGCGGGCTACGGCGCGCCCGGCAAGGGAAATACCTTGTTGAACTATTGCGGGATTCGAACCGACCTTCTCGATTACACGGTCGACCGCAACACCTACAAGCAGGGGAAATTTACACCGGGAACCCGAATTCCGATCTTGCATCCGGACAAAATCAGAGACACAAAACCCGACTACCTCTTCATTTTGCCTTGGAATCTTAAGGACGAGATCATGAAGCAAAACGCCTTCATCAGGGATTGGGGCGGCAAATTTGTGGTGCCGATTCCGCGCATCACGGTCTATGAGTAGCCAGAGAAGCTGATGAAGGTCGTTTTATTTTGCGGGGGTCAGGGAATGCGGTTGCGAGAAGGACCACAACCGGTACCGAAGCCGATGGCGGTGATCGGATACCGGCCCCTCCTTTGGCACCTGATGAAGTATTACTCGCACTACGGACATAACGACTTCATCCTCTGTCTCGGCTACGGCGCTGACGCCATCAAACAGTCATTTCTTGAATACAACGAATGTATCTCTAACGACTTCGTCCTATCTGATGGTGGCACGAAAGTCGAATTGCTACGCAAGGATATTCAAGACTGGCGAATCACCTTTGTGGATACCGGCCAGAACTCCAACGTTGGGCAGCGACTCCTGCGAGTCCGGCAGTTTGTCGAAGGCGAAGACGTGTTTCTCGCCAATTACGTAGATGGCTTAACGGATCTGATTCTTCCGGAAGAAATTGACTACTTTGTCGAGAAAGGAAAGATCGCCTGTTTCCTAGGGGTGACACCGACGGCGAGCTTCCATACGGTTTCGGCGGAGCCGGACGGTGTTGTAAGTGAAATCGCCCACATCGCTCGGTCAGGAAACCTGATCAATGGAGGCTTCTTCGTTTTTCGGAAAGAGATATTCAACTATATCAACGAAGGAGAAGATCTCGTCGAAGAGCCATTTCGTCGTCTGATCGAGGAACGGCAACTCGTTACCTATCCTTACGGCGGATTCTGGGCCTGTATGGATACGTTTAAGGAAAAGCAACAGCTTGAAGACTTGCAGGCGAATGGCCGTGCGCCGTGGCGTGTCTGGGACGCTCATTGATATGTTGCCAGTCGATCTTGGAAAAAGCGTCAGAAAAGTCTTGTGTATCGGCGCGCATGCAGATGATATCGAGATCGGTTGCGGCGGCACCCTTCTAAAGTGGGCCACAGCAAACCCAGGTTTACAGTTCCATTGGGTCGTCTTCACCGCCGAAGGGAAGCGTGCGGCGGAGGCACGAGCCAGCGCTAAGGAACTCCTGCACGGGAGCAGGTTGAAGATTGTGATCAAAGACTTCCGGAACAGCTTCCTTCCCTTCCAGGGCGGCAGAGTGAAGGAATTCTTCGAGGCTCTAAAGAAGTCATTCGAGCCGGACGTGGTGTTTACTCATTTCCGTGATGATCGACACCAGGATCATCGGCTCCTCTCTGACCTGGCGTGGAATAGCTTTCGCAACCACCTGATCCTGGAATACGAAATTCCGAAATACGACGGCGACCTCGGGCATCCCAACTTCTTTGTATCATTGACTGAATCACTCAGTCGTAAGAAGAGTGAACATATTTGCCGCTACTTTCAGACTCAGTCGAACAAACATTGGTTCGCGGAGGAAACCTTTCTCGCCCTGATGCGGCTGCGCGGTGTCGAATGCGCGGCGCCCTACGCCGAGGCTTTCTATTGTCGAAAGTTGCTCGTTGTTTAAGCCAGCGCTGCCTGCGCCGCGGCGAGGCGCGCTATCGGCACCCGGAAAGGGCTGCAACTGACGTAGTCGAGTCCTAAGCGGTGGCAGAATTTCACGCTGTCGGGATCGCCGCCGTGCTCACCGCAAATGCCAAGTTTGATTTTCCGCCGGCTCCTCCGGCCTTTCTCGACCGCGATCTGCATGAGTTGCCCAACCCCGGTCTGGTCGAGAGAGGCAAAAGGGTTCTTCTTATAGATCTCGTTCTCGACATAGGAGGCCATGAAATTTCCCATGTCGTCGCGACTGATTCCGAGGGCAGTCTGCGTGAGGTCGTTTGTCCCGAAGCTGAAGAATTCAGCCGTCTGCGCGATCTCATCGGCGGTCAAACAGCCGCGCGGAATTTCGATCATTGTGCCAACGAGGTAGTCGAGAGTCACTTTCTTCTCAGCCATCACTTCTCTGGCGACCCGGTGAATGATTTCGGCTTGGAGATCGAATTCCTTCTTGAACCCGACGAGAGGAATCATGATCTCGGGCTTCACCGGAATCTTCGCTTTCACAACCGCGGCCGCGGCTTCGAAGATGGCGCGAGCCTGCATCTCGGTAATCTCGGGATAGGCAATGCCGAGCCGGCAGCCGCGATGGCCGAGCATCGGATTGAGCTCATGTAGAGTCGCGACACGCTGCGCAATAATTTGCGGTTCTACCCCGATTTTTTCGGCCAGATCGACCTGCGACTCGACATCGTGCGGAAGGAATTCGTGGAGGGGCGGATCGAGCAGACGAATCGTAGCCGGATAGCCCTTCAGCGCTTTGAAGATCCCGGTAAAGTCCTTTCGCTGATAGGGCAGCAACTTCTTGAGCGCGACCTTTCGATCGTCGCGGTTGTGGGCGAGGATCATCTCGCGCATTGCATCGATCCGATCGCCTTCAAAGAACATGTGTTCCGTTCTCGTTAGGCCAATTCCGCTCGCGCCGAAGGCGAGCGCGATCTTCGTTTGCTCCGGGTTATCCGCATTGGTGCGGACTGCGAGATGGGTCGCTTTCGCGCACCAATCCATCAGCTGATTGAAAGCCTTAAATTTCTCCGTTTTTTGCGCAGCTCGATCGCCGTGTAACATGCCGGTGATAATCTCGCTTGGCGCCGTCGCGAGCTGGCCGGCATAAACCGTCCCGGCCGTTCCGTCGATGGAAAGGAAATCGCCTTCTTTGAAAGTCTGGCCACCCACGGAAACGGTCTTTTTTGCGTAATCGATCTGCAAGGCCGAGGCGCCGCAGATGCAGACTTTCCCCATCTGGCGGGCGACGAGTGCCGCGTGTGAGGAGACCCCGCCTTTGGCAGTCAGGATTCCCTCGGCCGCAATCATGCCGCGCAGATCTTCTGGAGAAGTTTCGTTGCGCACGAGCAACACTTTTTCGCCCTTTTCCGCGGCGGCGGCGGCGCGATCGGCGTTGAGATAGATCTTACCAGAAGCCGCGCCGGGACCCGCTGGCAAACCTTTCGCGATCGATTTCGCTTTCCTGACTTCAGTGACGTCGAAAATCGGCGCGAGCAACTGATCGAGTTGATCCGCCGGATTCCGCTGCACCGCGGTTTTCCAGTCGATCAATTTCTCGTTAAACATGTCCATCGAGAACTTGAGCGCGGCCGCGGCGGTTCGCTTGCCGTTGCGCGTCTGAAGCATAAACAACTTGCGATCCTGGATCGTGAACTCGACGTCCTGCACGTCTTTGTAGTGCTTCTCGAGTCGCGCACGGACCTTGAGCAAATCGCCATAGGCCTGCGGCATGATTTCCTTCAGCTCGATCACTGGCTGCGGTGTGCGCACACCTGCGACGACGTCTTCGCCCTGGGCGTTGATCAAAAATTCGCCGTAGAACTCGTTCACGCCGTTCGCCGGATTCCGCGTGAACGCGACGCCCGAGCCGGAGTTTGCGCCGGTGTTGCCATACACCATCGCCTGCACGTTCACGGCCGTGCCCCATTCCTGTGGGATGTTGTATTTCCGGCGGTAAACGATCGCGCGGTCGTTCATCCACGAGCCGAAAACCGCGCTCGCGGCGCCGCGGAGTTGATCCCAGGGATCGTTAGGGAAAGCTTTGCCAGTCCGATCTTTCACGAGCTTCTTGAAGCGCTCCACCAGTTCCTGGTAATCCGCCGCGCTCAGCTTCGAATCGTCGATGTCGTGCCGGCCGTGCTTCTCGTCTTTGTAGTGTTCGATGATGGATTCAAACGGGTCGTGGTCTTCCCCTTCGCGCTTCTGCACGCCCATCACGACGTCGCCATACATCTGAATAAAACGCCGGTAGCAATCCCACGCGAAACGCTCGTTCTTCGTCGCTTTTACCAGCGACTGCACCGTCTCGTCGTTCAGGCCGAGATTGAGGATCGTGTCCATCATGCCCGGCATCGAATCTCGCGCGCCAGAGCGGACCGCAACGAGCAGCGGCATCTTTGTGGTGTCGCCAAACTTCGTGCCCATGATCCGCTCCATGTTCGCGATGCCCTTCTTGATCTCGGCTTCCAGCGTGGGCGGATAATTCTTCCTGTGCGCGTAATAGTAAGTGCAGACTTCCGTCGTAATTGTGAAGCCGGGCGGTACGGGCAGGCCAATTCGCGTCATCTCTGCAAGGTTGGCGCCTTTGCCGCCCAGGAGGGCCTTCATGCTCCCGTCGCCATCCGCTTTCCCGTCGCCGAAATTATAGACATGCCGGGCTGATTTGGCTGACTTGGCTTTGGATTTCGCGGCGGATTTCGACCGTTTGGTTTTTGTTTTCGTGGGCATGAGTTCGAGAAAATGCGAGGCGGGCAGCCTTGGAAGCGCAAGCTAAAGGGCGAGGTCGATGTGTCAACGCATGGTCATTCTAAGCGGCGTTTGGCGAAGCGGAGCCGTCGAAGAATTCCGGCGCCCGCTATTGTGAGGTTGGAACTGTGGAACCTGCGGACCTTCACTCGATCAGTGGATGTCCTTCGACTCCTTTGCCTTCGCGGGATTCGCTCAGGGTGTCCGCGATTTTTCCGCGGCCACGGTGACTTTGGGATCTCAGCTCCTACGCCGCCGGCTCAGCCGCGAGCACGTCATCGATCGCATCAGCGAAATCATCCACACCAGAAATGGGGACGATAATGACGTTGCGATGGCCTTGGCTCTCCTCGGTGATACGAAGAAATTTGCCCCGGCCGTTCTCGCGCAGGTCGATCGCGAAAATCTTCCGCTCGATCTGCAACTCTCTTGATTCGATGATGCTATCCATGGTCGCCGGAGAAATGTTACAATTCGGCAGCGGAAAAGTGGAAGCGAAATCTTCAGGCATGTCCGATGGAAAGCTCTTTGCGCTGATCTGCAAGAGGGACAGGACGCCGAAGAAGTGGGGGCCGAAACACTTCTCGAGAGGCGCCAGAAAAGAAAAATAAGCCGGCTTGTGGTGTGGCGTCCTATCTGACCAGAACACTATGTGGGAGGAAACCAATCGTATCTGACGTGATCGAAGTAACCATTATCAAGGCCTGATTTCGTTTTGCCTAACGAATTATCCACGGACCATAAACGAACAGACAGAAGCACAATCCATCCTCCGAGAATTGGGTTTATTCGTTAGGCAGGAAACGAAGGTGTATGATAAAACAAATCCTGAAATGGACCGGTCTCGCAATCCTAGGACTTGTCCTCCTGGGCTTCGCGGCCCTCTGCATCGCTTACGTGCGCTGACCAATGACTGCGCAGCCCTGGCCGCTACCACGGCGCATCCGATGAAAGCGATCGTGCGCTGCGCTTACGGCTCGCCCGATACGCTTCGGTTACAGGACCTTGAAAAGCCTGTACCTAACGACGATCAGATTTTGATCAAAGTCCGGGCCGCGGCGGTCAATCCCCTCGATTGGCACTTCATGCGCGGCATTCCCTACGTTATGCGCATGGAAGCCGGCTTGCACAGGCCGAAGGATCTGCGGCTCGGAGTTGATGTCGCCGGCGAAGTGGAAGTCGTCGGCAAAAATGCTAGGCGCTTCCAACCCGGCGATCACATTGTCGGCGTTTGCAGCGGCTCGCTCGCGCAATATTGCCTCGGCGGATTCCGGCTCGCGCTCAAGCCGGAAAGCACTAACTTTGAGCAGGCCTCCGCTCTGCCGGTCGCTGGGGTTACGGCCTTGCAGGCCTTGCGCGACAGCGGAAAAGTTCGAGCCGGCCAAAACGTCCTGATCAACGGCGCCTCGGGAGGCGTGGGCACGTTTGCCGTGCAGATCGCGAAATCGTTAGGCGCGAACGTGACCGGTGTCTGCAGCGGCCGCAACGCCGGGTTAGTCCGTCGCTGGGCGCAGATCGGGTGATCGATTACGCGAATGAAGACTTCAGCAAAGGCGCACAACGCTACGACGTCATCCTGGACAACGTCGGCACCCAACCGCTCTCCAGTTTCCGGCGCGTTCTAAAGCGGGATGGGATTTCCGTCATGATCGGAGGTGGTGGGCCTAACGAGGGTAACTGGATCGGGCCAATGGGACGCCCGCTCAAAGCGCTCCTCCTGTCTCCGTTCATTAGTCAGAAAATGAGCATGATGCTCGCGCACGTTAGTCATGACGATCTCGAGGCCTTGGCCGATCTCGTCCAGTCGGGAAAAGTGAAACCGGTCATCGATCGGACCTATCCCTTGTCTGAAAGCGCGGAGGCAATCCGGTATCTCGGGAAAGGTCATGCCCGCGGAAAAGTCTGTAATCACCGTCGCCCAAGCCAGCACGGAAAATCAGAAAGAGGTTGTCGCCTAACGAGCCGCGCCTGCGCGCCGCCGCTGCGCCGGATGCCCCGGCCGCCGGGATTTTGCAGCCTGGTCGGTGGCGAGCGCGAAGTCAGCCTGTTGTTTGAAAATGTCGATCCGGGCGACCAGGACCTGAAGGGTTTCACCGACCGCGAGCGTACGTCTCGACTGCCGGCCGATGAGTCGGCGTCGCGGGCCGTCGAAGACGTAGAAGTCATCGCTCAAGGACGAGATATGAATGAGGCCGGTAAGCAGGACATCAGGCAACTCGATTAGAAGGCCGTAGTTCCTGACCTCGAGCACGGTAGCGCGAAAAACCTGCGGATTTGCCGCGCCGACCTGTGCCTGAAGAAACTCGAGTTTCTTCATTTTCACCGACTCGTTCTCCGCGTCGGCTGCGACGCGCTCGGTCGTGGAAATATGTTCGGCGATGCCAGCTAATTCTGCCGGGCTCCCGCGTTCGCCGCGGCGGCCATTGCGATCGGCCAGAGTGCGATGCACAACCAGATCGGCGTAGCGCCGGATCGGACTTGTAAAGTGCGTGTAGTTGTTCTTTGCGAGGCCAAAATGGCCGAACGGCTGGGTTGAATAGCGCGCGCGTTTCAAGCTTTTCAGGAGACCGATTTTCAGCGCCTGCTCTTCCGGCTTTCCGTCTAACAACGCCAGCAAACGTTGCAACTCCGCGCGGTTTGTCAGATCGCCGACCTTGAATCCGTAGCTGAGCACAAGCTCGCGATACTCGGCCAGTTTATCGGGATCTGGGTTCTCGTGAATCCGGTAGATGGTCGGGATGAGCCGGTTTTTGAGCTCTAGGGCGACGGCTTCGTTCGCCGCGAGCATGCATTCCTCGATCAACTGATGGGATTCGTCGTTCTCGATTCGCTCGAGCCGAATGGGCTTTCCCGTCGCGCGATCGAGTACCACCTTGACCTCCGGAAAATCGAGGTCGAGCGAGCCGTGTGCGAAACGCCGCCTGCGCAAGATCGACGCGAGCGACCAGGCCGTGTGCAGATGTTCCCCCAACCTGTCGCTCGGCGGCTTTTGCAGAATGGAGTAGGCTTCTTTGTAAGTCAGTCGGTGCGCGCTCTGGATTAGGGTGCGCGCGAAACGGGCGCTTTTCGGCGCGCCATTTTTCGCGAAGCGGATGAAAGCTGAATGCGTCAGCCTAACGACGCGTGGATTTAAGCTGCAGACGCCGTTGCTCAGCCGCTCGGGCAGCATCGGGATGACGCGGTCAGCCAGGTAGACACTGTTTCCCCGGTTGAGCGCTTCCCGATCCAGCGCGCTGCCCGGCGTGACGTAAGCAGAGACATCCGCGATGTGGACGCCAAGTTCCCAATCTCCGCCGGCAAGTTTCTCGACGTGGATCGCGTCGTCGAAATCGCGGGCGTCGTCCGGATCAATCGTGACGATAAACTTGTCGCGCAAATCTTCACGTTCGCCATAGCCGTTTGGATCGACTTCTTCCGGGACGCGCTCGGCCTCGGCCAGCACGTCGT
>JAICMR010000198.1 GCA_025929155.1 Chthoniobacterales bacterium | reverse complement strand
GGATTGTATTGTTCGTTGCGGTGCTGGCGGTGCTTTATTTGCTGGTCTTGCGCCTGACAGCGAAGCCGAAAGGCGCGTAGGAAAGTGTCCGCGACTTGACACATGTGTCTCGTTTGCGCGGGCGCGTTGACACTTTTTCCCACGGAATTTGAACGGACGCTCTGGGGCAAGCGTCCAATTAGAAGTTGGCATTTATCCTGCTGAATGAACGGGCAACCCGCTATGAAAAAGAACACGCAAATCCTCAAAAAGAACTCGAAGCTCTCTCTCGGCGACCTGATCCTCGCTGTCAGCTCCTGCACAAAGAACACCAAGGAGACCGTGGCTACGGTGGCGGACCTTCTCGGTAGCGGGCAGGTGCGGGTGCATGCAAACGGGCGCTTCAATCGCGCCCGGGTTTGCTAAATAGCAATTTCCTTCTGACGTGTTGCGTCGCGCGGGCGGAAAGCCGTCTGCGCGACGTTCTTTTTCTACCCTGAGGTTACGAGCTTGGCGGGACCAATTCGTCCGGGCAGGTTGGGCAGACACGTAGTCCCGAACGCGAAAATACTTTTCGCCCAGCGGCGTCTCCTTATCTTGGCGTCGTGATCGCCCGTTATTCCCGTCCGGCCATGCGAGAGATCTGGTCGGAGAAGCGAAAATTCCAGATCTGGCTCGAGATTGAAACCCTGGCCTGCGAAGCGATGGCGGACCTCGGCGAAATCCCTCGAGCGGATGCCCTCGCGATCCGAGAGAAAGCCGGGTTTTCCGTCGAAACGATCAACGAGATCGAGAAGCGGACGAACCACGACGTGATCGCCTTTCTCGAAAACGTCGCGCAGTCGGTCGGGCCCGCCGCGCGCTGGATTCACCAAGGCTTGACTTCCTCCGATCTGCTGGACACGACGCTCGCGGTACAAATGACAGGAGCCGCCAGGATTCTCGCACAGGATCTGGCGGACATTCGGGACGCCATCGCGGCGCAGGCGCGACGTTACAAGATGACGCCGATGATCGGCCGCAGTCACGGCATTCATGCAGAGCCGATTACTTTCGGATTGAAACTCGCGCTCATGTTCGACGAATTTGGGCGCGCGGCCGAACGCCTGATGCAGACAGCCGAGCGCGTCCGAGTGGGGAAGTTGAGCGGCGCGGTTGGCACACATGCGCACCTCGATCCAAGGATCGAGCGGCAAGTATGCGAGAAACTGGGATTGAAACCGGCCACGCTCTCGACGCAGATCATCCAGCGCGATCGGCACGCGGAGTTCTCCACCACGCTCGCGCTCATCGGTTCGAGTATCGACCGTTGGGCGACGGAGCTCCGGCATCTCCAGCGCACGGAGGTTTTGGAGGTCGAGGAATTTTTTGGCCCCGGACAGAAAGGCAGCTCCGCGATGCCGCACAAGCGCAATCCGATCACGGCGGAGCGGCTGAGCGGCCTTTCCCGGGTCGTCAGGGGAAACGCGCTTGCTGCGATGGAAAATGTCGCGCTTTGGCATGAACGGGATATCAGCCACTCGAGCGTCGAGCGGATTATCCTGCCGGACTCCTGCACGCTACTCGATTACATGCTCGTGAAGTTGCGCGACCTCGTGGAGAAGCTGCTGGTTTATCCTGAGAATATGGAGCGCAACCTTGGCCTAACGAAAGGTCTTTACTTCAGCCAGTCGATCCTCCTCGCTCTCACACGCGCCGGGGCGGAGCGTCAGGTTGCTTACGAAGCCGTGCAGCGCGCAGCCATGAAGACCTGGCAGGGCGACCGATCTTTCGCCGAAAGTGCGAAAGCCGAGCCTGAGATTACTGCTCTGCTAACGCCGGAACAGATCGACCGGCTTTGCTCGCTCGAAATCCATTTCCGCCACGTCGATGATACCTTCCGCGCGCTCGGTTTAGAGTCATCCTGAGCGAAGCGCAGTGGAGTCGAAGTATCCCGGCGAGTCCCCTGAACCTTCTGCGCGGAGCTGTCCTTCGAGAGCCCTCGCTCTTGTCGGCAGTCCCGTCCTGCACACCGGACGCTTCGAGTCGGCTCTGCTCCGCCAGCGCTGACTTGTGCGGCCGAGCCTTCCAGTTTTAAGTCCACCTCACTGATGCTCCCAGCGACCCGCGCCCGCCGTAATCGCGAATTCGTCGACGGCTTTCGCCAACGCGGCCTCGAGGTCAGCCGACTCGAAAGCTTCAGCGACGCCGTCTTCGGCTTCGCCGTAACGCTTCTCGTCGTCTCACTCGATGTGCCTCGGACCTTCGCCGATCTCTTTAACGCCATGCACGGCTTTCCTGCCTTCGCGGTCTGCTTCCTCTTCCTCGCCCTCATCTGGAATAGCCATTACAAATTCTGCCGCCGCTTCGGTCTCGACGACGGTGCCGCACGCTTCCTCACCTGTGTTCTGCTCTTCCTCGTCCTTTTCTTTATCTATCCGCTGAAGTTTCTTTTTAACCTCAGCATCACCAGCATGATTTTCGGGGCTCCGGCGAATTCCATGCGGATCACGGCGGATCAGCTCTCGGCCGTGCTTGTCATCTACGGGCTTGGATTCGCTGCCGTTTGGCTCGCGCTCACCTTTCTCTATCTTCACGCCTACCGGCTCCGCGACGCGCTCGAGCTCACCGAGTTGGAGCGATTCGACACTCGCTACCAGATCCACCGGCTCCTCATCCTCGTCGCGATTGGACTGCTCGCTGCCGCCTTCGCCCGCATTCGGCCGCTTCTCTTTTGGAGCGGCTGGACATATTTGCTGCTCTTCCCGGTGTTGCGCATTTACGCCGTCAGCTATCGGCAGAAACGGCGCGCCCTTTTCGCGAATCCCGCCGGTCGTTAGGCGAGGCGCGCGGGTTGCGTCGCTCAAGCGCCGCCCGCAAAGTCAGCAAAGCCGATGCCGAAACCCTTCTACATCACCACCGCGATCGATTACACCAACGGCGCGCCGCATATTGGGCACGCCTATGAGAAAATCCTTGCCGACGTGATCGCGCGCTACCATCGGCTCAAAGGCGAAGAGGTTTGCTTCCTTACCGGAGTCGATCAGCACGGGCAGAAAGTCCAGCAGAGTGCGGAGAAAGCGGGCGTCCCTCCGCAGCAGTTCGTCGATGAGCTGACGGCAAAATTCATCACGCTTTGGGAGAAACTGGAGGTCCGCTACGACCGCTGGGCCGCCACGACCGATCCGGTCCACAAGCGCTGTGTCCAAGGCATCCTCCAGCGTCTTTACGAGGAAGGCCAGATCTACAAGGACAGGCAGGAAGGCTACTACAGCATCCGGCAGGAACAGTTCCTCACCGATAAAGAGCGCGGCTCGGACGGGGAATTCGGCCCCGAGTGGGGCGAAGTCGAGCATCGGACGGAGGAAAATTACTACTTCCGGCTCGCCCAGCATAAAGACTGGCTCCTCGCCTACCTCCGTTCGCACTCAAATTGCGTCACGCCCGATTTCCGCCGGACCGAGCTCAT
>JAICMR010000054.1 GCA_025929155.1 Chthoniobacterales bacterium | reverse complement strand
CCTTGAAGATTGCCGCTTGGCAGCGCACGCGCCTCCCGCGCCATGTTGAGGTCATCAGGCGCCGGCATCACCATTCGAGATCATGCTCAAGATGACAGCTGGATTCTGCAGTCTTGTGGCGCTGCGCTGGATCTTCGGCTGCCGCATTGCGAGCAGCGGCCGCTTAATCCGCGATCGGCGCCGCTTTGTAACCGCTCTTCAGGATGACGTCGTGGATCGCCGGCGCGTGCGTTCTCCGCGCGTCAAAAGTTACCCAAACATTCTCGCTTTCCGGATCGGCGACGACTTCCTTCACGCCCTCGATTTTCATGAGCGGCTCGCGCAACGCCCGCACGCATTCGTCGCAATCGTTCCCCTCGGTCGCGATATCGATCCGTTCGAGAACCGGTTTGTCTGCGGTGTCGTGAAGATTTTGCGGGTCGGCTGGATCCATCCGTTAAAAGTTCGCAGGCCGGGAGGAAAACGGACGTAACACAGGCTTCCAGCCCATCACGTCCGGCGGGCATCTTGCCTGCTTAGGATTCTGCAGGCTGGAAGCCTGCTTTACCCGATACGCTGGAGGGCTGCAGAACCTGCTCGAGCACAGGCCAGACATTGGCCGCAAGGATCTTCTGCCCGCTGGCGTTCGGATGGATCATGTCGTTCTGGTTCAACGCCCGATTACCCGCCACGCCTGCGAGAAGAAAAGGAATCAGCGCCGCGTGGTTTCGAGCTGCCAGCTTCGGGAAGATCGCTCCGAACCGGTCGAGATAATCGTCGTCCCCGGAGATCGGCAACTGCATTCCGGCGATCACGATCCGCACCTGCGGATAGCGCTTTTTCGACAGGTCAATGATGCTTTGCAGATTCGCCTCGATCTGAGGGATCGGCACGCCGCGGAAGGCGTCGTTAATCCCGAGCTCGATCACGAGCACGTCGATGTGATGTTGCAAAAGACGCGGCAACCGCCGCAGCCCGCCGCTCGTGGTGTCGCCACTCACGCCCGCATTCATCACGATGAGGTTGCTCCCCATTCCTTTGGCTTTTTCCGAGAGCAGGGCCGGATACGCCTGTGATCTTTTTAAGCCGTAGCCGGCCGAAAGACTGTCGCCGAGCACCAAAACGCTTGGAGTTTTGGCGAGAGCGGGTGTCACGGTAAGACCGAGGCAGAGAAACGGAATGAGCGGATGCATCGAGGTCACCTTCGACGCCGCAGAGCCGCGGGATGTTCATTCGCTTGCCTCGGCTATGGCCGCGTTCTAAAGGTAACTTCCGCCGCTACCAGTCGGCATCCAACCTCAACTCACAAGCACTCTTTTCACTATGGCAAATATCGGCATCAACGGCTTCGGCCGCATCGGGCGCAACGTCTTGCGCGCCATGTCCAACGACCAGGTCGCGCAGGTGAAGGCGATCAATGATCTCACCGACACGCACACGCTCGCGCATCTTCTGAAGTGGGATTCCGTGCATGGGAAATTCAACGGCGAGATCAGCTACGATGACGAGAACATCATCGTCCGCGGCCAGAAGATTCGAATCCTGAAAGAGCGCGACCCGGCGAAACTGCCGTGGAAAGACCTCGGCGTGGAGGTCGTGCTCGAATCGACCGGCTTCTTCACCGCCCGCGACAAAGCGGAGCTGCACATTAAAGGCGGCGCGAAGAAAGTCCTGATCAGCGCGCCGGCGAAAAACCCGGACGCCACGATTTGCCTCGGGATTAACGACGAGATTTACGACGCAGCGACGATGAACATCGTCTCGAACGCGAGCTGCACGACGAACTGCCTCGCGCCGCTCGCCAAGGTGTTGCACGACAACTTTACGATCGTGCACGGCTTCATGAGCACGATCCACAGCTACACGAACGACCAGCGGATTCTCGATCTGCCGCACGAAGATCTCCGCCGGGCGCGGGCGGCAGCCGTGAGCATTATTCCGTCGAGCACGGGCGCGGCGAAGGCGATCGGCGAAGTTCTCCCGGCGTTGAAAGGGAAGTTGAACGGCGGTGCCTACCGAGTGCCAACGCCGGACGGATCGATTACCGATTTTACCGCGATTCTTGAGAAGGACGCGACCGTCGAAGCGATCAACGACGCATTCAAGCGAGCCGCAAGCGATTCGAGCTACCGCGGCGTGGTCGAATACACCGAGGAACCGCTCGTCTCGCGCGACATCGTTGGGAACCCGCACTCCTGCATCTTCGACAGCAAACTCACGATGGCCCACGGCGGAAAGTTCGTGAAAGTCGTCGGTTGGTACGACAACGAGTGGGGCTACAGCAATCGTTGCGTCGAGATGCTGGAGTTGATTGCTAAGTAATCCTTCTCCTGCTCCGAATCCCGCTCCTTCCGAACCGATGAACGCATTCTTCGACCACGAAAAGCTGGACGTTTACCAAGAATCGCTGCTCTTACGCGAATGGGTGGGAGAAGTGCTCGCCACCATCACGGCAAAGGCCGCTGCGAAGGACCAGCTGGACCGGACGTCGACGAGTATCCCGCTCAATATTGCCGAAGGAGATGGAAAGTTTTCCGGCCGCGATCGTGCGCGCTTTTTTGAAACTGCACGTAGATCGGCTCTGGAATGCGCGGCTTGCCTCGACGCTTTGGTGGTTCGAAACCTGACAGACGAAAGCCGGGTTTTACCAGGAAAAGAGCGGCTGCTTCACATGGCTCGGATGTTAAGGGGATTGCTTCCGCGTTTTTCTCCGCGACCGGAAATGATTCGGGGAGAGGATTGTGGATCGGAGCAGGATTAGGAGAAAGAATGAGTAAGCTTTCGATTCGCGACCTTGATTTGCGCGGAAAACGCGTCCTTCTCCGCGTCGATTTTAATGTGCCGGCCGAGGAGCGCAACGGCGAGATCGTCATCACCGACGACACGCGGCTCCAGGAGAGTTTGCCGACGATAAATTACCTTCGCGAACACGGCGCGCGCACGATTCTGATGGCCCATTTCGGCCGGCCCAAAGGGAAACCGGTGGAGAAGTATTCCCTCCGGCCGGTCGGTGTCGCGCTCCACAATTTGCTCCACCATTCCGTCGCGTTCAGCCACGACTGCATCGGCGCCGATGCGGAAGCAATTGTGAAAGACATGAAGGACGGGGACGTCACGCTGCTCGAGAACGTCCGCTTTTACGCTGGCGAAGAAGCGAACGACCCAATGTTTGCCCAATCGCTCGCGCAGCTCGGCGACGGCATTTATGTGAACGACGCTTTCGGTGCCGCGCATCGCGCGCACGCCTCGACCGCCGGAATCACGAAGTTCGTTCGACAAGCGGCGATGGGTTTTCTGATGGAGAAGGAATTGAAATATCTCCATGAAGAACTGGCGCAGCCGGCAAAGCCGTTTCTCGTCATCATGGGCGGCTCTAAGGTTTCCGATAAGATCGGCGTCATCAAAGCCCTGATGGAAAAAGCCGACACGTTTCTAATCTGCGGTGCGATGGCGAACACGTTTTTCAAGGCAGAGGGAATCCCGGTCGGAGCAAGTCGCGTCGAAGGTGACAAACTCGATCTGGCGCGCGAGCTCCTCGGTCTTGCGAAGCAAAAAGGGGTGAAACTCGTACTGCCGGTCGATGTGCTCGAGACCGCTGAAATCAGCCCCGGCGCCGCAACCCACATGACGGGACGCCTCTCGCCTAACAACGGCGTGCGCGACGGTTGGCAGGCGGTCGATCTCGGGCCGGCGTCCATCAAGCTGTTCCAGGACGAGATTGCGAAAGCGAAGACGATTTTGTGGAATGGCCCGCCGGGGATCTTTGAGATTTCCGATTTTGCTGCGGGCACGACCGCCGTCGCCGAGGCGATGGCGAGTGCTGATGCAGTCACGATCATCGGTGGCGGGGATTCCGTGACGGCGGTGAAGCAGGCCAGACTGGCCGAGAAGATGACCTTTATTTCCACCGGCGGCGGCGCTTCGCTCGAGTTGATCGAAGGCAAAGAGCTGCCGGGAGTCGCGGCGCTGACCGAGAAATGAACGCCGTCAAACCGAGCAACAAAGCCTGCTTCAGCGGGCGCGAGAGACGACCTGTCATCTTGAGCGAAGGGCAGCGGAGTCGAAGGATCTCGGGGAACTGCCGAGAAGTGCCGCGGGCAAATCGTCGGCGCTCGGAGCGGCAAGGAAGCGCGACGGGCTCGTTCGACTTTGGTCCTCTGCGTTTCACTTCGTTTAGGATGACCACCAGACCGGACGAGCCTGCTTTTGCCTAACGAATTGACAAAAATGCGCAAAAAAATCATCGCCGCGAATTGGAAAATGCACATGACCCAAAGCGAGTCGGAAGCCTTCCTCACCACCTTCCTGCGTGAGATCGAAGACAATGACACGGTCGAAGTGGTCATCGTGCCGCCGTTCACCTCGATCCCAAAAGTCTCCGAGTTGCTGACGCAAACGCAGAATATCAAGGTCGGCGCCCAAAACATGTATTGGGAACGGAGCGGCGCCTTCACGGGCGAAATCAGTCCGGCGATGTTGCGGGAGTTATTCGTCCGGTATGTCGTGCTTGGGCATAGCGAGCGACGCGCGATCTTTGGCGAGACGGATGAGATCGTGAATCGCAAGGTGCACGCGGCTTACGAGGAAGTTTTGCGCCCAATCGTTTGCGTCGGGGAGACGCTGGGGCAGCGTGAAAAGGGCGACGTTGAGAAGGTATTATCAACGCAACTCCGCGGCAGCCTCGCGAACGTCGGCGCGAAAGAACTGCACGAAACTGTGATCGCCTACGAGCCGGTCTGGGCAATCGGGACGGGCAAAACCGCCAGCGCCGCGGAAGCCCAGAAAGCCCATGCCTTCATCCGCAAAACCCTCGCGGAATTAACTGATGAAGCGACCGCGGATAAAGTCCGGATTCAATACGGGGGGAGCGTAAAGCCGGATAATGCGCACGAGTTGCTCACGCAGCCGGATATCGATGGCGCGCTCGTCGGCGGCGCGAGCCTCGATCCGCGGAGTTTTGCGCAAATCGTAAAAGCAGGCGCGCCTAACGGATAAAGGCCTCACGCAGAACAAACCTCTGCCGGCAGTGGCTCAGAGGACCGGGCTGCCTAACGAACAGAAGTGACGCGCGCCTCATTCGCGCGAAATGTGGTCGGAGTTCTCCAGACGAGGAAAGCGGAAGCGATCAGGCTGCGGTCAACGAAGTGACCATTAAAAGCGGCGCGCAGGTTGATCCGCCGGGGAAGGCTTACTCATCCGTTACGTCGGAGACCTGAACCTAAGGAATGCAGGAAAGCAGGAAGAAAGATGATGCTCCTATTCTGATTGTCAGGTCACAAATCTGAACGGCCTACTGGTTCACACTATAAACCTCGAGCAAAGCCACGCCGGTTGTTTCACCGGCGCCGCGGACGATGGCGGTGTAATTCCCTGCCGGCAGCGTGGTGAAGATCGCGGATTCCTTCGTGTCGGTGGGCGCAAGGCCGGTCGCAGTGATCTGCTCTTTCTGCGTCTCCTGCCAATTGTCGTTGCTGGCAATGAGAGCTCCGCTGGAGTTGTGCAGCTCAAGCACAGGGTCTTGGAGCGCGTTACTTACTCTGGCGTTTGCCAGTGAGGGCCCAAGGGCGCGAACAACGGCGGCATTGTTGGACAAAGCATTGCCGCCCATGATGAAGCCGCCAATGAGAACCTCGTCGCTGGTTCCAACGAACCCTCGCGCACTGATGTTACGGAGCTTTTCCGTCACTGGTTCGAAGGCGAAGGCCGATGGCAGAAGAGGGCCAAAAGCAAAGGTAGTTTTCGTGCCGTCTGGAGTGAACTTAACGATCGCCGATTCGCGGGCGTTGAAGGCATAGAGAGCAGCAAAAAGATTGCCGGTGCCATCAAAAGCGAGCGGATAAAGAAAGTCGCCGGCCGCGAATGTAATGCTGCTCCCGTCGGGCTTCACCCTCAAAATAGAAGTACCAACAGCGGCAAAAAGATCACCACTTGCGTCAAAAGCCATGCCGGTGATGGAACCGCCCGCGGAGAATGAATGGAATGTGCTGCTGGTGCCATCGGGGGCGATCTTTACGATCTCAACCGAGGGGGAGTTCACCCCTGCGTAGAGATTCCCTAGTTTATCGAAGGCCAGTGGCCAGACGTTTTGTACCGCAGTGGAGAACTCCCTCGGCTTTCCGTCGGGAGCGAACTCTAAGATGAATCCTGTGGAAGCAAAAAGATTACCCGCACCGTCAAAAGCCAGGCTGAGAAGTCCATTTGATGGAGTCGTCGCAAACGTGTTTTCCGTTCCGCCGGGGGTGAACTTCAGGATCGCCGATGCCATTGGAGGTGTGCCAGCTCCTGAATTTGCGACAAAGAGATTGCCGTCGCGATCAAAAGCTAAGGCGGTCGGCTGGTAAATCCCGGTGGCAAAGGTGCTTTTGGCTCCGCCGAGCGTAAACTTGTAGATGATACCCGTAGCGGCCTCCGCAACATATAGATCGCCGGGAGAAGAGAGTGCATTTGTTGTGACGAAGACGGCGACTGCCGCACTGCCCAGAACTAAACATAAAAACCTCGATTTTCTCATCTTGTCCCTGCTAGTATTCATACATCTCCGCCAGCCCAACACCCGTACCTCCACTAACGCCGCTAAGGGTCGCCGTGTAGGTGTCGGATTTGAGAATTGGCCAGAGCGCGCTTTCGAGAGTTGAGCCAGGGGCGATCCCATTACTGGGTTCGACTATCTCATCAACCGGTGCGGCGACGTTTGTCCAAGAGGTGCTGGCGGCGTTAACAACTGAAGCCGTCGCAGCAGACCATGAATCGTCCGAAGACATCACAGTGCCAGTGGAATTCTTTAGCGTGAGATACGGATTGGCTAAACGCCCTGAGATACCCGATGGGAGGCTAGGACCTTTCCCGAACATGAGAACACTGCGCTTGGGGAGGGCCGTGTTGTTGCTTTGACTTGGATCACCGAGAATCGTACCAGCGATTACCTGCTCGTTGCCGGTTCGCACGAGGCACCGGGTCGAGACATTTAGTAAACGCGTTTGCTGATTTGTTCCCCCTTGAAGTTCGTATAATTCAAACAGACCCACCCCATATACTCCATCCTGGCTTTGCAGAAAGACAGTGTAGGAGCCGGGGGCGAGAGTCTGTACCATGGCGGCCTCTCGAGAATCGATTGGCGTGAGACTATTGGCTGCGAGATCATTCTTTTGGGCGGTAGGCAGTGTTCCCCAATCGCTGTTGGAAAATATCACATTCCCAGCCGCGTTATTCAGCGGAATTGTTGGATTGTTCAATTTGGCAACTCCGAGACTTGGAAGACTGGGCCCAAGGCCGCGAATCGCGACTTTTAGAGTTCCCGTGCCACTGCCCCCAATCGTAAACCCGCCAATCATGATTCGGTCGCCAGTTTCCACTCGCGCGCGGGTCGAAAGATTACGCATCAAGGTCCTCGGCTGCAGTG
This sequence comes from Chthoniobacterales bacterium, assembly GCA_025929155.1. Classification (GTDB taxonomy): domain Bacteria; phylum Verrucomicrobiota; class Verrucomicrobiia; order Chthoniobacterales; family UBA10450; genus Palsa-1392. The sequence continues at coordinate 13,698 of JAICMR010000054.1, read as the reverse complement.
CCTTGTTTGCGTTAAGTCTTCCCCCAGTGCGCACAAGCGTTGAGAACGACGTTACGCATCCGTCCCCATAAGGACACGATCTCTTAGACCGTGATAGCTCTCCCAACCATATTTTGCCTTGAGCAATGCGATGGTGCCGGTGACGTGCGGAGCAGCCTGAGAGGTTCCACTAAATACCGAATAATTTGATAAGTCGTTGCCATTAGCATTGTAGGTTGCCAAAAGGCCGTAAATTGAGACTCCCGGCGCAGCCACGTCGACTGTCTTGACACCGTAGTTTGAAAAGCCAGGTCGGCTATCGGTTTGATCCGAGGCGGCGACTGATATCACGTTGTCAGTGGGGACAGTTGCTGGACTGAATGGAGTGACATCGGTGTTCTGGCCGACGTTATTAGGAGGAATATAAATCCCATTTCCTGCCGCACAAACAACGATAACATTGCTCGCTCGAGCGTCCCTGAGCGCTCCAAAAAGGACAGGGTCCAGACTTGGAAAATCGCAAACGTACTGTCCGGTTTCGCCATCGTAGTAACATAATTGGTAGAAGTGGCCCAGACTTAGATTAACTGCGGAGGCGCCATGAGTCCGTGCGTAAGCCATTGACGCGGCAACCCAGGAGCTCATTCCCTGGCCATCAGAATCGCTGATGACCTTGAGGTGCATGAGGGAAACATTCCAACTCACGCCAGTCATGTACAACCCATTGTTGCCCTGAGCGCCAATGATCGAGGCAACATTGCTGCCATGGGGCGGCGGAATCAGGACCGGCGGACTCGGGTAGGGATAGACGTCGGTCAAAAAGGTACGGTCGTGAAGTTGTGAGCATCGCCGTCGTTTTGGCCGCTCCAGAGGTTGGGAACGAAATCGGGATGAGCGACATGGCCGTTGGTGTTTGCGACATTAGTCCCGGTATCTGCGACGGCAATAACTACCGAGTCACTGCCCGTCGTCAGACTCCAAGCTGAGGGTGCACTGATTTTCGGAAGGCTCCACTGCTTACTCGCGTATATTGGATCGTTCGGCACAGTCTGCCCTTCATAGATGTAGTCCGGTTGGACATAATCCACTAAATTGCTTGACTGGTAATATAGGAGCTGATCCACCACCGAGTGTTCGACGGAATCAAATTGCAGGATCTGAGTGAGATCCTGACTCGAGTTAGATTGCTCATCTAGCACAGTGCAACCAGCGAGAGCATTTAAGTCGCTGAACTGCGAGAGATTCTTGTTCTGGTTGGCGTACCAAACATACTCATCCTTCCAGTGAACGATAACGCGATCCGATGCATGGAGAGGAAGCTGAACAGTCGGATCGTACGTAGGTCTGGGATGAGCAACGCGATCCCAGTCGAAACCGCGCCGTGCCTCGTCTGGGATGGGAGCATTGGGCGCATAGACGCGTGAAAAATCTGCGGCGCTGAACTCAAGATTGAACGCCGACTGCACCACTACCTTTTCAACGGCGGTCGATTGCTGTAGTTGGGCAATTGCTGTTTGAGCCCATTGCTCATCGATAACATCGGAGAAGGAATACATTACCAATAGCTTCGGTCCCGCCCACCAGCTTACGGGGTCAAGCCGAAATACTGCCGCAGGGAATCAAGCTGGCCAAGTTGGTTATCCAAGTCTCTGGAAGTGCGGACGGACTCTTTAATTTGGACGATGATCGGCTCGAAGCGACCGTCATCTCCCACGAGGAGCGCCGACGCGGCAGGCGTTCGTGCGAAGAGAAAGAGAAGGAGGAAGAGGCCGAGAAATTGTGAAGATCTGAAGGGTTTCATATTTTAATCCTGGTTGCTGAGGTTTGGTGGCTTGCTCTTTAACGCCGGCCCGATTTCCGGCGCAAACAAAACAGGCGCAAAACAGGAAAGAACAGTTGCGAAACACTCTGGTCATGGTTCGCTGTTTCTGATTTTGTTGCGGCAATAGTGAGTACTCAATCCCACAGGACTCTGGGCAGGCGAGCCGCCCACACTTCGGAGCAGTTACATGCTCATCCTGCCAGATTGCCTCCCTGACCCAAACGTTGCCAAGCCGGGAGGGGCGAGAACAAGGAGTGCGGCTTTGCATCGGCTGCTGCGAAAGATCGCGCTCAAGCATCAAAGGGCTCAGCCGCGAACTTTTTATTCTCTCCGTGAAGTAGCGAACAGTTTCACGCTTCCGACTTCACTGGTCGCCCGAGTGTTTAGCCTGTTGGAAGAGGAAGGATTAATCGGAACAATACGGGGCTCGCGCACCGTGCTCCATGGCCGGCGGTATGATCGCCACCTGCACGCGCGAGGAATCCTGGGGCTGCCGGTTTCCGTTTTTCGGTTCGCCGCCTTTGCCGACTATCGCGCTTTTACCACCCAGCTTCGCCGCCAGTTGCGACGGCGAGGATTCATGCCAGCAGCGATTTTTTTTGAGCGACACGAAATCGGAAGCTTGCTGGCAGAGTCTCTGTTCGAGGCAAAAGTCGATACCGTTGTCTGGTTTTCGCCGGGGCATGAGTGTGAGAAAACGGTGGCGATATTACGCGATGCCGGGGTGCGCTCGATCGGGGTGAACGACGGGGGTCTATCCCCAATCCCATGCCGTTATGAAATTCGACGAGAGAAGGCGCTTCGCACTCTCCTTCGGGCGTGGCGTGGGGCAGGTTTGACTTCGACGATCCTGTTGGTCGAAGCGAGAGGCCACTCTCACTCGAACGACGAAACATGCCGGGTAGCAAGTGAGGATGAAGGGCTTTCATCTGAGATCGTACTTCTCCCAGGCACCCACCTGTCGCGGGTCGTCACTCTGCTCTCGCGAAAGGAGAACCGCGGGATTCTGCTCAAGCGATCAGCTGCAGCGCTCCTCGCGCTGCGCGAGCCCCAGCTATTTTGGCGACTCATGCAGACGCACCGCGCGGGATTGATCGACGGTCCTATCAGCGTGCTGTATTCTGAGATTCCGCCGGTCTCGGCGGATCTAATCACAGTCGATTGGAAGACTTTGGCGGGCTCAATTGTGAGTGATCTGATCAGTCAGGCAGCTTGGACAAAAGCAAAGCCGTTGCCTTTTCAGGCAGAAGCGCAACTCCGTGTCCCACTGAATCGCTTCTGTCATGAAATATGAGATGTGGTCAACTCCTTTTTCCGTTCGATATCCTTTATCGTTGGAAGGGATGGAGCCGTCTGCAGAGGAGGTTGCGGCGGGGGCGCCGTAACCAGCACGCCACCGGACGAGTCGGTCCGACTGGCGGACACGCGAGGGCGCCTGCGCTCCCCGGCGCGGTCTGGTGGTAGTCAGCTCTTGGCTGGCGTCGCTCTTTGGGCGGCTGGATTCGCGGAGCTCATCCCTCCGATTAGAGGGCCGAGCAAGCGGAGCCGCCAGAAAGCAAAAACGGCAGGCCATTGCTGGCCTGCCGTTTCGCTGAGTTACTTAACTTAACTTATTGCCGCAGCGCAGCCTTAACCGCGAATTGCGCATCGATGAAGCCGTAGCCATCGAGTGGGGAGTAGCCCCGGCGCACGGTGTTCTGGATCGTGCCGCTGAAGGTGCCACCACCAGAGGTCGTGCCACTGAAGGTCATGCCGTTCTTGACCCGGGTGCGTTCCGGCAGCAGCACTTCCTGGCCGAAGAGATCAGCCTGGGTAAATGCCGTCGACGTCGCGCCGCCATCAGGTCCGATGCCGTTAGTGACGGTCGAGTTATGCTGCGGGCCGTGACCGACGGTGAAGCGAATGGTGTCGCCGCTGGCAAAGCTACCGTCCGCGAACGAGAGTGACATCGTCCACCACTGACCAGCAACGGAAGGCAACGGTGCTTGGTTGCTGAAGCTGGCGGTGACATCACCCGCGCTCACATCCGAATCACCCACCGTGAACGGCTTCGTGTTCGGTTCGAAGACGATACCTGGATAGACGTTGTCGAAATAGGTGTTCGTGAGATCAAGGCCGTTGTTGCCTCCGGTGGTGTTACCAGCCGTCGCCGCAGTGCCTTCCGGATTGAAGACGAAGCTCGTGAGAGAGCCAGGTCCCGTATAGGTGATCGTGAGGTGGTTCACGTTGTTCACACCTGAGCTCGGGTTGAGGCCGAGGTCGGTGTTCGCGGTGAAGACCACTGTGCCACCGTCTGAGGTGCGAGCCCGACCCGATGCGAAGTTCGGGTCCACATCATGCGGGAACGCAGTCGCGTGCAGGATGTCCTTCATGTTCGCAGGTGTCACGCTGCCAGGACCACCGGCGGCCTCGAGGACGAGGGCCGCGATCGCAGCGGCGTGCGGCGCCGCGGCGCTGGTACCGGAGAAGTTCGGTTTCGTGTCGAGGTCACCCACGCTATCACCGCCGAAGAACGAGGTGTTGGCGTTATCGGCTGCTGCGACGCCCGGCTGCTGACGCACTTCCGGAGTTGGCAGCCGGTTGCCCATGCTGTCGAAGTAAACCGTCGCCGGCCCGGGTGAGGTATAGTATTCCGGAATGCTCATCCGAAAGACGTTGTAGGCCGCTGTGCCGTTGGAACCGTTCGCCATCGAGTGGCCTTTGGTGTTGGGCGTGTTCACCGTGAAGTATTCCGCCGGTCCGATGCCGGAGAGGCCGTTTCCGCGGATGATCCAGCGAATGTGAGTCGCCGGCTGCGGCGCCGTCGGGATGGTGGAACGCGAAATCACGTACTGCACCTGGGTTTCACCCGCTTTCGGTTTCGTGACGCCATACTCGAACGGGACGTTCGTAGCGTAGTTGTTCGTCGTGAGTGAGCTGCTCGAGATGTAGTTACCTTCCTTATCAAAAACGAGCAGGTTGAAGTCCGTCGTCAGCTGCGGATTCAAGCCGTTGTAAACGTTCACCGTGAACGGCCCAGTCGTGCCGCCAAAGCTCATGACAACGATCGTGTAAACCCCGGTCACCGGAGGATAGAAGTTAATCGTTTCGTCCGTGCCAGTGTCCTGCGAATTGACAATGATATTGCCGTTCGGGTCTTTGATTGTGACGATCGCGTCAAACGTACTGCCCTCGTCGGCCGTCACCGTGATGACGTAGTTATTGCCGGCAGTGAGCGTCGGAGTCATGAAACTCAGATCTGTTCCCTCGTAGTCGCCATGGGCCGTGTAGATCGGGTTCGGGTCGAAATTGAGAACCTGATTGTAGGGATCATCCCACTGGAAGTTCGTGGCCGGCTCGCCGGAAGCGAGAACGTTCACGAGCTGCGCGATATCCTGCTGACCAGGATTCGGATTGAAGTTGTGGAAACCGCCCTGATAAAGGTTGGTCGGCACACCTGCGAGATTGATGTTCGTGCCCGCGAGAGCGCCGCCATCATTCGGGACGTTCCGGTAGTCGGAATCGTAATCGTAGGTGCCGATGTCGTTACCTGCCGAGGAGAAATAGCTCACGCCGGCATTGTAAACATCATCCACGGCCTGACCGATGAGACCATCCTGGAAGAACGGCTCGTCGCTATAGCCTACGTCGTCGCAGATCGTATCCGCTTTAAAACCCTTCTGGACGTCGGGCGGATATTCGTATCCGGGAAGCGCGGCCAGAGCGCGGATGTTATTCGCGAAATTAACCTCTCCACCGTTGGCGGTGGCGAAAGCAATCCGAGCCTTGGGCGCCATTTTGTAAATGATCTGGCCCATGCCGCGGCCTTCGTCGGTGCCCGGCAGATCCTGCAGGATCACGACCGGTTGCGTGTTGATCGGGTTATCTCCCGCTCCTGGCAGGTCGAAGTTGGCCACGTCGGTCGCGATGTTGCCGATGCTATCCGAGATGAAGCCCACGCTCATGCCAGTGCCTTCGAAATCGAAGCGCGCGGACGGATTGTAGAATTTGTTGATCTGATCAACCCGATGCTGGTAAACGCCTTGGTCGAACGCGGTGCCAAGCAAAGGCAGCGTGTCGCCCGGCTCGATGTTCGTGCCGCGCTTATTCATTTCCGGCTTCGTGCCGAGTTTGACCGAGCGGACTCCGTGCAGGTTGCCGAGCGCCGGAACGTCGTCGAGCGAAATGAAACCTTCCACCACGCCAACGCCGTGATACTTCTTATCGAGCGCGGTGAGGGTGAAGGATTTGAAACGCTTCTGCAGAACGGTGACCAATTTCTCCGCATTCAACCGACTGTTCGCCGGGTAAATGTCGACAAGATAACGGCCCGTCGCCGTGTCACGAATCGCGTTATCCGCGAAATCCGCTGCTTGTTGCGTTGCGAACCCGTTGAACTTCGCGATGGATTTATTGTTCGGCTGAGCTTTGGTCGCGATGTTGCTCTCGACGAGCGGTCCGAGACCGTTGGCCAGATTCTGTGGCACGGGCCTGGCTTGGAGGGAGGTGGCCACCAAGCCGAGGCAGAGCGATGCGGAAGTGACGGCAAGCCGCCTCCAAGGCATCGCGGTTGTAAACCGATTTGACGTGTTAATCATAGGTGACTTTATCGTTTTCTAGTTGAAGTGATCCGACGCGGCAGTGTGGAGTCACCGCCGACATGAACGCCGAGTATTACAAACTGGTAATACTGCGGCAAGCCAAATCTCTCGCCCACGACCGGATGGGGATTTTTCGAGGAAGCGGGAACATTGGCGGCGCATTGAGAAGATCGGTTTCGGGCTGCCCGGTCAAGCTTTTTTTCGCCTGAAGCAGAATTTTTCCGAATTCGTGGGCGGAGTTCCAGGATAATCGCTGGCGCCATTGCGAGTGGAAAGACCGCGACGCAAGATGCGTCGCTTGGCGGGCAAGATGCCCACCCTACCCGAGACGCAAATGGCAGAAGCGTCGGATCAAAAGCCGAGCCGACGAAATCGCGAGGGTCACGAGCTGGAGGGATGAGCTCCGCGAATCCGCAAGCGTCGTTTGGCGTTCGCGGGTGATCGAGAAAGCGAGCGCCTGTGGCTGTCGCCCTGCGGGCGACACGAGGATCGGCGCTGGCTGCAATTTGCGCCTCCTCCCACGCTTCGCGCAGCGAAGCGGCTACAGCCGCGCGCGGCGGCCGCTCATCCCTAGCCCGGCACAGACGCTGGCTCCGCGCTCGGCTCGACCCATTTGCCGTGCTCGCGGATCAAATCCTGCAGGCGCTCCACCGCTTCGTCCTCCGGGATGTTGAATTTCACCGCTGTCTTGCCGACGTAGAGATTTACTTTCCCCGGCGCGCCACCCACATAACCAAAATCGTCGTCGGCGATTTCGCCGGGTTCACGATGCAGCCCATGATGGCGATATTCTCCACCTGTAAACGGCAGATCGAGAAGATGGCGCACCGTGCCATGCGAACCGTCGCAGCCCACCAGGAATATTGCCCGCACTTCCAACGGTGACCCCTCGTGTTCCAGCCTCGCGGTGATGACATCGTTTACCTGCGTTGCGGTGACAAGGTCATCGCATAGTCGATTACTCCGCCCCTCCGGCTTAACTCCTCGGCGAGTAGTGTCTCTCGGTCACATTCTGTGGGACCATCGCAATGAAAGGATAGGGAGTCTCTTCGGGCCCGAATTCCAGCGCGCGTTTTGCGGTTTACAGCCCGTGCTGGTGGCGATATAAAGCCGTCACATTACAACATGCCGCCACCGTCGATTGATGCTGTTGCAAGTTCCCCGAGTCGCGCGCTGAGCCTGGGGTTTTGGCTTTCGTGGGCCGTGAATGCAGTGGTCGCGGTGATCGTCCTCGGCTTTTTCTTCTCGGGCTTGAGCGATGGCTCAGTCTCTTCCTACAATATGCTGTTGTGGCTCGGCGTCCTCTGCGCACTCGCTCTCGTCGTCGGCGGCAGCCTTTTCCTCCGTAGATCAGGGAAAGTAAAGGCTGGGCTGGTCGTTAACCTTCTTCTCGTCGTCCCCGCGCTCATCTTTGGACTCTTTTTCTTCGTCCTGATCCTAGCCAACCCTAGTTGGCACTAGCGTTCGGCGATCGGCAGTGACCGCTGCGTCGAGCCCATTCCGAAGTTAGTATGGGTCTCTCCGGGTTGAGGCAGATGCACCTCGTCCTTACGGCCAGTCTCGAAGACTAGCTGATCATCCCCTCTGCCGCAGTCAACTCCGGCATAGCCTCCGGCGCTGGCTCGATCCATTTGCCGTGCTCGCGAATGAGATCCTGCAGGCGTTCGACTGCCTCGGCTTCTGGGATATTGAACTTCACCGCGGTCTTGCCGACATACAGGTTCACTTTGCCGGGCGCACCGCCGACATAGCCGAAATCGGCATCTGCCATCTCGCCTGGGCCGTTCACGATGCAGCCCATGATGGCGATTTTCACACCCTTAAGATGGACCGTCGCCGCTTTGATCCGTGCCGTGGTGGACTGGAGATTGAAAAGTGTGCGCCCACAGGAAGGGCAAGCCACATAATCCGTCTTGAAAATACGCGTTCCCGCCGCTTGCAGGATGTTATAGGACAAGCGCATCGCCTGTCCTGGCCCATGCTCGCCTTGCAGGAGAATTGCGTCTCCGATTCCATCACAGAGAAGCGAGCCGATGTTGGTCGCGGCCCGAAGCAACGTTGGCAGGAATTCGGCTTCGGGCTCATGCGAGACCGTTAAGGTATCCTTCAGCAGAATGGGATGACGCGGATCCAGCTTCGCCGCCAGCAGCCGATGAGCAGCGATCACCGGCAGATCGAGGTCATCCGCGACCGCGACGAGCGTCGGTTCGCTGTGCCGGTTCAGTTTCTCGAGCGCGGCGTCGTCGCGCGGATCGACTTCCACGAGACCGGCTGACTCATAAACGAATTCCGGCTTGTAATCACCCATCCGCTCGATCTTGTGCGCAAGCTTTTCATAGTTTGCCTGCCGGATCGCGACCCGCACTGTTTCCTCATCCCCAACCTGGAGCGGCGCGGCGCCTATGTCGTCTGGGCGCTGAGAGACCGCCGGGACCGTGATACGTTTGCTGGCGCGGCGCTGATAGGAGAAGGCGTCGCAGGGCAGAGGCGGCGGAGCGGAGCTTCCTATATTCGTTAGGCGCAGATCTGTCGAGCGGGCAAGCGCGCGGGCCACCGGGATTTCGTGAACGCTATCTTCCGTGAGCGAGACGCGAATGGTATCTCCAATCCCGTCGCTCAGGAGCGAGCCAATGCCGATCGCGCTTTTGATCCGCGCGTCTTCGCCTTCACCGGCTTCGGTCACGCCGAGGTGAATCGGGTAATTCCAATCGCGCCCTTCCTCGCGCAGACGCGCGACGAGCAACCGATAGGCGGCGATCATCACCTTCGGGTTGCTCGATTTCATCGAGAAAACGAGTGCGTGATAATCGAGTTCGCGCGCGATCCGGGCGAACTCGAGCGCGCTCTCGACCATCCCAAGCGGCGTGTCGCCGTAGCGGTTCATGATGCGATCGCTGAGCGAGCCGTGATTCGTCCCGATGCGCATCGCGATTCCGCGCTCCTTGCAAAGCCTGACGAGCGGCGCAAAACGTTCCCGAATCCGCGCCAGTTCCGCGGCGTATTGCTCGTCGGTGTATTCGATGATTTTGAACTTTTTCGAGTCCGCGTAATTGCCCGGATTGATCCGAACTTTATCAACCCACTGCGCCGCTTCCATCGCGGCTTCGGGTTTGAAATGAATGTCGGCAACGATCGGCACGTTGCAGCCGCGCTCGCGCAATCCCGTTACGATATGTTGCAAGTTCGCCGCGTCCTTCACCGTCGGCGCAGTGATCCTGACGATCTCGCAGCCGGCCTCCGCCAGATCAATCGTCTGAGCGATCGACGCTTCAGTATCCATCGTGTCGCAGGTGATCATCGACTGGATGCGGATCGGGTTCTCACCACCGACGCCGACGTGGCCGACCATCACTTCGCGAGAAACTCGCCGATGGTAAACGAATGGTGAATCGCAGTACGTGCTCACCGCTTGCGCCTCGAAGGACGGAATCCGTTCGGTAAGTCCTCGCCGGCAATGACTGATTTCACGTCAATTCGTCGCACGCCGCCCTCGAGTTTCGACACGTAGATCGTCCGATAATCCTGCGAAAAAGCCGTGAAACTCAAGATGCTTGATTGGCACTCGCGCTCCATCACTCAGGCTGATATCGAATGGATGGAACGGAGCTGCGCGATAAACTTCCTTCAACTCGCTCGCAGTCATCAAGATGATTTTACCGAGCTTGGACTCTGCCGCAATTGGGTCACGGCGGCTGCGCGGCGCGGCTACCTGTTTGCTGCCGCCGGCGTGGGTTTCGGCAAATCCGATTGGCCTTTGTTCCCGAAGAAATCGCCGATATCGAAAAAGCTGACGTAGCAGATGTAGCCAATGATCATCACCGCACAGGCGGTCTGGACGTATTCGAGAATTCGAATGTTGACGGGTTTGCGCCGGATTGCCTCAAGAATCGCCAGCACGATATGGCCGCCGTCGAGCACCGGGATCGGAATCATGTTCAGGATTGCGAGGTTGACGTTCAGGATCACGCTGAACCACAAGGCTAATTGCCAGCCGCGTTCGTTCTCGAAGAGCAGGTAATAGATGTGCCCGATCCCGATCGGGCCGCTCATATGTTGGAGCTTCACATCCGACTTCGGCGAAGCGACCGCGGTTAAGGTTTCAAACGTGCCGGTGACGCTGTTGTAAACCAGCTCAAACGGATTGGTGTGCGCGATAAACGTCTTGCCATTCGTATCCCAGGCGATGCCGATACGCGGTTTCATTTTGCCTTCGGTCTTAAGCAACGTCGGTTTGACCTGCACTACCATCGTACGGTCGCCACGCTGCACGTCGAGCGCGAGCGTCTCGGTCGGATGTTTCTCGATAAATTCAGCGAGCGCGATCGGGCTGTAGATCGCCTGGCCGTTGAATCCGGTCACAACGTCGTGTTGTTGCAATCCGGCCGCGGCTGCGGGCGTGTTCGGTTCCACTTTTTCGATGACCGCGCTCTCGGCGGGCATGATCATTAGCTGCCGCGTGCCCTGCCGATGCCAGCCGCTTGCGACCGGTTTGTAGGGAGTGACCTGAACCGTCTGCGTTTTACCGTCCCGCTCGAATTTCACCTCTACGGTCTCGCCTTCACTGCGAACGACGTTCCAACTGACACTGTCGTTCATGCCGAGAAAACGCGAAACCTCATGGCCATCGACCGCGAGAATCTTGTCACCCGGCTGCAATCCGACTTTGGCTGCCGACGAATCTGGAATGACGTAACCGATTGTCGTGGTCACATCCGATTCGCCGACCGGCCGGCCGACCGCCCAGACGATGCAGGCAAAAACGAAGGCGAGGAGCACGCTGAAAACCGGCCCGGCGAGCGCAACGATGATTTTATCCAGCGCAGAAATCGCCGGGAGTTTCGCGCGGTCGACATCGGCTTCGCCTTCGATCACATCCATCGGCGCGAGCTGCGGCAGCTTAACAAAGCCGCCCGCTGGAATGCTGCCAAGACTGTAGAGCACACCGTTGATCTTCTTTTGCCAAATCGGCTTGCCGAACCAGATGCCGAACTGTTCGATATAAAGGCCGCGCCATTTGGCCGCGAGGAAATGCCCAAGCTCGTGCACGGCGATGAGCAGGTTAAATAGAATGACCACCTCGATGAGGAGGAAGACGACACGAGCGATGTGCGAGATCATGCGGGATGAGTCAGTGGCGCGCCGGTGAGGCCGACGGTGCTTTCGCGCGCCCAGCGATCGGCATCTAATATGGCATCGAGGTTTGGGTTGGCAACGGAGCGGTGGCGGTTCATCACTTCCTCGACCAATTGCCAGATGCGCGGGAACGCAATCCGGCGATCGAGGAAAGCTGAGACAGCGACTTCATTGGCGGCGTTCATCACAGCAGGCAGGGTGCCGCCGACTTCACCCGCGCGACGCGCGAGATTGAGCGCGGGGAAATCGTCGAAACGCGGCGTTGCAAAGTCCAGCTTCTGGAGTTTGCCAAAATCGAGCGGCGGGAGGGTGTTGGCCACGCGATCGGGCCAGGTCACAGCATATTGAATGGGGAAACACATGTCCGAATGCGACAGCTGCGCGAGTACGCTTCCATCCACGAATTCGACCATCGAATGCACGATGCTTTGCGGATGAACCACCACATCAACTCGCGCCATTTCGATGCCGAAAAGCCAGTGCGCCTCGATCATTTCCAGGCCTTTGTTGAAGAGCGTCGCGGAATCGATCGTGACTTTCCGGCCCATGTTCCAGGTCGGATGTTTCAGCGCCTGCTCCGGCGTGATCGCAGCGAATTCCTCGGCAGGCGTTTCGCGGAATGGTCCGCCTGAAGCGGTTAAAATGACCCGCCGCACGGTCCTGTTCTCGCGGCCTTCGAGACATTGAAAGATCGCGTTGTGCTCGCTGTCGACCGGAAGAACGCGTCTTCCTTTTTTCGCGGCTGCGCCCATGACCGCCTCACCTGCCATCACGAGGATCTCTTTGCTCGCAACCGCAAGATCTTTACCGGCTTCGATCGCGCGCAAGGCCGGCCGCAATCCGCCGGTCCCGACGACGGCGACGAGCACCATTTCAGCGCTCGTTAGGCAACTGATTTCCTCGAGCCCACCTTCGCCCGCGAAAATCTTCGGCTTGTATTGCAGGCTCGCACAAAGCTCGGTGATTTTGTTTTCATCCACCAGGCAAAGCGCTTCCGGCCTAACGAGATTAGCCTGCTCTGCCAGTTTTTTTGCGTTCGATTTCGCTGCCAGCCCGACGATCTCCAGCCGCTCCGGAATGTCGTGCGCGACCTTCAGCGCGCTCTCGCCGATTGAACCGGTCGCCCCGAGAACTACAACGCGCTTCCGCTTCACGGGACTTTGATCACCAGCCGGAGATAGAAGAACAACAGCGGCGCCGTAAACAACAAGCTATCGATCAGATCGAGAGCCCCGCCGATCCCTGGGAGCATATTGCCGGAATCCTTCACTCCGGTGCTGCGCTTGATGATCGACTCCGCGAGATCGCCGATGACAGCCGCGAACCCAAGCAATAATCCGAGCACGATCGCATGCGGCATCGTCAACACCGAGAAGTGCCCCGGCATTAACAAAAACAGACCCACACTCGCGAGCAGCGAGAAAACGAGCGCGCCGAAGAAACCCTCCCAGGTTTTCTTCGGGCTGATATGAGGCACGAGCGGATGTTTGCCGATGACGCTTCCGGTGAGATACGCGCCCATGTCGCTAAATTTTGTGATCGCGATGCAGTAGAAGACATAGAACTGCCCGGTGACCCGGCCATCCGGCGTGCGCGGCGTAACGTAAACGATCTTGGTAATAAAGTTATAAAGCCAGAGCACGTAAAGCAGACCGAAAATCGTGTAAGCCATCGTCCGCAACGGTTCATCGTCGCGCAGGAAACTGAACATCTGCCGGGTAAAAACCGTGAGCAGAAAAAAGAGCAGGACCGCCGTCTCGAAGTCGTAGGAACGCGCCGGTCCGTAGTGGGAGAAGTAATAGAAACTTCCCACGAGCATGATCGCCCCACAGACCATCGCAGTGATCTTGAAATTGGGGAGCCCCTTATGATCGAGCATCCCGTAAAACTCCCAAAGCGCGATCATTCCCACTAGACTGATGAGCGCATAAAACCCCAGCTCGTAACCCGCGAAAACGATGAATAACGCGACCGACCAGAGCGCGATCGTGCTCGCAAACCGGAGCACAAAAGTGAGCCGAGCGGTCACGGGCTTGGGCTCGGCGCGCTCGGAGACGGACATGCAACTGCCATCTTCCCAAGCGACAAGGTTTTGTCCACTCCGGAGTCAGTGCCTCCTGGATTTCCACAATTCACTTTCGCGGCTTTCCGATTTGCTTAGTTTCTCGCGTGCAAAAAATGATG
>JAICMR010000164.1 GCA_025929155.1 Chthoniobacterales bacterium | reverse complement strand
TAGGTGGTGTCCTGGCTGATCAGGTTGATTTCCCTCACGCCTTCGGCGACGAGGCTTCGCGCCTCCGCGAGGACCGACGCCGGCGGGCGGCTCCGATGCCGGCCGCGCATCTGCGGGATCACGCAAAAACTGCAGGGATGATTGCAACCTTCCGCGATTTTCAGGTAAGCGCTGTGGCTTGGCGTCAGTCGAAACCGCGGCGTGTCCCAATCGGGAATATATGTCGGTTTCGCGGTGACAAAATTCTGGCCGGGCGTCGATTCCTGCCTAACGACGCGCTCCACAATTGCCCCGAGCTCGCGTACCTGGTCGAGCCCGATGAACGCGTCCACCTCCGGCAACTTCGCGCGCAATTCCGCCGCGAAACGTTGCGACATGCAGCCACTCACAATCAGCTTTTGGTGAGGCCGTTTCGCCAGTCCGCGATTTTGATGCGCCTCGAGGATCGCGTCGATCGATTCTTCCTTGGCTGAATCGATAAACGCGCAGGTGTTCACCACCAGCACGTCGGCTTCCTCGGCCTGCGCGGTGATTTCCATCCCGAGCGCCCGCACGCTCCCGAGCATGATTTCGGCGTCGACCAAATTTTTGGCGCAGCCGAGGCTGACCATTCCCACCGTTGTGGCGCGACCTGCTGTCGCCAGGCTGGTGTTCCTCATCGCGGCGGCGGAGTTGGCGGGAGTTCTTCGGGATGGACCGGCACGGCACGGCGCACTTCCGGCTCCGTCGGCGCCGGTGTGGTTGGCGTCGCCGTCGCAGTCGGAACCGGCGTACCCAGCGGCGTCACCATCGCTTCGCTGGCGGGCGTGCCTTCAACCGGTTGCGCGCGCGGCGCGACGATTGCCGCCGCGGCCGGCGACGGAGGGGCGGGCGTGGCGGAGGCCGTGATCGCGCTCTCCGGCGTGGTCTCATGCGCGGGTGCGATGCGCTGGATGTTTAGGAAGAGCTTGATCAAATAAAGGCCGATCACGAGGAGCGCGACGGCAAAAAGGAACGGCAAAAAGGCCGGGCCTTTACGCGGCTGTCGCCTTACGAGCGGCGGAGGCGCGGTCGGGCCGCTATCCTGCAAATAGGAGTAGCCGTCTACCGTGACCCGATCGGAAATCTCGAACGCGTCGAGATACGGCGTGACGTCGACGTCGAGGAACTTGCCATAGATGAGGAGGAAACCTTTGGCGTAGGCGAGGCTGGCAAAACTGGAGAAGTCTTCCTGTTCGATCTCCGCGATCCGCGACGGCCGGATCTTGGTAACTCGCGACGCTTCTTCGAGCGTGATTTTTCGCGCGAGCCGCGCCTGTTTTAATTTCTGGCCGAGAGCTTCCATCGCGGGAGTGGGATCAGACGGCGGCGTCAAGATCGACGAGAATCTCGCGCGGCTTCGCGCCTTCGCCGGGTCCCAATATGCCGCGCTGCTCCAGAATATCAACGATCCGAGCGGCGCGCGTGTAGCCGAGACGCAGGCGGCGCTGGAGAAGTGAAGTCGAAGCGCGTTTCTCCTGGCGAATAATCTCAAGGCACTTCTCGACCAGCTCTTCGTCTTCGTCGGTTACGTCGTCGTTAGGCGCGGTGGCGGAAGTCATTTGCTCGTGCGCCGCAAGGTCGAAGGCGGGCGAACTTTGCGCCGAGACGAACTCGACGAGACGGGTAATTTCCTCATCGGTCACGAGCACGCCTTGCGCGCGAATCAGCCGCGAAGTGCTCGGCGGCAGATAGAGCATGTCCCCCTGGCCTAACAATCGGTCGGCGCCGTTTTCATCGAGAATGACGCGGCTGTCGATCTTGCTCGCGACCTGAAACGCGATCCGGCTCGGAATGTTTGCCTTGATGACGCCCGTGATCACATCGGCGCGCGGAGTTTGGGTGGCGACGATCAGGTGAATGCCAGCGGCACGCGCCATTTGTGTGATCCGCGCGATCGCGCTCTCAACATCGGCTGGAGCAGTCTGCATGAGATCGGCCAATTCGTCGATGATCACGACGATGTAAGGCATGTGATCGGGGATGATCAGTTCATCGTCGCGCCGCACGGTGATCGGTGTAGCGGCGGCCTTGTCTACCAATTCCCCCATGTTTGCGGGCGACACGCCAGCCGCTTCGGCGAGATCCAGCTCGACCTGCGTCTTTTTCGGCGGCCGCGCGTTGAAGCTGGTGATATTGCGCACGCCGGCTTTGGCGAAAATCTTATAGCGCTTTTCCATTTCATCGATCACCCAGCGGAGCGCGAGAAGCACTTTTTTCGGATCGGTTACGACCGGGATTACGAGGTGCGGGAGCGTGTTGTAAACCTGCATCTCTACGACCTTCGGATCAATCATGATGAACCGGAGCTGATCGGGGGTGAACCGGTAAAGCATGCTCGCGATGAGCGCGTTGATGCAGACGCTTTTGCCGGAACCGGTCGTGCCGGCGACGAGCAAGTGCGGCATCTGCGCGAGGTCGGCGATGATGGTTTTGCCGTAAACGTCCTTGCCGAGCGCGATCGGCAGTTTGGCCGTGCTCGCGTTCCAATCCTCCGATTGGAGCAGCTCGCGCAGAGTCACTTTGACTTTCCGGCTGTTCGCCAGTTCGATGCCCACCGTGTCTTTGCCCGGGATCGGCGCGAGAATATTGATGCGCTCCGCGCGGGTGGCGCGCGCCAGATCGCGCTCGAGACTAACGATTTTGTCCACGCGAACGCCTTTCGCCGGATAGACCTCGTAACGCGTGATCGTTGGGCCTTTCGTGATGTCGCCGGGCGCGACCTTGATCCCGAACTGATCGAGCGTTTCGATCAGCGTCTGCTGGATTTCCGAGAGCTCCGCTGGATCGGCGGCGACGCGGCCTTCGCTGTCGTGTTCCTCGAGCAGGTCGATCCCCGGCAGCTCGTAATTCTTCGCATCCCAATCGCCGCTCGTCGCGAGCGCTGGTTCCGCGGCGGTCTTGCGATGACGTTTTTTTACTTCGGCGAGTGTCGGTTTTTTCTTCTCCGGACCTGAGGATCCGTTAGGCAATGCGGTTGTGTCCACGACCTTTGGCTCGGGGCGATTGGCGAATTCCTCGAGCAGGATTTCGGGCGGCGGAGCCGGAACGGACGAACCTTTCTTGCGCAAGCGTTTCTCGATCGCGCGCTGCTGTTTGGTGAGCTGCTGCTGGCTGATTTCGAGCTGTTCCCGCAAATCGGCTTTACGCATGCGGCGATGGAGGAGCCAGAGACGGAAAGCCACAAAGCTGCGCTTTATTCCGAGCACGCTTTGCCTAACGAGATGAATCGGCCGCAGCCCGGTCATGAGAATCAGGCTCGACAGGTAAATGACCGCGAGCACAATGACCGAGCCTTTCCCGAGAAGAAAGCGGAAGAGATGCCGGCCGATGACGTCGCCCACCCAGCCGCCGGGGCCGCGAATCTGGAACGCACTTCGCCAGTCGCGCAGGAACCAATGTTGCAGGTGCAGGAGACAAGCACCGGAGATGATGAAGAGCGCGATCCAGACGAGACGCCGGCTGATTTTTAGCTCGCCATAAAACAGTTTTGCCCCGCCGAACCCGAGGATCGCGGCGGCGAGCAAATAGGAAGCGGCGCCGATCGTGAAGTAGCAAATGCCGGCGATGATCGCGCCAATCGGGCCGAGGAAATTTTGTGCCGGATGATTCGGCGAGGAGGTGGTATTGAGGAGCGGGAACCAGGTCGGGATATCCTTTGGAACGTAGGAGATCAGTGCCAGGAAGAGGAGCGTCCCGACGCCGAGAAGGATGAGAGCGTAGACTTCATTCCATGCATTGTGCTGAGTGCGTTTGGCCACCGCGCACCATAGTAACCGGAAGGGCGCGGCTTTCAATGGCGCCGCGCGAATTCGTTAGGCAAGGCGGAGGCGATCAGGCTTCGACACGACCTCTCGCGCGGGCAAACACGAATAAGCAGTATGAACTCAAGCACTGAAGACAAAACGGAGGGAACGGCCAAGGAAGCTGTCGGCGCAGTGAAACAAAAAACCGGCGAGATCGTCGGTAACCCGGATCTCGAAACCCGCGGCGCAGCCCAGAAGACCGAAGGCAAGATCCAGCAGAAAGTCGGCGATGTGAAGAAAGTCTTCGACAAGTAGCAGCTTTACTCGTTAGGCAAAACGCGGTTCGGACCGCGTTCCGGAACGCCTGACGAAGGCCCATTCTCCCAGACTTACGATCGCGCCCAGCGATGGGCGCGATCTTCGTTTTCACCCTCCTGTCGAAGCCACCCCCGATGGGCAGTAAAGAATGCAAAACGGCGGCGACCTTCCGGCCGCCGCCGCCCAGTACCATCCATTACCCTTACTGAAAATTATCCACCGTCGTCGCCCGCTCCGGCGTCGGTCGCTCCCTGTCCACCGCCGCGGTGCCGACGCGGGTTGTTCTTCAGTTCCTCGAGCTTGGTCTGCTGGTCGGCCGTCAGCATCGGTTTGATTTTTGCGAAGGTGTCATCCATTACCGCTTTGCTCTTCTGCATCGCATCACGACGGATCTGCTCCATTTGCGGTTTGGCGGCGTCGAGGATCGGCTGGACTTTAGTTTTCTGGTCCGGCGTGAGATTCAACTGCTCGACCAGACGCGCCATGGGATCATGCCGCATGCCGCGGTGCCCGCGCGGGCTGTCGTAATCCTGGGCGAACGCCACACCGCTCAGAGCCAATGCGGTAAAAGCCGTGAGTGAGATCAGTTTGAGTTTCATGAGCTGTTCTTAGTGACCGGAGCGATTGCGAAAGAGTTACACTTTTTTCGAAATATTTTTCGCCGCACTGGCCCGACGTTTCCGTAACCCGGATGCACGCGCCGCGGTCATGGACGTTAGTGTGGATAACGCTTGGATGAGATCCCCGAGGAGTTGGACGCTGGCGCACTGGTGCCGGCCGTTCTCCAGCATGATGAAGCCGCTTCGCGTGAACTGGTGCGCCGGCTTCATCCGCTGGTCGCCAAGCTCGTACGCTCGCACCGTCCACGCCGAACCGCGGAGGAGGATCTTTGCCAGATGATCTTCATCAAAATCTTTCAAAAACTTCCGCAGTTTTCCGGCCAAGTACCGCTCGAACATTGGGTCTCGCGGGTTGCGATCAATACCTGTCTCAACCAGATCCAATCAGAGAAAGTCCGCGCGGAAGTACGCTACGCGGATCTTAGTGACGAAGAAGCGGCCGTCGTGCAAAACCTGGCCGCGACTTCCGCTGAACTCGAACCCGGCCTGAGCCTCGCCTCTCGCGATTTGGTCGAGCATTTGCTCGCGGGTTTGAAACCGCGCGAACGACTCGTGATTGACCTCTTCTATCTGCAGGAACTATCTGTCGGCGAAATCCAGCAGCGCACCGGTTGGAATGCCTCGCTGATCAAAGTCCGGGCTTTTCGCGCGCGTCTGAAAATGCGAGAACAGCTCGCCCGCCTCACCGTCGGGGGGAAAAGATGAAGAACCGTGCCGCCGCAATCGATCGCCTGTTCCGCGCTGCCTGCGCAGCGCCCGACGAGGCCCTTCCCGCGATGCCGTTCGGGTTTGATACCCGCGTCATCGCGCAATGGCGCGCGACTTGGCCTAACGATCCGGCCGGCGTCGCGCGCCTGCTCCGGCGCGTG
>JAICMR010000162.1 GCA_025929155.1 Chthoniobacterales bacterium | reverse complement strand
GCAACGCTTTCGGTTGGCGCGGTGGTTTGTGCACTGGCGGCCTTTGTCACCATGATCATCGTACGGCGGCGCGATGCACAACTCGCGGCGGCACCGGCCCAGTCATCCTGAGGGCAGCGGAGTCGAAGGACCGCGCAAACTCGGGTGAGGAAACTGCTGTGCCGCTTCTCCTCATTAGGCGCGATTCTTAGACTCCGCCTTCGGCCCCGCTCAGGCGGACGAGCTTTGTGCTTTCGTCCCGCTCTAGAAGTTCAGGTGGGTCGCGATCCAAATAACCGCCGCGGCGAGCGCGAGGACGAGCACGATGAAGAGCAGCCGGCCTTCGCTCCGTTGTTTCCGGAGCGCACGGGCGGGGCGGCGATCCCACAAGTCTTCGCCATAGCGTCTGTCGGACGGGCGCGAGAAAACGTCCAGCCGTTTGCTCTCGCTGCTAGCGCGCTCGAGCAGCTCCTCTTTTCGCCGGCGCGAAGTCTCCGCGGCGACGCGCGGCGCTTCCTCGATCATGCGCTGGAGATTTTCCATCCTCTTGCGCAGGTCGTTTTCCTGCTGCTGCAGCTCCAACTGCTTTTGAGTCAGCGGAGGGTTGCTACTGGAAGGGCGTCGCCGGGCCATACGCCTAACGAATTCCGCCGCGGGTCATGGTCAGGAAGATCACGAGCGCGATAACGCCGAAGATGATGAGGGGCAAAGTGAAGGCGAGACCCATCTGGAGCCATTGCCCGAAGCTGTGCGTCGGGCTCGCCACTTCGTAACCGCTCGTGGTCTCCGGCAGCGGCATTTCGCGATGCTCGTCGGTACTGTTCGCCTGGAGCCGGCTACGCTGCTGGCTGTATTCCGTTCGCGCGTCGTCCACGGTGCTGAGCGCGCGGCTTAGCTCCTTGTTCAAATCCGACGGATTCCAAGTCTTCGGATCGATCGACTCAAGGAGATCAAGGTGCTGGACAAAGCTCTCGCGGGTTGCGCGGAGCTGCTCCATTTTTTTCTGGGCGTCGTAGGCCTCACGCTCGAGCACGACGAGCGAACGCGTCAGCTTGTCGGTCATCTCGGCGCGGCCGCGATCGAGTTCTTCCTGGCGGCGGCCGAGTTCTTCAAGCTCGCGCTTTTGCTTCTCGATTTGTTCCTGCTGGCGCTTCAGCTGGAGGAGTTGTTCCTGCGCCTTCTGCACCTGCGAGTCGATCTGTTCGGTGCTAACACCGTCATCTTCATTGAGTTCCAGCATGGGTTCGGTTGGGTACAGTTCGGGCATGATATTTCGCAGCGGCGCATGCGGCGTCGTGTCGCGCGCCCGCACAGCGCGGAAGTTAATGAGCCGCCCGGAGAATGCCAGATTTTTTGTAGCCTAACGAATGACTTTGCAGGAGCACGAGCAGGAACGGAGTTACGCCTAACGACCGGGCATCATCTCGAGGAGCGCCCCGCGGAAATATTCGGTCTCAGGCAAGGTCGGAAGCACCGGATGATCGAGCGCCTGTTCGAAACGGCGGAGGCGGCGTGCGGAGCGGCGCGCGTCAACCAGGGCATCGGCGAGCATGCCATCGAACACTTCCGCGCCGACATGATGCGAACACGAAAAAGTTGCGAGCAATCCATTGGGTGCGAGGAGATGAAAAGCGCGCACGTGCAGCTCGCGGTACCCGCGTAATGCGTCGTGCAGAGTTCCCTTGCTTTTCGTGAAGGAAGGTGGGTCGAGAATGATGAGGTCAAACTTCTCCCCGGCCTTCTCGGCGGCGCGCAGGAATTGAAAGACATCCTGCTCGAGCCAACGAATCGTTAGGCCGTTGCGGACCGCGTTTTGCTGGGCGATGCGGAGGCTTTCCGCGCCGGCTTCGACGGCGACGACTTCGCTCGCGCCGGCGCGCGCGCAGGCGAGCGCGAAACCGCCCTGGCTGGTGAAGCAATCGAGCACGCGGCGGCCGGTAGCCTGCGCAGCCACGAGCGGATAGTTAGGAAGCTGGTCGAGGTAAAAGCCGGTTTTCTGCGCGTGCAACAGATCGATCTGGAGGTGCAGACCGTTCGTCTCGATCTCCAGTTCGTTAGGCGGATTTCCAGAGAGCACGCCGTTCCGCAGCTCCAATCCTTCGGCCCGCCGCACCGGCGCGTCGTTTCGCTCGATGACCGGCAGGTGACCGAGGACGTCGGCTAGAGCCTGAACAATCAGCTCCTTCCGCTGGTCCATCGCGAGCGTCAGCGTTTGCAGCACAAGGTGAGCGCCGTAGCGATCCACGATCACTCCCGGCAGTCCGTCGCTTTCACTCCAGACGACGCGGCAGAGTTGTGGATCGATTCCGCGTCGCGCGCGATATTCCACCGCCTGCGCGATCCGACGCAGAAAAAAGTCGAGATCGAGACCCTGTTTACGCCGGGAAAAACGGCGCGCCACGATTTGCGATTTACCATTGTAGATCGCGCTGCCTAACAACCGGTCCCGGCCGTCCTTAAGGGAGATGACGTCGCCGTCGCGCGGCGCGCCGAAGGCTTTCAGCACTTCGCCGCTGAAAACCCAATCGTGCCCATGCAGAACCCGCGCTCGCGGTTTGACGACAAGACCGCCCATGGGCCGTCAGCTCAAGGCAACGCGTAAGCTTCCACGAGAGCGATACCACTCACGCCACTCTGCGCGTCGTGCACGATCGCGGTATAGGCGCCGGGCTTCAGTGCCGCGACGATCGCCGAGTCCTGATCGTTTTGCGGCGGAATGGAAGTCGCCAGCACCTCCTGCTCCTGGCTCGTTCGCCAGTCGTCATTTTCAAAAAGCACATCGCCGTTGCTGTTCCGAAGCTCCAAGGTGGGGTCGGGCAGCGCGTCCTGGACCCCTTGCGAGAGCAGCGACGGCCCGATGGCCCGAACGATGATTGAGCTAACGTCCGTTCCCCCAAGAATGAAGCCGCCGATCAGCGGATCATCGTCGGAGGCGACCTCGGCACGGGTGGAAATATTACTGAGCGTGGAACTGCCCGGGTCGAGATCGTAAAGCTCGACTAACGCAACGCCACTGGAGTTGCCGACCCCGCTCACGACGGCCGTATAATTTCCTGCCGGAAGAGTTGCGACGATGACGGACTCGGCCGGACTCGTCGGAGCCAATCCCGCGGCCACCACATCTGTCGGCAAGTCCGCCCAATTATTATTCTTTGCGATGACCGCGCCGGTCGAATCGTGAAGCTCGAGAACCGGGTCCAGCAACACATCGACCACGCCGGCCTGCGCCAACGACGGGCCGAGAGCGCGAAGCACAATTCGCTTCGGTGCATCACCGGTGATGATGAAGCCGCCGATGACGGCTCCTTCCCCCGCGCTCACATGGCTCCGAGTCGAGACGTTGCTCAACTCCGCCGGCCCAACTTTGATCGGCGCCGCAGAAAAACCCGCGGCCAGGAAGGCGATCGCCTGATCTTTGATGACAGACCAATAGTCGAAAGCGTGACCCGACCCGGGAAGGATCGAAGACTGATAGTTCGTCATACCTAACGACTGAAGCTTTGAAGTCATGTCGACGAGCTGAAAAACCGGCATCGGATCCTGGACGCTGTTGAAAAGGAGGAGCGGGGCGGCGCTCGCATCCGCCAGCCAGGAGGGAGAGGCGGCGCGCAGAGCGGCTTGGTCCGACGCTGGAACTCCGACGTAGTTTATGGCGTTGTAGGCGTAATCAACGTTTCCCACCGCGGGATCAAAGCTCAGGTCGGAAAGATCGTAGCCGCCCGAGAGACAGACGCCGACGTCGAGGCGGTCGTCCCCGACACTGCCCGTAGCCGCGGTGAAAGCCGTGTGGACGGCCCCGGCCGATCCTCCCACCGCGCCGACCTGGCCGTTGCAGCGAGAATCAGCGCGCGCGGCGCTGATTGCCATTTTCACGTCGTCGGTTTGCTGAGGAAATCGGCCGGTCGACTTCTGACCTGGAAGGGAACCAGGGGGAGCGAGCCGATATTCAATCGCGAACGCGAGGAACCCTGCGCCTGCTAGATCGGCGGCGACGACGGCACCACTTTCAGGGCCCCCGCTTTTAAATCCGCCCCCGTGAATTACTAGGACAGCGGGCCATGGCCCCGCGCCCGCCGGAGCGTAAACCACCCAGTGCAGCGCCGTACCGTCCGGAGCAATCCCGTAGATTTCTGTGTCGCTCGAGCTGGCGCGCGCGGGAGTCGCGAAAGCGCAGGCCAGTGCGACAAAAGCTGCGACAATAGAAGGACAAAAATTAACCTTTCGATTTCCCATCGCGACCCTATAAATCTAGCAACGCCTATGCCAGCAAATGAGGTCCGCACCGTAAGCGGAGCGACCGATGTCGTCCAAGGGAAAGTGCGATGGACGTCGGCTCGGTTCATCCCGACTGCCTGCGCCCAGTCTTTTGCCCTCCGCCCAGGCGTGATAATTTCAACGAAACCAATCCAAACCACGTGAACGCCACACCCACTTTGCCGGAAACCAATCCACCTCTCGGCGCGGAGCGCGCTGATCTTCGCCCCGAAAATATTGATGACGCGGTCATCCGGCTCGCGGGAAATTCGCAGGACGGCATCCAGAGTGCCGGCGCGTTTCTCGCCCGGCTCGCCGGACGGAGCGCGCAGGAAGTGATGACCTACATGACGATTCCCGCGACGATCTCGGGCGGGCCTTCGATTTTCCAAGTGCGCATGGGCACGGGCGAAGTGCTTTCCGCTGGAGATGAAGCCGATTTTTTGGTCGCGTTTTACCAGCACAGCTACCGGGATCACATCGATTTCCTGCGCGAAGGCGGCGTGCTCCTTTATGATTCGGATAACGTCGAGCCGAATCTCGAGGATAAACGCTATGTTTACGTCGGCGTCCCGATCACCGGGCTGACTGTGGAAGCGTTAGGCGGAACGGCGAAAGACAAGGGCAAAAACATCTTCGTGCTCGGTTTGATCGCGAAGATCTTCCAGCTCGACGTCGAGAAGCTCACGACGTTGATCAAGGAAAAGTTCGCGGGCAAAGACGAGAGCATCGCGAACACTGCGATCATGGCCTTCACCGCCGGCTACGCTTATCCCGTCGGCAACGTCCTCGCGACGCGGTACCAGTTTGAAGTCGTGCCGAAAAAGCCGGGTTCGCGCGACCAGATCACGATGGACGGCAACACCGCGTTGGCCTACGGATTCATCGCCGCCGGCGTGCGCTACGGCGCGGGTTATCCGATCACGCCGTGGTCGTCCGTTATGGAAGTGCTGCGGCGGGAGCTGCCCAAATACGGCGGTATTTTCGTGCAATGCGAAGATGAGCTCGCGGCCGTTTCGATGGCGCTCGGTTTTTCCTATTCCGGAAACCTCGCCGTGACCGGGAGCGCTGGCCCCGGCATTTCGTTGAAAACCGAAGCGATCGGCTGGGCTTCGATGGCCGAGATGCCGCTCCTGATTGTGAACGTGCAGCGCGGCGGACCAAGCACCGGACTGCCCACGAATGTCGAACAGAGCGACCTCTTCCAGGCGATCTACGGCGGCCACGGCGACAGCCCGCGTGTCGTGCTCGCGGCCCGGACAGTGGAGGATTGCTTTTACATCGCAATTGAGGCGGCGCGGATCGCGCGCAAATACAGCACGCCGGTTTTCATCCTGAGCGACGGATCGCTCGCGACGCGGATCGAGGCCT
>JAICMR010000182.1 GCA_025929155.1 Chthoniobacterales bacterium | reverse complement strand
GGAGACATCACCGCCGCACTCCTCCGCGCCGACCCGGTCTGGAATCCGATTCGGAACGACCCGCGTTTTCAGGCTCTGGTAAAAGCGAAGTAAGCGACAAGCGCTGTGAAGAGTCCCCCTCATCAACGGTCACATCTCCTCGATCACCTGCAGATTCCGGAGACGGTTCGACCGGCTGGTCGCGCCCCGTTCAGCACAACAGCAAATAAAAATAAAAAAGCTAGGAAACCATGAAACTGCTAGCCGCACTCGCTCTTCTAGTCGGTCTCACCACCGGGCTAAGAGCACAGGATAAGAAGAGCTCATCCACGGGCGATTGCCCGATGATGGGCCCTGACGCTGCGATGAACGCGCGGGGCGACGAAGGGATGGGATTTGCGCAGGCGAAAACAACCCATCATTTCCGTCTCGCAGCTTATGGCGGAACGATCGAGGTATCGGTGAATGACTCCGCGGACACGGCGAGCCGCGACCAGATCCGGAAACATCTCGAGCACATTGCGATGAGGTTCCAAAAGGGTGATTTCGAGATTCCGATGTTTGTGCACGACAAGATGCCTGATGGCGCTGCGATGATGAAGCAGGAGAAGGGAAACATCACTTACGAGTATGAGCCGACCACATCTGGCGGACGAGTACGGATCCAGACGAGGAATCCAGAAGCGCTAAAAGCGGTGCACGATTTTCTGCGCTTCCAGATAAGGGAACATGGGACCGGCGATGCTCTCGAGGTAGCGAGGAATCGTTGAGGGCCAGCAACTGACTTTTGCAGGTTTGCCGGCGCGCCTCGCAACGAGGCAAGCGGAGGGCTCAGTGGTTTAGCGCACGCGGGCGTTGCGACAGCAGATTTCCCACTTATTGCCGTCGGCATCCTCGAAAAACACGGCGTAGTAGCCCGGCGTGTATTCGTGGCAATATTCAGGGCCTTCGATGTTTTGGCCGCCGGCCTCGCGGATGATCACGCCGAGGCGGCTGACTTCTTCTTCGGTGTCCGCCCAAAAAGCGAAGCGGTTGGCGTTGCCGCGATGACCCGGTTCCTCGTTGAGACCGATGAAGGGCACGGTCTTGTGCTCTCCCTCGGCGGAATAGCTGACCTCGGTTTCCGCCGCGCTGATCTTCGGAAAACCGAGTGCCGGGAAGAACACGTCGTAAAATTTCCGAGCTTGCGCGAAGTCGGACACGCGAAGGTCAATGTGATCGAAGCGGTGGATACTCATTGGATGATGTTGGCAACAAACATCCCTCGCCGCCGCCCGCAACCATCGAACCCTTCATGTGAAGCGTACTTGAAGCGGACGCGCTCGCACTGCGATTTGGTATGAGGAACGCCCAGCTGGCTTAGGCGAGGAATTCGAGGCTGACATTTCAGAAGGTATTCGCCTGCGGCGCGGTCGTGTGAACCTTCCTTAGAAGCGCAAAGATCAGTCGATCCCCGAAAGGTAGGCATGAAAAGACTTCCATTCTTTCTGGGGTTGATCGCCGGCGCGGGATTGTTCCTAAGCGGTTGCGCTGATCCGAACGGCAGCGCGGCTGGCTCGCTTGGCACGGGCGCACCCGCCAGCTCTGGCGTTCTCGGAGGTACGGGTAGTGGCACGGGCGGCACCGGCATCGGGAACGGGACCGGCGGTCGCTAAGTTTGCGGCACAGCTCGCGGCCGTGACTCCCGTCTGCATTTATCCAGAACAGCGAAATCAGCGCAGCCGGTCACGAGCGCGAACTTCCGTGAGAACAGCAACGCCGATCACAAGATCGACCTGCCAGGTCTTCATCTGATGCGAGCGAAAGGACAGACGCGCCCTGATTATTCGAATGCAAAAGGAGCTCGCCTGGCGCGTGAGGCAGCGCCTCACGCGAGCGAACCCGCTGTGGCGCGAGTTCGCCGCGGGTGAGTTTCGAGATAGTTGTTGATCGCGGCCAGAAAAGGCTTCGCGAAGTCCTTTAGCTTCTGCTCGCCCACTCCCGGGATGCGGCGGAATTCCGCCGGCGAGGTCGGATAACTCCGGGCCATCTCGCGCAAGGCAACATCTGAGAAGATGACATAGGCCGGAACGTTGCGCTGATCGGCAAGATCGCGCCTAACGAGCCGCAGATCTTCGAAAAGCGCTTCATCGCACTCGATCGCGCCGGCACGCCGGCGGGATTTCGCCGTCGGTTTGTCGGGTTGTTTCGTCAGGGTGATCGGCGTCCGCTCTCGCAAGGCTTCGCGACCGGCCGCGGTCACCTGGACCGTGGCAAATTTTCCGGGCGCAACTTCCACCAGCCCGAGCCGCAAGAGCTCGCGCCCGAGCGCCTGCCAGGCTTCGCGCTTCAATTCCTTTCCGATTCCGTAGGTGGAAATCTCGTGGTGCCCGCGCTGCCGGATCGCTTCCGTGTCGGCGCCCGTGAGGACTTCCACGATGTGATTCAGCCCAAAGGCGAATCCGCTTCGCTGCTGAATCCGGAGCACGCAGGAGATGAACTTCTGCGCCGCGATCGTGCCGTCGAATGTCTCCTGAGGATTCAGGCAATTATCGCATCCGTTACACGGTTCGTTAGGCCGTTCCTCCGCGAAGTAGCGCAGGAGCGTGGTCCGGCGGCATTCACGTGTCTCGGCGTAGTGCACCATCTGGCGCAGTTGCTCGCGCGCGATCCGCGCTTCGCTTTCGCTTTTCTCGTCGATGAAGCGGGTCTGCTTCATCACATCGCCCGCGCTGAAAAGAAGGACGCATTCGCTTGGCAAACCATCGCGCCCGGCGCGGCCGGTTTCCTGGTAGTAGCTCTCGATGTTTTTCGGCAAATCGTAGTGCACGACGAAGCGCACATTTGGTTTGTTGATCCCCATCCCGAAGGCGATTGTCGCGCTCACCACCCGGACGTCGTCGCGCAGAAACGCCTCCTGATTCGCCGCGCGCTCGTTAGGCTCGAGCCCGGCGTGATACGGCTTCGCCGGAACGCCGGCCGCGTTCAGCTTGCTCGCGATCGAGTCAGCGGATTTCCGGCTCGCACAATAGACGATCCCGCTCTCGTTAGGCCGCTCGCCCAGAAAAGCAAGGAGCTGGTCGAAAGGCGACGCCTTTGGGACGACGCGATAGGTCAGGTTCGGCCGGTCAAAACTGGCGACGTAAACCTGCGGGTCGCGCAATTTGAGTTGCTCGAGAATGTCTTCCCGCACCCGCTCCGTCGCCGTCGCCGTCAGTGCTATGATCGGAACGTCAGGCAACAGTCCGCGCAGCTTTTTTAGTTCGCGATATTCCGGGCGGAAATCGTGGCCCCATTCGCTGATGCAATGCGCCTCGTCGATTGCGATCTGGGCGACGTTCCATTCTTTCACCTTCTCGATGAACGACGCGAGCATGAGCCGCTCGGGCGCGACGTAGAGCAGGCGAAATTCGCCGTTATAGAGCCCGCGCAAACGCGCGCGCGCTTCCGTGGCATCGAGCGTCGAGTTTAGGAACGTTGCCGGCACGCCGCTCGCCCGAAGCGCGTCGACCTGGTCCTTCATCAGCGAGATGAGCGGCGAAACAACGATCGTTAGGCCAGGACGGAGAAGCGCGGGCAGCTGAAAGCAGAGCGACTTCCCGCCGCCAGTTGGCATGAGCGCGAAGACATCGCGCCCGCTAAGCGCATCGCGCACGATCTGCTCCTGCAAAGGGCGAAACGTATCGTAGCCGAAGTGTTGTTTGAGGGCGGGGAGCAGAGTCATCGAAACCCCGGTTCGATAACGCCTTTTTCGACAGGTGACCAGAGGAAACCCGGAGGATCCGTATTCTCGACGATTTGGTGCGAGAAGATGGCTCAATAGACCGTTGTTGACTTGTTTCGGTGTTCCGCTCAGTATGTGCGCGTGGGGCCTGACGAACCATATTTGGATCAGCTAAAGCCCCAAAGTCCCGGGCAGATAGTCCAAGAAAATCTTTCGCGCGCGGCGATGCGGTATCGGGGTAACATGCGCGCATATTATCAGGATCTATTTAAGCGAGCGTTTGTGCCGGACGCAAAGCGCAGCGTGATTCCTCCCGGAAATCTTTCGGCAGCCCGATTGCGTTCCGCTGGAAAATAATTTCAGCGATGCCCGCGCTGCCGGAGTTTCGCGAGAACGCAGCTCGCGCACTCTACGTCACCGGAACGATCGATGAAGCTTTGGTGCATCGGCTTCTTCCGAGCATCAGTCGCCTACGTGGGGAAGGAAGCCAGCCCATTACTGCCTACGTCGATAGCCGGGGAGGATCGACATATTT
>JAICMR010000188.1 GCA_025929155.1 Chthoniobacterales bacterium | reverse complement strand
GGACGAAGAAAGTATTGCGAGCGCTGGCCTCGATGATGCGCTCGAGGAGGAAGGGGCGGCGACGGGTGTCGGGGTGTCGGGGTGTCGGCGACTCGGAAGAGTAATCGGCAGGAGTCGGAGAGTCGGAGAAACGGGGTGTCGGGGAGTCAGACATTGTGATCTCCTCGCAATTTGATGAGCCACTTTTCGGGTTGGTCCACCATCCTGACGATTTGGCCGAGGACCTTTTCGTACGCGGCGTCAATTTCAGCGAAGGTTTGTTCGGTGAGTTCCCTGAAATGTCTGATTAATGGCATAGATTCGCATCCTTTTCTTTATGGTTATTCAGTTCCGCATTCTTCTTCATCACCGACACTCCGACACACCCATTCCCCGTCTCTTTCTTTCACCACGCTCTCAACGCTCCCTGCACTTTCGCCTCGGCATCGATCAAAAAATTCGCGCTGTTGACGATCCGCTCGCCTTCTTTCAGTCCGGATTTCAGTTCGTAAACGCCGCCGTATTTGCGGCCGAGTTCGACGAAGCGCGGTTCGAGCTTGCCTTCGCCTTTATCAACGAACGCGATATTGTGCTGGCCGGTTGGAAGCACGGCGGAGGTGGGAACGGCGAGGCCCTGGCCCATGTCGAGATGCAATTCCATGTTGACGTACATTTCGGGGCGGAGACGAAACTCGGGATTATCGACATCAATCCTGACACGCGCAGTACGGGACGCCTCGTTCAGGAAAGGATCGACGAGAGAGATTTTGCCATTGAAGGTTTCGCCCGGATACGCGCTGGCAGTGATTGTCACTGGCAGGTCCTTTTTTAGAAGAGGGATTTCGTTCTCGTAGAACTGCGCCCAGACCCAAACCACGGAAAGGTTGGCAATATCAACGAGATGATCGCCGGTCATGACGCGGCGGCCCTGGTCAACGCCCAAGTCCTGGACGACACCTTTGAATGGCGATTTGAGTGTCAGGAACTCGTGCGGTTTGCGAGTTTTTTCGAGTTCGGCGATCTGGTCGTCGCTGATGTTCCAAAGGCGAAGCCGTTCTTTGGCGGAGTCGACGAGCCGCTGCATTCCTTCAAGCACGGCTTTGTCACCTTTGTTCGCGGTCTCGTCGCGTGTGCGCAAGACATCCACAAATTCATTTTGAGTGGTGAGCAGGTCCGGGCTGTAGAGGGTAAGAAGCGGCGCGTCTCTTTCGACGATTTCACCGCGAGAGAAGACTGAGAGCTTTTGAATGTAGCCATCCACTCGGGCGACGTAGTCCCAGTGGCGCTGCTTGTCGTAGGCGACGGTGCCCACGGCACGAATGGTAAGAGCAAACGGGTGGTTGGAGACTGTGGTGTAGGTAACGCCGATTTGCTGCTGGCGTTCGACGGGCACAGTGAACTCGCCGGGAGTTTCGGGAGGCTGAGGGGGCGAGACGGAGATGCGGGGGTTGAGTGAATTGGTGGAAGGCGCAGCGCCTTTCTTCATGACGGGCACCAGGTCCATACCGCAGATGGGACATTTCCCATTTGGATCCTGAGATTTGACGGACGGATGCATCGTGCAGGTGTAGTACTCGACATTATCAGGCTTGTCGCTGGAGG
This sequence comes from Chthoniobacterales bacterium, assembly GCA_025929155.1. GTDB lineage: Bacteria > Verrucomicrobiota > Verrucomicrobiia > Chthoniobacterales > UBA10450 > Palsa-1392. Next base: position 2,380 of record JAICMR010000188.1, on the reverse strand, counting down.
CGGATGGTTTGCAGCCGTTGGCGAGGGCGAGCAGCAGCAGGGTCAGAGTAAGGAGCGTTGCTAACGCGTGTATCGGGCTGTCGGAGAGCCGGAGTGATGGAGAGCCGGAGTGATGGAGAGCCGGAGTGACGGGGTGACAGCGTGCCGGGGTATTGGAGAAACGAGTGTTCATGGGTGTGAGTGAGTGCGGGCGTGATTGAGATCGGTTCCGATGATGGACTCGAGTTCGGCCAAAGCAGTGAGGTAATCTGCCAGGTGGCTCCAGTACATGCCTTCCGCTTCCTGGAGGGTGCGTTGGGACTCTATGAGGTTGAGGAAAGAGGTTTTATCGGTTTCGTAGGCGAGCCGCGTGGCGGAAGCGCTCTGCCGAGCCAGCGGCAGGATGCGGTCGCGAAAGAGTTCGGTGTGGTGGTGGTATGTTTCGGCCTTCGTCAGCGCATCGCGGACCATTCCTGAAGTGTCGTTGCGCGCGGCTTCCAACTCGTACTCGGCGCTGGCTTTCATCTGGCTGGCTTCTTCGATGGCGGCTTTGTACTTCCTGCGATTCAACCACGGAATATTGACGGAGACGCCGGCGCTGAGTTCGCTGATCCCCTGGCCGGCATCATTGTAGCGGCTGGCTTCCACCCGGAGGCTTGGTTCCGGAATCCATTCGCGGCGGGCGGCTTCCAAACGGGCTTTGGCGGCTTCGATCCTTCGGCCGGCGCTCAGGATTTCCGGGCGGTTGGTCAGAGCCAGCGACTGAAGCTCGATCAACTGAAGATGGAACTCGGGAAAGCCGAGCGCGATCGGGTTCGCGACGGCAGACTGGGCCGGGCGATTCATGAGGACATTCAGCTGCGACTGCGCGTCGGAAATTTGATGAATGATATCGAATCGCGACTCTTCGAGCTTGCTGGCTTCGGTTTCGGCAGTGAGCACATCCGACTGCGGCCGGGTTCCCGCTTCGTATTTCGATCTGGTTGTGCGCGTAAATTGGCGAAGCAATTCGAGGTTCGAATCTATGATCCGAAGCTGTTCGTTCGCATTGGCGAGGCGATAGAAAGCGGCCTTGGCTTTAGCGATCAAATCAAGCTCGCGGCGCTTCATGTCCTGATAAGCAGCGATCGCTTCGGCCTCGGCCGCCTGGCCGCGCAGACGATTCTTGCCTGTGACCGGGACGGTTTGTTCCAGCATCAGCTTTTGGTCGGTGAACGAGTTGCGAGCGACGTCGACGAAGCGGCCCGCGACAGTGTCGAATCCGCCGCGCGGACCGTCCCAGGCGCGGGCTTGCGGCACGCGTTGCTTCGCGGCTTCCCAATTGGCACGAGCGGCCTTGAGCGAAGGATTGTTGGCGAGCACATCGCGCAAGACCGCTTCAAGCGAAAGTGTGGGCGGGTCGGTGTATCGGTGTGTCGGGGAGTCGGCGTCCGCTGCCAACCACGGTTGGAGCGTGGCGAAACCAGCGAGCAAAAATAAAAATGCGTATTTCATAGGACAATGCTGACGAAAACGGACGTGACGTGGGTACGGTGCGCCGGATGCGGGCACACTACGGGCGGGGAAGAAGGAAGATCAGATCAGAAAGGAGCAGTTCCGTTGGAAGATGGGAACTGTTCCGTCCGTCAGGGCCGCTGAAGCGGCGGGAGTGGAAAAATTGTGGAGCGGCGGAGCGTCGAGCGTGAGGAGCTTGGGAAACGTCACCGCGAGCGCCTGCAACTCTTGCGAGGCACCACGCTCCGTTGCGGGCGCGGCGGGCGCGCGATTCTCTGATGAGGCTGCGCAGCAGGAAGTTGAACCGCACTTGGAACAGCCGGTAGCGCAGCAGGTGACGGCGGCCTGTTGAGCAGCGCTGATCGGGGCAGTGGATAAAGCGAGCCCCTGGGACACAAGCGCCAGTCCGATCACCATGACCGCAGCTATTTTGGACAGGCGCGCTAACATATCACGCTGTTGGCAGCAGGAACCGTGCTAGCCGAGATATTGTATTAGAATTGGGTCCAGTCATACCATTGACTTTCGTCAATGCCGTTACAGTGCCAAAAGGTTACATAAAACCCGGGCAGAGCAAAGGTGATTTTGTGGAGCTTTCCGGAGCGGAAAGGTTGTCCGCGCTCCAAACTACCACGAAACACTTTTACAGGAGGCAACAGAGCCTGCGCCGGGGAAGCTGGCATGAACGTGGGTGAGAGTCCCACCCGTCGAGTTGGATTGTTCACGACGGAACACGACCTCAACAGCGTCGCCGCGAGGCGGGGTTGGAAGCTGAGGAAGATGAACAGACGGGCCGTAACGAAAGTGAACCACATCAAATGAGCCTCGAAACTCCACAAACTGGAGATAAGCCGAGCCTCTCTCTGTTAGGCGAAGGCCGCCGGGAGTGGGTTGGACAACAATCATC
>JAICMR010000075.1 GCA_025929155.1 Chthoniobacterales bacterium | reverse complement strand
CTGTGAGCGCGTGGCCGTAGAGGAAAAGCAACGTCGCGTCAATCGACCTAACGAATAAAGTCGGCGCGAAGCACAAGGCGAGCAGACCCGCGAAGGTGAGGGTGAGACCGAAAAACTTGCCAAGAAGGAGTGTCGAGCGGGGAATCGGCGCGGCAAAGAGGAGCGGCCACTCCTGACTCTCGGCGCGCGCGCTGCTGGTTCCGATGAGCACGGCAAAGAGTGAGACGAAATAAAGCGTCATTTGCAGGAGCAGGAGCGGCGCGCCGTCTCCCGTCTCCGGAAAAAAGGCTGCGCCGATGCCGCCGGCCAGAGCGAGCAGGCAGAAAACCTGAAGGTAACGGTTAAGAAAAGCGGCATGCAGTTCGCGAAGCAGGATTGCGCCCATGGCTGCAGGCAGCGAGGCCGTCCCGACCGATTGAATGCTCGATCCGGTCATGGCCATACCTCCGGGAGCGCGCGCGTCTCGCGTGTCGATCTCGGTTCGTCGCGGAATCGCATTTCTGCTCCAGCGTCCCGGGAGATGGAATCCGTTCCCGAAAAATTCCGAAGGTCGGGAACGCTGTCACTTCCACCGAGGAGTGCGTTGTCCGAAAGCATATTGAAATCATTAGGCAAATCCGATGGATCGAGCTCGCGATCGATTCTTCCTTCCGCGCACAGCAGGCAACGGTGCGCGACGCCATTCCATTCCGCGATCAGATGCGTGGCCATCAGCACGGCTTTCCCGCGAGCCGCTTCGCCCTGGAGGATTTCTCGCAGTCGATCGCGCCAGGCCGGATCGAGGCTCAGACCCGGCTCATCGAGCAGTAGCACCGGCGCATCCGGCAAAAGCAAAAGGGCAATTCCGAGCCGCTGGCGCAGACCTCCCGAGAGCATTCCGGTCCGGTCTCCGGCTATGCTCGTTAGGCCAAGCTCCTCCAGGACAGTCGCAACGCGGTGGCGCTCTCCCCCGCGGAGACGGCGATAAAACTCGAGGACCTGCGCGGACGTCAGGCGCGGATGGAAATCCGGATTTTGTGGCAGGTAACTGAGCGCACGTTGCGCCTGGCGCCGCGCCAGCCTGAGGTCATGACTCACAATGGTCGCGGCGCCGCCATCGGCCGCGGCGAGACCGGCAAGCACTTTCATCGTGGTGCTTTTGCCCGCGCCGTTTGCGCCGACGAGCAGCGTAATTTCGCCGGGACGCGCCTCGAAGGAAAGTCCGCGCAGAACCTCCTTGCGGCCATAGCGCTTGCTGAGATCGGTAGCGACGATCATGGCGGAGTTATGGACGCGTCTCGCGTGCCGGTTGCGGTGTTTCCACTGTGACAGGATTGCGGGCAGGTCCGGAAGGTTCGGGAAAGTTCGAAACGGTGGAACGACGATCGCCAGCAGCGTGCTACCCAGTAAAAAGCGGCGCCAGAAGTCATCGCGCGTTCGTGGCCTGCTTCACCGCGCGTTGTGCGCGAATCGTCCAAAAATTTGCCGTTAAAGGCGAGGGATCTTCAATTGACGCAAGGCCCGGGAGGGCGGCGCGTTCGTTAGCAAAACGGAGCAGCGTCACTGCCGGGCTCGCGGAAAGCAGGCCGATCGCGGGGAGATCGCGACGGAGCGCTCCGAACAGATCGAGTTCGCGATGCGGCAGATCGTTAATCCCGTCGCCATTCAAATCGAAGGCTTCCTGGCCGCTCCAGAAATTGCCGGTACCATTGACCGCCCAGTGATTGTCCGAGCCTGCGCCCGCGGCATCGACCGGGTGCAGGTTTTGCGCAAACCGATTTTCGGTAAAGGCGTTGCCGTCGGAGTTGCCGTAGAAACGAACCCCAATGTAATTCCCGCTGACGTCGTTTCCCCTAACGACGAAATCGATCGCCTGCTGGAAGGAAAGCCCCACGGCATTGTTGCGAATGACGTTTCCTTCGACCCGCACCCGATCATCGGATTGAAAGAGAATCCCGTAGGCGCGCGAGCCCCGGTTATCGCTGAACTTGTTCCCGCGAATCAAAATATCCTTCGAGAACATGACCGCCGCGCCGGCCGCATTTTCCGAGAAGGTGTTGTTCTCAAACACATTGTTGTCGGAATACATGTAGTGCAGCCCGTAGCGGACGTGATGCACGCGGTTACGTTCGACGCGCGTGTGGTTGGTGAAGGAGAAGTAAAGACCGTCGCGCGTCTCGCTGATCTCGTTCGCGGCAAGCAAATTGTTTTCGCAATTCCATTGATGGATGCCGTTGCCGCGTTCGTTTTGATTCAGCGGCACTTCGCAAAGGTCGCCAACGCCCGCCGTGAGGGTTTGGTCGATTGGCTTTGTTGAAGTGAGGAGCGTACTCTTACCCTGAATCCGATTTCCGATGACCCGGCAGTCGTGGACCTTTTTCAGGTAAACGCCGTGGAGCGAATTCTCGATCGAATTGTTCTCGATCGTGGCGCGATTGCCGGCGACGAAAACCGCGGCGTTGTCGTCCGACAATCGCAGGCCCGACCCGGTGATGCGGAAGCCGCGCAGAGTTACGTCATTGGCCGTGATTGTGATGACATTGCCGGAGCCGTTACCGCGAATTTCCGCGCCCGAGGCGCCAATCAGGGTGAGGGGTTTTCCGATTGTGAGCGGTCCGGGGTGAATGCCGGCCGGAACCAAGATACTTTCGTTAGGCGCAGCGCCATTGATCTGTTGCTGAAGCGTGGCAGCAGATGCCTCGCTCGTGAGGGCGAGAAGCAGCAACGCCAGGACCTTTGGAGCACGCGAACCGGCCCAGGTTCTTTTCGGCGCGTTCACCAAAAACAGATTATGGCTTGACGAGAGTCGCCTGAGAAACGTCGCGAGGGCGGGATTACCCGCGCGCCCGGCCTGCGCGCTTTCCAGAACTTCGTCCCAAAAGATCATGGCGCGAGCATCTTCTCCTTCCGCGAAAACCAGATGGCGAGGAGGAGCAGCGCCATGAAAACCCAGAGCAGATAGGTGCCGAGCTCGGGGTAACTTGACTGAGTAAAGTTCGCGATCTTTTGCGTGCCAAAAATAAGAGGCGTGAAAGGTTCAATGTGCACCGGCGCTTTCGGGTCGAGATGATGCCCGTACCACCACAGCCGGTAATAGAAGGCGCCGATAGAGAAGGCGCCGAAATAAGAAGCAAGCACGAAGAGATCGACCACCCCTTTTATTTCACCGAAAACGGCCGAACGCAGGGCGAGCAGAATGAAGACGCCAAACATGAAAGGCATGATCTGCATCTCGGTGAAGTCAGCCTGATCGATTGCCTTCATCCCAATGTAGTGATTGAGATTGTTAATCTCGTTGATGTCGTTGCCGTTCAGGCCGCCTCCATGAATTTTGTAGGCGTAGATTTTCATCGTCAGGCCGCCGGAATATTGCGGTGCAACGAGGTATAGCTTCCAAAGGGGAAAGAACACCGAACACGCGACGGCGATCGCGGCGGCGACCAGGCAGAGACGCGACCGGAGGTTGAGCGCCTTGTGCAGGAATCGAAACTCACGATTCAGAAAAGTAGGCATGATCTTCCTTTGGAGTGATGACAACCCGCGCGCACCGGACGGCGCGCGCGGGTTGCATCCTTGGCTAAGGTGTTGGCTGCGGTGCGGCCGAGCTCGTGCTTGCGGGAGTCGTGTTCGGCGGTGGCGTGTTGCCGGGCACAGCGGGCAACTCGGTCGCCGGGACGGCTTTCTCGCCATCTACCGCATCAGTCTTCGGCGCTGGTGGGATCGCGCCGGGATTAACCGACTCGGTCGCAGGTTCGGTCGCTCCTTCGTTCTTCACCACCAGGTAACCCTGCATCTCCTGGTGGAGCGCGGAGCAGAAGTTGGTGCAGTAAAAGGGGAATACTCCCGGCTTGGTCAGCTTGATTTGCAGCGTCTTGGTCTCACCGGGATCTATCGTTAGGTTCACATTATTCTCGACCACGCCGAAGCCATGAATCATATCCGGCGATTGCTCGATGTTAGTCACGTGTATCGTCAGTGTGTCACCGACTTTTGCGTCGATCCGATCGGGCACGAATCGACTCCGAATCGCGGTCAGCTTGGCAACAACTTCGTTCCCGTTGCGTGTCTGGCCAGCCTGGCTGGATTCCCAGATCGCGTTAGGATCTTTGTTCTCATCCTTAGGATAGACTTCGATCGGTTTGATCTTGTCGGCTTTCAGGACTTGCGCGAAGTGCGGCTCGGGCTCGGTGAAGGCTTCATAAACCATCTTCATCTTATCGCCGGTGATATCGATCAATTGGCTATCTTCCGGCTGCGCGGGCCCGACGCTCAGGTGGCGGCCTTTTGAAAGCTTGTTCATCGAGACCAGCCATTTCCCGTAAGGGTGTGCGGTATCACTACCGGCCACGACAAGGTGACCGACGCTGTAATGAACCGGAATCTTATCGAGCACGACTTTGGAAAGGTCTTTCTTCTCGTCATCCGTCCAAGGCGGAAGTTTCCACTTGCTGATCTGCGAGTCGATAAAGAGAGAGGTGTAGGCGTTTCCCTTCCCGTCGTATTGCGTGTGTAACGGTCCCAGGCCAACCGGCACCTCGCCTTCCACCACGTCATCATGCTTCACAATCGGGATACCGCGGAAATCGCCCTCGAAATCCTTTTCATCGATCTCGTGTCGCAGTTTCTCGAAGTTAATCACCGTCGTCGTCGGCTGGAGTTTGCCGCCCGCCACGACCCACTTGCCGCTGGGATCGACATCCATACCGTGTGGCGATTTTGCGATCGCCACGAAATAAAGAACTCCCGGCACTTTCGAAGGGTCGATCACCGGCACGTTATCCATCATTGTGGCCTTGCCTTCGGCGACCGCTTTCTCGGCGGCTCGCCAGTTCACCACCGCAGCCAGATCGCGATCTTTCTGGGAAGCGTTCGCTTCCAGAACGGTGTGCGCCATCTCGGTGTTATAGGACGTCCAGAAAGCCCAGCCGCTGCTCGGACCTTTCCCAGTCGAGCCAAGGTCCCAATCAAATGGCGGGGTGAGGATCTGCCAGCCGACCGACATCTTCCCGCTTTGCGGATCGACTTTGATTCCGCTCACCATCCCGTTGAATTGCGTGGCGTAATCATTCGGATCGGCCACGCGGCCTTTCGGAAGCGGCACGGAGAAACGCGTCGCGACCAGGATATACTCGGTGTTTTCAGTGACAAAGGACGAGCCGTGATTACCCATGGAGTTCGGGATCGGGCCGAGGATTTCCTTGGTCTTGAAGTCGCGCAGATCGATCCGCGCGACCCGGTTGTTGGCGTTGTCGTTTACAAAGAGCCAGCGACCGTCGTACTCGCTTTTGGTCTGCGAAAGGCCGGGATGATGCACATCGCCCCAGGTGTATCCGCCGAGCATGTTCTTCGTCTCGACATCGAACCCGTAACCGGTCCCCGGGTAGGGGGCGAAGACCGGGATGGTCGTGATATGCCGCATCGAAGGGAGGCCCGCGACAAAGACCTGGCCAGAATGACCGCCGGAATAGAAGAGATAATACTCGTCCAATTGTCCCGGCGGCACATAGGAGGCTTGCGCGTTGGCGGCGTCGTCACTGGACAGCTTGGCTTTGCTATTGCCGCTCTCCTTGTTACAGCCGTTGAAGGCGGCAAGGGAAAGGCTCAGGCCGATGATAGAGGCTAGTTGATACGGTTTCATGATCATCTGGAGTAGGTGCTGTTGTAGGCTGGCCGCAGTTACTGCTTCACAGTCATGAGACCGTGCATCCCGGCGGCATAGTGGCCGGGGAAAGCGCAGAGGAAGACATAATCACCGGCCACATAGGGAGCCGTAAAAGTGATGGTGTCGCTTTCACCAGGTCCGAGCAGCTTGGTGTGCGCGATCACATCCTTGGCGAAGTCCGGCGCGATGTAATCCTGGCCGGCGTGCATCGATCCATCATCGAGAAACTTCTGCACGTTCACGTTCTGTTTCAGAAGGATGAAGTTGTGCCCCATCGAAGCTTTCGGGGATGTGCCGACATTCGTGAGGGTGACGGAGACCTTCTGCCCGGGCTTCACTTCGAAGGCCGTGAGGTCAAACTTCATTTTGTCGTTCGCGGTAATTTTGATCTCCTTGGGCGGCGCTTCGGGCGCACGTGAACAGCCTGCGATGGAAAGGAGGAGGGCGCTGCAACCCAGTCCCAGGACGGAGAGTGAAATGCTGAACTTGTTTCTCATGACGCGCAGTTTGAGGAGCCGGAGAGGGCGAGGCTTTGATCCAAGTCAAGGTCTGGCCGAGATTTCTGATGTCTCTTTGGCCTTATGCTTGACGCATCACTGCTTCGACCAACCCCCCGTTCTGCCCGCACCGCGCGCAGCATCGCGCTGGCTCTGATCGCGACCTGCCTCTTTACAGCCTGCGGAGACAAATCCGAACAGGCCACTGAGTCGACGCATCACTACCAGGGACGCGGTCTGATTCGCGGCCTCCCGCCGGATCACAAGACGATCGACATCGAACATGAAGACATTCCAGGTTTCATGCCGTCGATGACGATGCCGTTCGAAGTGCGCGAGCCAAAGGAGTTCGCCGGCCTCGAGGTGGGCGATGCGATTTCTTTTCAACTCAACGTGACCCAGCGCGATTCCTGGATCGGGCAGATCCGGAAAATCGACCCGGCGACGCTGCATCTGCCGACGGCTGCGCCCACTGCGGCAGTCGCCGAGTCGAGATCATCACGGCTTCGCGAGGGCGACCAGATGCCGGCATTTCAGTTGGTCGATCAGGCGGGAAAGCCTCTGAATCTCGAGAGCTATCGGGGTCATCCCTTTGTCCTCACTTTCATTTTCACACGCTGTCCTCTCCCGAATTTCTGCCCCCGAATGTCCGCAAATTTTGCGGAGTTGCAGAAGGCGATCAAGGCTACGCCTAACGAGCTCGCTGGCTCGCGACTGCTCAGCATTACCTTCGACCCGCAGTTCGATACGCCCGAAGTTCTCGAACGGTATGCGGAGCGTGAAGGCGCCGATCCCGCGATTTGGGAGTTCGCCACCGGCAAACCGGCGGAGGTCGACAAGCTGACAAAAGCCTTTTCCATTCTCGTCCAGCCCGAAGGGGGAAGCATCACGCACAGCCTGGCTACGGCGTTGGTCGATCGGCAGGGGAAAATCGCGAAGATCTGGCGGGGCAACCGCTGGACTCCCGCCGAAGTCATTGCGGAACTGAGCCAACATGAGAAATAGAGCGCACACTTTCACACTTGGGATCGAGGAGGAATTTCAGATTATCGATCCGGAAACGGGCCAGCTCGTTTCTCACATCCAGCAGATCCTCGCGAAGGGGAAGATGCTTCTGAAGGAGCGTGTCAAAGCGGAAATGCATCAGTCGGTCGTGGAGTTGGGGACCGACGTTTGCAGCGATATCAAAGCGGTCCGCCAACAGGTGATCGATCTTCGCAGCCAGCTTGCTTCTGTCGCTGCGCATGGGGGTTTGAAGATCGCTTCGGCGGGGACGCATCCGTTTTCGCACTGGCAGGATCAGCTGATCACGGCTGATGAACGTTACGCAACCATCGTCAACGACATGCAACAGATCGCGCGCGCCAACCTCATCTTTGGCCTGCACGTGCACGTTGGGATTCCGGATCGGGAGGAAGCGATCGATGTCTTGAATCAGGCGCGCTACTTCCTGCCGCACATTTACGCGCTCTCGGTGAACTCGCCCTTTTGGTTGGGCCAGAAGACCGGGCTGAAGGCTTATCGACACATGATTTTTCAGCGTTTTCCCCGAACTGGCATTCCAGATTCCTTCGAGAGTCTCTCCGAGTACGAAGAGTACCTGAAGCTACTGATCATGACCGGCTGTATCGATAACGCGAAGAAGATCTGGTGGGACATCCGCTTGCATCCGTTCTTCGACACGATCGAGTTCCGCATCTGCGACGCGCAATCCCGGGTCGATGACACGATCGCGCTCGCTGCTCTGATGCAGGCGATTGTGTCGAAGCTGCAAAAGTTGCGTGACCAGAACGTGACTTTCCGGAGTTACCCGCGCCGGCTCCTCGAGGAAAATCGTTGGCGCGCTTCGCGCTATGGGATCGACGGCAAATTGATAGACTTCGGCCGACGCTGCGAAGTGAATGAACGGGAGTTACTCGATGAGATGCTCGGTTTCGTCGCGACAGAAGTGGACGAGCTGGATAGCCATGCGGAGATGGCGCACATCGAACGCATCATGCGCCAAGGCACGGGCGCCGATCGACAGCTCGCCGTCTGGGAGAAGACACAGGACTTGAAAGAGGTGGTGCAACACATCATTCGCGAGACCTATGGAGGGGTTACGCTCGCCTGACATAGCGCCTGACGAGGTCGCGTCGAAAGCTTCTCAGCTAACCGTAGATAATTGAATCGTCAGGAAATGGCGAGCGCTCGTGGGAAGAGGACATTGTTCTCCTCGTGAATGTGCTGATGCATGTCCCTCTCCATCTGGCGCAAACCGTCGTAGAGTGCGCGCATCGTGTTGCAGGCCCAGTCCGGGGCCGTATAGCCGTCGGTCAGTTCGCGGAATCGGCCGAGGGCCGCTCCGGTGTTGAGATGCTCCGATTCCAGTGTATCAAACTCGGCTTTCAGCGCCGAAACGGAGTTGCGTTTGTCAGTCGCAGTTTCCAACTGGCGGATGGCCGGAAAGACTTCGTCGTTTTCCTTCTCCGTATGGGCACAGACTTTCTTGCTGAAAATTTCAAAGAGATTTCGCACGTCGCGCAGCCGCGGCTCGGCGTCGCCATGAGTAGCAGCGACCTTTCGGGTCATGAAATCTAGCCGCGGTAACTCCTCCCGCAGATAGCCGTGGTGAACCCGCTGAATGTGATCGCAAAGTTCGCTCAGCGTGAGCGTGTCGGGATCGGCCTGCGTTTCCCTGCTGGAATTATCGAGCGCGGATAACATCGCGACGACCGTCGCGGGATCGAGTCCTTTTGCCTTGCAGGCCTCGCCCAGGGAATGCTTCCCGCCGCAGCAGTAGTCGATGCCAAGGTTTTCGAAGATGCGGGAGCGAGCCGGAAAAGCCCGGACCACTTCGCCGACAGCAGTTTCAGGAGTGATGTTTTTCATGGTGCTATACACGTAGCACATAAATATATATTTTGAATACATATTTGTTGCAGCGTAGCTCTTTTCGTTCATCGTGCTCCTATGAGAAGAGAGATGGCGCAGCCGGTTGCCGCTGGGCGCTTGATTGGGTCGCGGCAAAACCCCTGGCATTCCTCCATCGCTTTGCTGCAAAAAGACTTCCGCTGTTGGTTGCGCTCTGTTCCGAGCCTGCTCGTAGCTCGTTATCTGCCCGTCTTAAAGGAGTCGCTCACAGATCGCAAAACGGCGGCCTCATTCTTCAATGGTTTAATCGTTCACGCTAACTGCGGACGAATGTAAGGCGGAACGCGTCCATTGATTTCTGTTCTTCACTTCAACGACCCGCTCCAATGCAAGTAAGTGCCTATTCCGACTATTCTCTCCGCGTTCTCATGCACGTCGCGCTGAGGAGCCCGAACCGGGTGACAGTCGAGGAAGTGGCAGTAGCATTTGGCATTTCGCGTCATCACCTGGTCAAGATCGTGCACGACCTTGGCCGCAATGGCTACCTGCAGACTTATCGCGGAATCGGCGGCGGATTCACCCTCGCCCTGCCGGCCGATCAAATCGGCGTCGGCGACATCATTCGCCTTGGAGAAGAAAGCGATACCGTGATCGAATGCACGAAGAGACGAGAAGGGCCGTGTCGAATCCGTTTCGTCTGCCGGCTGCAGGGCGTGCTGCATGAAGCGGCGGCCGCCTTCTTCGCCGTGCTCGATCAATATTCGCTCGCCGACCTGGTCGCGAAACCATCACCGCTGCGGCAGGCGCTCGGGATTTAAAATAGTTTCCTCCGCCGGAATTCTGGCCGCTCCCCTCAGTCATTTGGTTGGAGCGGCCCTGAGCGAGCGAATCAGGAGCCGAGACGGAGCAGCGGCCGCCACCACGGAATCGCTGCGAGCATCAAAAGAAGCGAAACACTAAATGCAAGCGCCGCGCCGCGATATTTTCTCAGCTCGGTCTTGCCCTTGCGCGCGAGGGCCGCGCCGAGATGGGCGCAGATCACCGCGAGAAACATGAGAAGGCTGTGTTCGACCGCGAAAAATCGCGGCTCGTGCTGTTTCATCGCCTGGCCAAAATTCGCGAGCGCCGCACGCGTGATCGGGCTCGCGCCGAAGTAGAGCAAAAGTCCGAGCAGGAATTCAATGTCCATGATGATGACAAAGAGAACGCTGGATCGACGCAGATTTGGCCCAGCTGGCTTCGCGCCGCTCCAGCCGGAGAAGGCAACGACAATCGCAATCAAAGCGGCGGCCAGAGCCAGCCAACGCACCGCATTGTGGACGGAAAGCAACGGGAGATAAAAGTTTTGCAGCATCCGCGCATCCTGCCTGACCGAGGGTTCGAAGTCCAGGCTTTGCCGAGCGAGCGAAGCGGTTTGCCGAGAAAGATGTAAACGTCGTCCGTCGCAACCGCCTTGTGAATCTTATGGGTCTGCGATCCTGGCTGACTCCGCCAGCGGCGCGACCATCCGCGACGAACCGGTTGCTTGGTTGATTCAGCCACTCATCTTCTTCGCTGGATCATGAAACGAATCGCACTTCTGACCAGCGGCGGCGACGCGCCCGGAATGAACGCCGCCATCCGCGCCATCACCCGGCGCGCCATTTTTCACGGAGCGGAAGTTTACGCGGTGCGCCACGGGTATGCGGGATTGATCGAGGAAGATTTTGTCCAGTTCGGAGCGCGTGATGTGGGACGAATCATCCAGCTCGGCGGCACGATTTTGGGGAGCGCGCGCTGTGCCGAATTTCAATCCGAGGCCGGAGTCACGAAAGCGGTGAAGTCGTTAGGTAAAAACGGGGTCGAAGGGCTGATCGTGATCGGCGGGAACGGCTCCCAGGCCGGCGCGTACGACATCGCCCGACGCGGCGTTCCCGTTGTCGGTGTCGCTTCCACGATCGACAACGACTTGTGCGGGACGGACGTCACGATCGGAGTCGATACCGCGCTCAACATCGCGCTGGAAGCGATCGACCGTTTGAAAGTCACCGCGCTCTCGCACGGCCGCGGCTTTCTCGTCGAAGTGATGGGCCGGAATTGCGGCTACCTCGCGCTCATGTCCGGTCTCGCCGGCGGGGCCGACGCGATCGTCATTCCGGAAGTTCCGAGCGATCCGGAAACCGTCGCCAGCGAGCTGCTGGCGGCCTATGATCGCGGAAAATCTCACGCGCTTGCGGTGGTGGCGGAGGGCGCGGCCTACGACGCCGAGAAGCTGAGGAATTACTTTAGCCAGCATCACGAGCGGCTCCAGTTTTCGCTCCGCGTGACCAAGCTGGGGCACGTTCAGCGCGGCGGCGCGCCGACTGCTTTTGATCGAATTCTCGCCACTCGCCTGGGCGCGGCCGCAGCCGACCATCTCCTCGCTGGCCAGCATGGTGTGCTCGTGGGAATGCAAAGAGCCGAGATCACCACGACCTCGTTAGGCGAGATCGTTGGCCGGCAAAAGCCGTTGAATCCCGAGCTTTTTGGGCTGGCGCAGAGCCTGGCGAGATAGTGAACAAATTCGTTGCGGCCCTTGCCCAGCCTTACAGTCCTGTCATGTTCGCGCGATGACTCCGTCGCGCTCTCGCTGGCTCCGCCCCTTTCTCTTTCTCACCGTCATCTTCAATTTCGAGGCGCCGGCAGAGGGGCAGGAGTCGATCGGTGATGCCTCGGAAGTCGATCAGATCGTCATTACGGGCTCGAATATCCGGAGCGACTCGCCACCAACCGTCCCAGAAATGATTTTCTCCCGCTCGGCGATTGAGTTCAGCGGCGCCGACTCGTTAGGCGACTTCTCCCGAATGCTGCCCCAGAATTCCGGCCCCGCTTTTACCGAAAATCAAAACGACAGCCTGGCTCCGGGCGGCGCTGCGATCGCTCTGCGCGGCCTCTCTCCGGATGCGACGCTCGTGCTCCTGAATGGCCGCCGGCTCGCTCCCTACCCGTTCGCGCAGAACGGCATCACGGCCTTCGTCGATCTCAATTCGATCCCGCTGGCTGCGATCGGGCAGATCGATCTCCTGCTGGACGGTGCGTCGCCGATCTACGGGAGCGATGCGATCGCCGGTGTCGTTAATGTGCGGTTCCTGGAACAGTTCAACGGCACACTTGTCAGCACCGGTTACGGAAACACGACCGACTCGGATACCGGTGAATATCAGGCGTCGGTTCTGAGCGGGTTCGTTGACGAACGGCGCGGCACCGAGGTCGTGTTGGTGGCGGACTATTTTCATCGCAACGCCCTCTTTCAAACCGACCGCTATTTCTCGCGCTCGATCGATCAGACCCGCCAGGGCGGCAGCAGTTTCCTCAGCTCGGTGGGAAATCCGGGAACGATTTTCGATCCGGAGACCGGTGATCCGTTGCGCGTGCCGGCGGACAGCAACGGCATGCCTTTAGTTGAAGACTTCAGCCCGGGACGAAATCGTTTCGATCGCGCACCGTTCCAGCCGCTCGTGCCGGAGACGGAACGCTACGGAGTTTACACCCGTCTCAAGACCACGGTCAGTGAGAAGGTCGACCTTTTTGCAGAGTTCGGTTATCGCCGTATTTTCACTCGGCAACAGGTCGCGCCGGCGCCGATCGAAGGCGACGGCGAGGATATCTCGGTGCCGGCGACCAATCCGTTTAATCCCTTCGGTGAAGATGTCTTCTTCCGCTATCGAGTGACGGAAGCCGGGCCGCGGATGGATGATATTACGAGCGATAGCTATCGTGGGCTGGCGGGAATCAAACTGCGATTGCCTAACGATTGGGAGCTGGAGAGCGCCCTGCTCTACAGCGAGATCGACGCCGAAGTCGAAACTGCGAATAATCTTTCCCGCTCGGCGGTGATCGCGGCCCTGGCGGATCCGGATCCAGCCACCGCCCTGAATGTTTTCGGCGCCGGCAACGAGATCAATAATCCTGCGACCATTCAGTCGCTCCTCGTCACAACCAGGCGGAGCGGCGAAAGCCGGCTGTTCGGCGCGGACGCAAAACTTGATGGTCCGCTCTTCAAGCTTCCCGGCGGTCAGGTCGCGAGCGCGGTTGGATTGGAATACCGCTACGAACAGCTCCGCGATCACTTCGATCCTTTCGCCGCGTCCGGTAACGTGATCGATCTTAACAGCACCTCCGCCGACGGCGATCGCGACGTCGCCTCGGGTTTTCTGGAGTTTTACCTGCCGCTGATTTCCGCGGAAATGGAAGTGCCGGGCGTGAATCGCCTCGAAGGCCAAGTCGCCGCGCGGGTCGATTATTACAGCGATTTTGGAACGACGTTGAACCCGAAGTTTGGTCTCGCCTGGAGGCCGCTGCCGGATTGGCTTCTGCTGCGCGCCTCTTACAGCACCGGGTTTCGCGCGCCTTCGCTGGTTCAATCTTCCACCGGCTCGCTCACCTTTTCGCAGGAACTGCAGGATACCGCGCGCTTCCCTGTCACGGGAGCACCGGAAGACGAGAGCAGCTCCGTGCAGATCCTTTCCGGCGGCAACCCCGACCTCGGCCCGGAAACCTCCGATAACTTCTCGGCGGGGTTTATTTTCACTCCGCCGATCTTGCCGGGGCTGACGTTTTCGGCGGATTTTTTTCGGATCAAGATAGAGAACTCGATAGCGAGTCTGGATCCGCAATTCATCATCGATCATGAAGCGGATTTTCCTGGATTAGTGGAGCGCGCCCCCGCCTCCGCGAGCGATCAGGCGCTGGGCATTCCGGGCAACCTGCTTCTCGTGAACACGCAGTTTCAAAATCTCGGGTTCGTCAAAGTTCAGGGTGTCGATGCGACGCTTGAGTATCTCTCACCGGCGACGCCGGTTGGGCGGTTCACTTTCCGAGCTAACAGCGCGCTCATCGATAGCTTCGAGCAACAGGCGAGCGCGGCCGAACCGGTCCGCGACCTGGCGGGAAGTTATCTGCGCCCGCGGCTCCGGAGCCGCGCGCAGGTTGGATGGCAGATCGGAGGCTTCGAGGCCGTCACGACTTTTAACTACACCGACTCCTATGCGGATGCGCTTGGCGATCGGACCGTGGGTTACTCGACCACCTTCGATCTCACGCTGGGCTATCGTTTCGGCGAGCGCGCGCGGCCGGACTTAGGCGCGAGCGCGCCTAACGACAAAAAGACTGTGGTAACTCCAGCTGGCCCGTCCGCTCGCTGGGATTGGCGAAGCGGGTTGGCGTTGCGCGCCGGAGTTCTCAACGTCTTTGACGATCCGCCGCCCTTCGCGAATAACACGGCTGGTTATCCGGTCGGGTTGGAAGATCCGCGACAGCGGTTCGTCTTCTTCGGGATCGAAAAGAAGTTTTAGAGACTGTCCAACGCCCGAAAAGACGGGGCGGTAGCCGCGCGCTCCGATGCACGTGCACTTCAACTTGCACTTACACCTGTGGAAGCGGCGTGCAGGTGTAAGTGTCGGTTCGTTTCAAGCCGCTACGGGGCTTTTGCAACTGCCGCGGTTCTCCTGCGCCTCGCGTTTGATGCGAGCGACCGGTGTGATTGGCAGACGCTCTGACTCGCACTTATCATTCATCCCATGTCCGAACCAGATACCGCTGCGGAGCCACTTCTTTCGATGTCACCCGAAAAGATGCGGCGCTTCGGCTACCAGGTAATCGATCTTCTGGTCGATCATTTCGAGAATCTCGGGGATCAACCTGTAGGGGCGAAGCTGGCCGCGAAGGATGCCGCGGGCTTATCTTTGGAAGCCGGACCGCCGGAGGATGGGCGCGATCCGAGCGAGCTTCTCACCTATCTAAAGCGCGACGTATTTCCGAATAACCTTCACGTCGATCATCCGCGTTTTTTTGCTTTCGTTCCGAGCCCCGGAAACTTTGTCAGTACCATGGCCGACGCGCTCGCCTCCGGCTTCAATGTCTTTGTCGGCACCTGGCTCGGCGGTTCCGCGGCGGCGTCGATCGAGTTGCTTGTGATCGAGTGGCTCCGGCGCTTTTGCAGGTTGCCCGAGAGCGCCGGCGGCCTGCTTACGAGCGGCGGATCGGCGGCCAATCTGATCGGCTTAGTCGCGGCGCGTCAGAGCGTTTCTCCGGCAGAGCTTGCCCGGGGAACGGTTTATTTTTCTGACCAGACTCATTCCTCGGTAGAACGAGCGCTCCTCGTCATCGGGTTTTTGCCGGAGCAATGTCGAAAGCTCGCGTCCGACGCGGGCGGGCGTTTGTCTCTCGGTGTGCTGCGACAGGCGATCGACGCAGATCGAGTGGATGGAAGACGGCCGCTCTGCGTGATTGCAAATGCGGGAACGACGAGCACGGGGGCGGTCGATCCGATTGATGATCTGGCGGAATTCTGCCGAAACGAAAAACTCTGGCTGCACGCCGACGGAGCTTATGGCGCCGCGGCGGTAATCTGCGAACGCGGTCGCGAGAAGTTGTGCGGCCTGGATCGCGTGGATTCTCTTTCCCTCGATCCGCATAAGTGGCTCTTTCAACCCTTTGAATGCGGCTGTGTGCTGGTGCGGGATCGCGCGCTCCTGCATTCCGCTTTTCGAGTCACCGCCGATTATTTGCGCGAGGTGCATCGCGACAGCGCGGAACTGAACTTCGGCGATCAAGGCATTCAGCTGACGCGTAGTTTTCGCGCGCTCAAGTTGTGGCTCTCGATCAATACCTTCGGCATGGCCGCGTTTCGGGAAGCCGTGACCCGCGGCTTTGAGCTTGCTGAGCTTGCGGAGCGCGAGCTGCGGAATCAATCCGGCTGGGAAATCGTTTCGCCCGCGCAAATGGGAGTTGTCTGTTTCCGCTTTGGCGCAGACGATGCGCTCCCGGGTCGACTGGTGGATGCGATGCTGCACGAAGGCTATGCGTTTCTGACCTCGACGAAAGTGAAAGGCGCGAGCTGTTTGCGGCTTTGCACGATCAATCCAAGAACGACCGACGCCGAGATGATTGAGACGGTAAAACGATTGGATGACTGCGCACGACGCTGTTCGCGAGATGCGGTAAACGGGGCGAAGCGAGTGACCTTCCGCGCCGATTCGGTTGTTTAAGCGCACGACGCGCGCTCACGATCGCAGAGCCGCGGAATTCGTTAGGCGAGATCGCGGGCAAGGCAAAGATCAGCCGTTGCGAACTTCGCGCTCGCCGCGGCCTGGCCAACATCATAAAAGGACGGCTGGTGTGAATGCCGAAAGCGATGAGAACAGGTGATTCGTGCTGGAGCGATCGCAGCCTTCTCTGGTAATCATGCCTTTGCAGGAATGAACGCATTGACCGTTTTCGATCCGCAATCGCCGCAGGCGCGCGCGATTTTTCACCTTGCGATCGTGGCCGGCATCATCTTCGCGGCCATCTTCGTGATCGTCGCCGGGATGATCGTGTATGCACTGATGCGCTGTCGCTGGCGGGAAGGGGAAGGCGATCCGAAACAGATCGCCGGGAATAAGACGGTCGAGCTGGTGTGGACAACGATCCCGTGTCTCATCGTGGTCGCGCTCTTTATCCTTAGCTGGAAAACGATGGGAGCGGCCGATCCACCGCCCGCGCCTGAGCCTGATATTGTGATCACCGGCCATCAATGGTGGTGGGAGGCGCGCTACCCAAAATCGGGGGTGGTGACGGCTAACGAAATTCATATCCCGGCAGGCAAAGCCCTTTCGATCCGGCTTGAGTCAGCCGATGTCCTACATGAGTTTTGGGTGCCCGAGATAGGACGCAAAATGACCACCGTGCCGGGTCATCCAAATAACATCTGGATTGAATCCGATCATCCCATGACCTATCTCGGCGTTTGTTCTGAGTTTTGCGGGACGGAACATGCCTGGATGCATTTTCTCGTCGTGGCGGAAACGCCGGAGCAGTTTCAGGCTTGGGAGCAGGCGCAATTGACGCCGGCTAAGACTCCCACTGGCGGGAGTGCAACACTCGGGCGCGCGCTTTTTCAGCAGACGAGCTGCATGAATTGCCACGCGATCAATGGGACCGCCGCGACCGCCGGGGTCGGACCTGATTTAACTCATTTTGCGAGTCGCAGGATTCTGGGCGCCGGAGTGGCCGAGAATAATCGGGCCAATCTGCGGAGCTGGCTGAAGAACCCTCAGGAGGTTAAGCCCGGCGTAAAGATGCCTAACTACAAGTTCACTGAGACGGAACTGACGCAGCTGACCGATTACATCGAAACCTTGCAATGAGCGAGATCACCGCCGTCCTGGAGCGCGAAATCCTTTCTCCTGAAGAACGGGAGCACTGGAAGATGGCATGGCTTTCGACCGTGGATCACAAACGGATCGGCATTCTTTACCTCATTACGGCGCTGGTCTTCTTTGTCGTGGGCGGCGTCGAGGCGCTCCTCATCCGGCTACAGCTCGCTACGCCGAATAGCCATCTGGTGCACCCGGACACTTACAACATGCTCTTTACGATGCATGGCACGACAATGATCTTTCTCGTCGCGATGCCGGCGCTCTTCGGGCTGGCTAACTATATCGTCCCGCTCCAGATCGGCGCGCGCGACATGGCTTTCCCGCGGCTGAATGCCTTTAGCTTTTGGCTGGTTCCTTTTGGCGGCATTCTCCTCCACTTCAGCTTTCTGGCGGGAGGCGCGCCGGAGGTTGGATGGTTTGCTTATGCGCCACTCAGTGAGACGCCTTACTCCTCACAAGCGGGCGTGGACTATTGGGCCCTTTCCTTGTTAGTCCTCGGAATTGGTTCAGTCGGCGCCAACATCAACTTCATCGTCACTGTGCTCTGCAGCCGAACTCCGCAGATGACGCTGCGACGGTTGCCGCTCTTCTCCTGGATGATTTTCGTGAATGCCTTCCTGGTCATCCTTGCCTTGCCGGTCCTGAACGCAGGGCTGGTCATGCTCTTGATCGACCGGCTGCTCCGGGCTCACTTCTTTCTCGTCCCTGGCGGGTCCGCCATCATGTGGCAGCATATTTTCTGGGCCTTTGGGCATCCGGAAGTTTACATCGTGGCGATCCCCGCCTTTGGGCTCCTATCAGAGATGATCCCGGTCTTCTCGCGTAAACCAATCTTTGGCTATGAGTTTGTCGCGGGTTCGACGATCGCCATTGCCTTCCTCAGTCTGGGCGTCTGGGCGCATCATATGTTCACCGTTG
>JAICMR010000080.1 GCA_025929155.1 Chthoniobacterales bacterium | reverse complement strand
CATCATCTTGTCGATGATGCGCCTTTCGGGGGAGGGCAGGGGATGATTATGAAACCGGAACCGATCTTTGCCGCCGTCGAAGAGATTCGCACTGAGTCCAGCACAGTCGTTCTCATGACTCCGCAAGGGCGGCGTTTTAACCAGGAGATCGCGCAGGAGTTTTCGGCCAAAGAACATCTCATCGTTCTGTGCGGTCACTACGAAGGGATCGATCATCGCGTCATTGAGCATCTCGTGGACGCGGAAATTTCGATCGGCGATTACATTCTCACGAATGGTGCGATCGCCGCGGTGGTCTTTGTGGATGCGATCGTTAGGTTACTCCCAGGTGTGCTGGGGCACGAGCGATCAGCGGTGGACGAAAGCTTCGATGGTAATCTGCTGGAAGCGCCGCACTACACTCGTCCTGCGCAATTTCGCGGGTGGAAAGTGCCTGATGTTCTGCTCTCGGGTCATCACGCCGAGATTGCCAAGTGGCGTCGCCGGGAAGCGGAACGCCGGACTCGCAAGAACCGGCCGGACTTACTTCCACCGTCCGAGCTATCGCCGTAAGTGTGGTAGCAATTAATGTAATCTTACCCTAACGCGCCGTACCCGTGAGTGGGGAGCCGGCGATTACAGCTTCATTAGGTGTTCGAGGCTGTCCCGGATCGCTTTTGCCGGGCCAATAAGACTTCCGCGACATCGAGGACCTTCACCTCTTCCCCGCCCGCGGTTCCTGCCATCCCATCGCTCATCATGTTCAGGCAAAACGGGCATCCGGTGGCGACAGTCTTCGCTCCGGTCTCGATCGCTTCCGCGGCGCGCAATTTCGAAACCCGCTCTTCGGGCGCCTCCTCAAACCACATCCGCCCACCGCCCGCGCCGCAACAGAAAGTTTTCTTCCCGCAACGCGGCATCTCGCGATAGTTATCGTCGTTAGGCGCACCGATTACGGCGCGCGGAGCATCAATGATCCCGTTCACACGCGCGAGGTAACAAGGATCATGCAACGTGATCGCTTCGCCATCGGGCGCGGCTGCTTTCAAGCGTCCTTCACCGATCAGCTCGGCGAGGAGAGCGGAATGATGCTGCACCACATAGTCGCCTCCAAACTGCGGGTATTCGTTCGCGAGCGTGTTCAGGCAATGCGGGCAGGGCGTCACGATTTTCTTCACCTTCCGGCGGTTTAGCGTCTCGACGTTGGTCGTCGCGCGCTCCTGAAAGAGAAATTCATCGCCAATTCGGCGGGCGGGATCGCCTGTGCAGGTTTCCTCCTTGCCGAGGACCGCGAAATTGACCTTCGCTTCCTTCAATAGCTGGACGGTGGCACGCGCCACTTTCTGGGCGCGAGGATCGAAGGAGGCCGCGCAGCCAACCCAAAGCAGATAGTCAAAATGGGGATTCGTTTCCGCGGTCGGGACGTCAAGGCCTTCCGCCCATGCCAGACGCTCAGCGTTGGGGCGACCATAAGGGTTCGATTGGTTGCCGATCTGCTGAAGGGATTTCGCGGGCGGCCCGGAGAGTTTGCCTTCGCCGACCAAGTCGCGCCGCATATCGCTGATCAGATCGACGTGACCAATCAGCACCGGACATTCCTGTACGCAGGCCTGGCACATCGTGCACGACCAAAGCGTCTCATCCGCAATGACGCTGTGCACGTTGCCGCCGCCTAACGACATGAAGCCGCGCAAATCCGTTACTACTTTTTTCGGGGAAAGCGGCTTGCCGCTCGCGAAGGCGGGGCAAGCTTCTTCGCAACGGCCACATTCCATGCAGGCGTCAAGACTCATCAGTTGCGAGTAGGTAAACTCATCCAGCTCCGCAACGCCGGTCCGGCCGCTTTGTTCCACTTCCTCCATGGTCAAGGGAACGAGCGCACCCATCGGTCGATTTGGACGCGTCGCGATATTCAGAGGTCCGGTAAAGACGTGCAGAAAGCGATCGACCGGAATCGTAACGTAGAAGGCGGAGACAAGAATGGCGTGCACCCACCAGGTCGTGAGGTGGAGAGTTCGGGCTGTTCCCAGGCTTAGACCGGAAAGGAACGTCAGATCGATCGCCGAACCAATAACCGACCAATGCGCCAGCCACGGTTGCACCTGAGTGAAGTGAATTCGAAAGGCTTCAATAAGAAAGCCGGTTAGACCGATGGCGAGGAGACAGCTGAGCAGCCACCAGTCGCGCCAGTTGTGACCCAAGCTGTAGGGCTTGGCAAAGGCGCGACGAAACATCGCGAGCAGACAGCCAAGGCAAAAGGCCACGCCAAAGACATCCAGCGTCACCTCATAGATGAGATAATACCAGCCGTGATGAAAGTAGTAGGGACCGTCATAAGCGATCGACAGCAAAGTCGTCCCGATAAAAAGTACGATGAATCCGCTGGAGAGAAGAAGATGCATGAGCGCTCCGAGTGACTTCTTGTGCACCCGCTTTTGCGCCAGCGCGTAAATGACAAGGCGTCGCACCCAGACCCGCCAGTCCCGCTCGAAGCCGCCGCGGTGCGCTTTCCGCCAAAGCCGGCGGCGCCGATCCAATTGCCAGGCAAGGAAAAGAATGCTGGCAGCGGTCATGACGAAGAAGACCGCCCGCATCCACGGGGCGATGTTGACGAAGACCTCCCGCGTGGTGGTTTGAACGTCCAGCGCCATCATTGGCATCAAGTCAGAGCAGGTTCGTGCCGAGGCGCGCGGTTATTTTGAATCTCGGCCGAGCGCTTCGATGAGATCGGGAACCAGCTCATGCAGGTCGCCGACCAAACCATAGGTCGCCATTTGAAAAATCGGTGCGTCGGGATCCTTGTTGATCGCCACGATGATCCGAGAATCCTTGATTCCCGCGAGGTGCTGGATTGCGCCGGAAATGCCGAGGCCGATGTAGAGCTCCGGCGCCACAATTTTGCCGGTTTGCCCGATCTGGTAATCGTTAGGCACCATTCCGGAATCGACCGCGGCGCGGGTTGCGCCGATCGCGCCGCCGAGCGAGTCCGCCAGTCCGCCGACGAGGCGCTCGAAAGTTTCCCGGTCCTTCAAAGGCCGGCCACCAGCTACGACCACACGCGCTTCCGTCAGATCTGGACGCTCGGATTGTCCCGCTTCCCGGGAGATGAACTTGGTGTCGCTAGGCAAGCTGGCCTCCACGACCTCGAAACGTTCGGCTGGAGACTTCATCGTCGCGTTTTCGGCCGGAGCTGCGAAAGCCGTCGCGCGCGCCGTCAGAACGCGACGATCGCCTTCGACTTTGACGAGAGCGAGCGTGCTCCCGGCATTGATCGGGCGGCGGAAGGCGGTTCCGCCATCGACGGGTTCGAGCCCAAGGACGTCAGTCAGCATCGGCGCGTCGAGGAGCGCGGCCACTCGCGGCAGGATGTCTTTGCTGAAGGTGGAGGAAGCCGCAATGATGGTGTGCGCCTGGTTCTGGCGCGAAATCTCCGCGATCACCGCCGCATAGCGATCAGCGAGCGGTTCGCCTAACGAGGCGTGATCGGCAAGGATCACGCTGCTCGCGCCGAACTTGCCAAGCGCCTCCGCGGTCGGGTCGAGCTTCTCTCCGAGCACGAGGAGCGCGTAATCGGCGCCCAGTTGTTGCGCGAGCGTGATCGCGTGAAGGGAAGCACCCTTCACTTTCGCACCGGCCAGCTCTATCAGGACGAGAGTTTCCGCCATTCAAATAACCTTCGCTTCCTCTTTCAATTTGCTGACTAGCTCTTCCACCGAACCGACGCGCAGCCCGGCCGCGCGCTTTGGCGGGCGTGAGGTGGAGAGGGTGTTCGTAAGCGGCTTTACGTTGACGGCGAGGTCGTCGCACGTCAGCAGCTCGATCGGTTTTTTGCGCGCTTTCATCAGCCCCGGCAGCGAGACGTAGCGCGGCTCATTCAAACGCAGGTCTGTCGTAATGACGGCAGGCAATTTCACCTCGATCACCTCGAGGCCGGCGTCTGTCTCGCGCGTGCAGCGGACCCAAGCTTTTTCCGCAACGAATTCGATTTTCGAGGCGAAGGTCGCCTGCGGCCACCCTAACAATCCCGCGAGCATTTGCCCGACCTGATTGGAATCGTCGTCGACTGCCTGCTTGCCCATCAGCACAACCTGCGGTGCTTCCTTGTCCACCAGCGCGCGCAAAATCCGAGAAATGGCATAAGGATCGAGCGCCCGGGAATCGTCGATTCGGATCGTCCGATCGATCCCCATCGCGAGAGCGGAACGAACCTGCTCCTCAACCGCAGCCGGCCCGACGGTGACGCCAACGACTTCCGTTGCTTCGCCCCGCTCCCGAATACGAAGCGCTTCCTCGATCGCGATCTCATCGAAGGGATTAATCACCGATTTCGCCGTGGAAGGCGCGGCGCCGGCGACTGCGAATTCGGAAGGATCGGGAACACTTTTGAAAGGAACTAAGATTTTCATCGGTGGCGCTTTGCCTAACGAGTTCTAAAGTCCAATCAACGACGCCACGATGTTGCGCTGGATCTCGCTCGTGCCGGAGTAAAGTTTGCTGGCAAGGGAATCGCGCAGTTCCCGCTCCATCTCATATTCTACCATGTAGCCGTAACCGCCGTGAATCTGGAGGGCGTCCTCGCAACATTTCACCCAACTGTCACTGATTTCGAGCTTCGTCATGGCGGCTTCGAGATAAACCGCTTTGCGATGGCCCGCGGCCCAGCCGTAGTGGTAAAGCATGTGGCGGGAACGTTCGACCCGCATTTTCATCTGGACGATTTTCGTCGCGATTTGCTGGAATTTCCCGATCGATTGGCCGCCTTGTTTGCGCTCGTTTGCATAACGAATGCAGGTCTCGAGAAGCCGTTGCATGGTGCCAACATGCGCCGCCAGGATGCAGCCGCGCTCCCAGGTCATTGAACGGGTGAACATCCAGCTCCCAGCGCCTTCTTTTCCGAGGAGATTTTCCTCGGGAACCTCGCAGTCTTCGAGGAAGACTTCGCCCATTGGCGCGGTCCGAATACCCATTTTCTCGATCTTGTGTGAGAGGTCGAGCCCGGGGAAATCCTTCTCCACCAGGAACGCACTGATGCCTCCGACTCCTTTTCCTTTATCGGTCGCGGCGAAGACGAGCAGGACATCGGCGATCGGGCCGTTGGTGATGAAAATTTTGCTGCCGTTCAGAATGTACTTCGCGCCCTTTTTCACCGCCGTAGTGGAAAGGGCAAATGCGTCCGAGCCGCTATTCGGTTCGCTCATTGCGTTGCCACCGATCAACGAGCCGTCGACCAGGCCCGGAAGGAACTTCTTCTTCTGCGCTTCGGTGCCGTTGAAAACCAGCGGAATGATTGACGTCCACATGTGGGCGTTGATCGAGAAAAGGAGGCCGTTATCCTTGCAACCGTAGCCAAGGCGCTCGAGCGCCCCCACCGTGGTCAGCGGATCCTGGGCGAGACCGCCATATTCTTCCGACACGGGCAGACCGTGAATGCCGAAGGCGGCGCACTTATTCCAGGCGTCGCGATTAAAGAGTGACTTCCGATCGTGCTCGATGACGTCGTAAGTCAGTTCCTCTTTCGCGAAGCGATCGACCGCGTCGAAAAGCTCTCTTTGTTCGTTCGACCAGGCAAAATCCATACGTTTGAGTGCTGTGCTTTTCCGTCTTCGCGTCCGCTCTTGTTCATCTTGCACCGCACGACGAAGGCGGTGCCTTCTGCTCGCCGCGCCCCGCGGAAGGCGAAGGCGCGGAACCTAGCGGCGCGCGCCGGAAGCGTCAACCAACGGGCCCGAGGAAGCCGAGGAATTCCTTTAGAAAATCCATTCGGGAAAGGCTCTCCAGCCGGCTGGCGTTAAACGCGGTGCTGACGCGCCGCTCGAGCATCGAGAACGCGTCGGTAATGAAGAGGTCCTGCCGCTCGACTGCGAATCGAATTACGAAAGTCGACATCAGCGCGCTACCCGAGCGATCGTCGGCGAGATTGCCGTAGGCCATCACGGCGTCGAAAAGATTCAGCTCGGTCCACTGTTTGCTCACCTCGTAGGTTTCGTTCTCCTTGACGTGCCGGAAGTAAGTCGAAGCGTCTTCCGAGCGCGCGTCGCTGTCGTCGAAGCCTTCCGCGGCAGCTGGAAAATAAGCGGCCGTCGTGGGCCAGGCGGATGATCCCCAGAGCTGTGCGACATCCCGCAAAATCCGATGCGCCGCATTTGCAAGAGTTTGGATCGAGACAATGTCGTTGCCAACAAACCAGAGCCAGATGGCGGACTCAATTTGGAGCCGAGCGGCTTCAATTTTGCTCAACCTGATCACTTGCGGTTTGATACATCTGTCCATACACGGAATTCCTGGCGTCGCTCCCGGCGGCCGATTCCGGCGGGCAATTCCCTCGATCTTAGTGACTTTTGGATTGAGTTGTCAACCACCACGACAAAGCGGTCCGAATACACTGGCCCATGTCTTGCTAATAGTGCGGTCATGCCTGGAGTGACCAAGCCAAAAACCTGCAGGCCGGCGTCAGCCGCGTCATGTGCAAAGCGGAGTGGACGGCGACCGCTCAAGCGCCTGACCGCAAAGAGGATCGCAACAGGCGGGGAAACTCCGATTGAGCCTGCACACGGATCGATGGAACGCACTCGCGGTCTTCTGCTCGCCGCGCTCCGGGTTTGGGAGTTAAAGCGCCGCGTATTTGAATAATTTGGCGGGACGCATCGTTGACGAGACGGGTGGCGGACGCTAGACCTCCGCCGTGGAAGTAGCTCCTGCGGCGCCACACGTTAAACGTGGTCCTTGGCTGGTTGCGCTGGGCGCCGCACTTTGGGGGACAGAAAGCGCGTGGCGAATTCCGCTAAACAACCTCTTCGCGGCCGAGGTGATCGTGTTCTGGGAACACGTGCTGATTCTCATCTGCTTTCTGCCGCTTCTAATCGCGCGACTGCGTGAAATTCCGAGGATCGACCTGCGGACATGGGGCTGGTTGATCTTCTCAGGCTTTGCCGGCTCGGCGGTCGGCACGGTCTTCTTTACCCTCGCACTCAGGTCTGGCAATCCGACGGTTGTAAACGTCATTTTGAACGTCCAGCCGCTCTTCTCTACGGCCGGCGCCTGTCTTTTTTTTGGCGATCGATTGGGTCGCGGGTTCTTTCTTTTTGCCGGGATCGCGATCGTCGCGGGGATATTTCTCTCGGTCGAGTATCCTTTGCGCATTACGCAGTCATTCGCGCAGGCGGGTTTGAATCGCGGGACTGGCTTCGCTCTTATTTGCGCGCTTTTTTGGGGACTCTCCACCGTGGCCGGCAGAGGAGTGATGACTGGAATGTCGCTGCGCCTGGCGGCGAGCCTGCGGATCGTTGTCGGGCTTTTCTGCATGACCATCATCCTGCTCGCTAGGCAGCAACTGAACGGCAGCTCGCTCTGGCCGAGCGCGGCGCAGGCAAACCCCGGGACCGCGGTCGGCGCGCTGGTTCTACTCGCAACTTTGTCGGGCGCGATTCCGCTCTTAGTCTACTTCGAAGGACTACGCCTGACGAAAGCTTCGACGGCTGGCTACTTCGAGATGATGCAGACCTTGGCAGCAGTCTGTATTACCTGGGGCTTTTTTCACGCCGCGTTGCGTCCGCACCAAGTTATCGCCGGCGTCATACTGATCGCCGCGGCCGCGATGGTGCAGCGTGTTCAAGAGAAGGTTCAGTCTTCTAGAGATTGAGACTTAGCAGGGTATCATCGCCAATGTGCGCCGATAAGCCTCTTAATCTCCGGGGTTTGGAGCCGATAGTTCTCTTTTTCGTGGCTCGGTAGCTCCGGGAACCATTTCCACCAGTACATACCAGCGATCGCCGAACAACGCAGGGGCAAGTCGAGTGCTACGTCGATGCAGCGTTGCTGGATTTCCCCGGCGTGTGCTCCGCCGGTCTGGAAGGCCCAGGGTTCCGCCGCAGCGCGCGCGCTTTCGTTATAACCGATCTCTACGAACAGGAACTTCTTATCGGCATGGGCAGTGGAGAAACGAGTGAGCTCCTCACAGCGATTGGCCCAGGCGGCAGACAGCTCTTCCCTGGAAGGGTTTTCGACCTTAGTAAGTGGGAAGTAAGCCAGCACTCCGATATAATCGAGCGCATCCCAGAACTTCACCTTCTGATAACTGTCCCAGTTGCCTCCGTAAGTGACTTTCCCATGATAAACCTGCCGCACCGCCGCGATAATCTTGCGCCAGCGCGCTTCATACTTTTGCGCTTCGGTAAATTCCAAGCCGATGCAGAAAATCGCGGCCTTATGAGCCTCGGCAATTTTGGCCATCTGGACGATCCACGTCTCGTAATCGCCAAAGAAGCGATCCCATTCCTCCGCTGACTGGAAATTGATTTCGCCGCGCCAGAGAAACTTAGAACCCCAGTAAGCAATGTGCGGAATCAGCATGACAGACAGGCCGCGCTCGTGGGCCCAGTCCAGCGGCACCGTAATGTGGTGAAAGTCATCCCGATTGCGGAAACGGACGTGACCGTCATTCTCGATCTGCGCGTAAGGATGAATGGAGATACTGTTCACCCCTAACGAGCGTAACTCGTCAAGAGTCTTAGCCATTTCCGGCGTGGCCCATTCCCAACCCCAGGTTTGAGCAGAAACCGTCATGCCTTTGATAAAGTCGGCGCGCGGCGCTGGTTCCGCGCTTTGAGAACAACCTGCCGGCCAGATCAGTGCGAGCGGGATGAAAAGGCTCAGGACGGCGATGCGCATCTTGGGCGAATAGTAGCTGAAATGTCAGCTATGTCGAAGCTCAGTCCCGAAGAGTCGGCGCGGAGCGAAAGCACGCCCAAATTTCGAGTCCTGGAGAAGGCGCTGTAGAAGCCAGAACGGCTTAGACCACGGCTTCGGAGGTCCCAACCTCAGAACAGCTCATAGCCTTGAGCAATCGGGGACTGATGAGATGAGGATGACTTGTAATAATAGGCAGGAACTCCCCCATGATGTGAGATGCCGCCGCGTTCAGGTCCGGCGTCGGGCCGAGATACTCTTCTGGAACCGGCGCACCGAAATGCAGGCCTACGTTCCAGGCACCTCTCTCGAACGTAATAAGACAGGGAATCACCTCGCCACCTGAGAGTGCAGCCAGCCGAAGAGCGCCAGTGGCGAGACGAAAGGAGTAGTTACCCTGCCTCACCACCACCTGTTTCCCACGCTCCACATCGATGGAGACACCTAGCCGGCGATGGGGCTTAATAAACTCTGGAACGCGACCGATCTCGGTCACCGGAAGAAGCAGTGGAATCTCCGCACCCACGACTCGTTTCGAAAAGCGCTCCCGCAGACATTGCCGCGGTTCGGCGGGGCCAACCAGCATAGTCACGGGGATACCGTGAGCGCGAAGCCAGACTGGCAACACCTGGAGTGGACCAAAGTGCAGGGTGACAAAGATGATTGGACGCGGCGAGTGCCTGAATTTGTCCAAGTCAACCTGACCCCGCAAGCGACAGTGTTTGAGCCAGCGTTTCTTAATCGTGCATTCGACCCAGAGATAGATGAAACGCGAATGGGTTAACCTAAGGTTTTGCGTCAGACTGAAAAGAAATCTATCAGGACGCCATTCGGGTGGGAAGCGATACCAATCGGCGCGCACTTCCCGTCGTTTGTGGCGTTCAGTAGTATTCCAGATGACTGCAGCGGGCCACAGCAGAATGCTCAACACCGTCTGCGGGAGCACCCTTTCGAGAAGGCGCATAGCGCCAACAAATCCGTCGATCATCAACGAAGCAAAGCCGAGACCGAGGCTCGAGAGTCGATCCACTGAGGGCTGAAACCTGGATGGGGCTGGCATTGTAGAGAAAATCGGATTGGTTACGCAAGGTAATCGGAATGGGCAACAGAGCCCGAGTCGTATAAGCAAGCCGGGGGTCCCCAGAGTGGCAATCTTAGAGCAGCCGCAATGGCAATCTGTGTCGTTTGAACGGTGGAGGGAACATCGATTGTTACTTTACAAGAAATGCCGATTTTGGCTAAAAGAATTCTTCCCGCATGAAACCTGTTGTCGCCCTCATCATCCTCTCAAGCCTGGTTAAGCCACTCGGCGGGGAAGTCCCACAGTATCTGGAGTTACCGACACAGAATCTCGCTTACCCGGCTTTGGAGTGGGACGCCCTTTTCGATCGAACCTCGGGTTGGACCGGTGCCGACGGTATTTATTCGATCCCGTTGTCAGGCGATGAACGGCCGGGAAGCGCGGGAGCAACTTCCACATTTTTCACCTTCAGTGATACTTTCATCGGAGAAGTGGACCGCAATGATCAGCGGTTGCCGGGTTCAACCTTGATCCACAACACCAACGCGCTTCTTACTGGAGCCGAGCCCGACCCAGCGCACATTCAATTTTTCTGGCGGACGACCCGGAAAGGCGGGCCCCAACCAGTGGTGATGCCGACCAATGCGCGGAACACGAACGAGTGGTTTTGGCCGCAGGACGGCGTTGTCGTTGGAGGGAACCTTTATCTCTATAGTCTGCGGCTGATGATGACTGGCGATCCGATCTTCAACTTCGCCGTCAATGGGGTGTCGCTCCTCGTTTCCCCGGCCGACGAGGTGCCTGCGTTTAATCGCTACCGGCAGAGTGAGACGCCTCTTTACCTGCCGAAGGATGGCTCACATGGTGAGATAACTTACGGCATGGCAATCTTTCCTAATACGGAGACGGCCGGCGCACTTAATCCGGATGGCTACCTTTACATCTACGGTGTTCGCAACGATGCCGTAAAGAAGCTCCTCGTGGCCAGGGTGCTTCCACAGCAAATTGCTCAGTTTAGCCGATATGAATTTTGGACAGGAACCGCCTGGTCCAAGTCCATCTCAGCGGCCGTGCCGGTGGCGGATCGGATCTCCTCCGAATTCAGTGTCTCACCGCTTCCGGACGGTCGCTACATTCTGGTCTTTCAGCTTGATACCCTTAGCAATAAGGTCGCGGTCCGGTATGCAGACAGCCCGGTCGGTCCGTGGAGTGACTACTCTGTCGTTTATACTGCGCCGGAGACTGACATTTCGCCTAACGTGTTCACTTACAATGCAAAGGCGCATCCGCACCTCTCGAATCCCGACCGGCTGCTGATTAGCTACAACGTTAACACCTTTGATTTCGTCGAGAACTTTACCAATGCCGATATCTATCGGCCACGTTTCATCTGGCTGCCGTTGGATTAAGAAGAGTCGAGCGGATCTGTCCCAGACGATTCCGGCCTCCAGGCGCTGTAGGGCCCGCTGTTCTCAGCCGGAAATGAGGGTCTGCCCGCGTGCTGCAGGTTGCACTAAGGCAGGCATAATCCTTCCTCGGCTGATCGGCAGCCTTAACAGATGCTCTCACAACTCCGCCATTCGGTAGGAGTCGCCGCCGTCTTGAGGCCCCGATCCGATGGGAATCGACAGGCTTACTCGATACCTTCCGGGACCGGCCTAGGGCTCGATCGGCGGGAATTCATTCTCCGTTTCACCCGCATCCACCCCATGGCGCAGGCGACTGTGACCGAGGCTGTAGAGAAAGTAGATTAACAGACCGATTGCGAGCCAGAAAAAGAATCGCACCCAGGTTTCGATCGGCAGACTGAGCATGAGCGCGAAGCAAAACAATACGCCGAGGAGTGGGAAAAGCGGAACGAAAGGCACCCGGAATGGGCGAACACGATCGGGGTCCTTCCGGCGCAAAACGATCACGCCGGAACAAACAAGGGCGAAGGCGAAAAGCGTCCCGATGTTCGTCAGATCCGCCAGCGAACCAATATCGACGAAGAGCGCAACGCCGCCGACCACGAGGCCGGTTAAGATTGTTGTGACGTAAGGAGTGCGAAAGCGCGGATGAATTCGCGCGAAAAACTTCGGCAGAAGCCCATCTCTAGCCATGGCCATGAGAATGCGCGGCTGGCCGAGTTGGAACACAATCAGGACAGAGGTCAACCCCGCGAGAGCGCCGGCGCTGATTAAAGCCTGAGCCCATGGTTTGCTCGCGAATGCGGTCGCGACCGCCGCGGAATCACCGAGATAAACGGTGTATTTTTTGATTCCGGTGAGGATGAGCGCCATCAGGACATAGAGCACGGTGCAAATGATCAGACTCGCGATCATCCCGATCGGCAGGTCGCGCTGGGGGTTTTTGGTTTCCTCCGCGGTTGTGGAAACTGCGTCGAAGCCGATGAAGGCGAAGAACACAATCGCCGCGCCACTCATCACTCCGCCGAAGCCGCTCGGCATGAATGGGTGCCAATTCACCGGATGCACCATGAAAGCGCCGAAGGCGATCACAAAGACCACGACCGCTACCTTGACCACGACGATCGTGCTGTTGGTCTTGGCGGTCTCGTGGATCCCGTAGATTAGCAACACCGTCACCGCAGCCACGATCAGGAACGCGGGAAGATCGAACGCGACCGAGTGCCCGAGGAAGTGCGGCAAGGCGACCGAAGAATAATACTGGGTCGTTTCTCCGCCCTGCGAAATCCTGGTTGCCGCTGTGGTCGGATCGGTCACCAACCAGAGCGGGAAAGTAATGGCGCCGTGACTCACGCTGTAGAGGAATTTTACGAAATAATCTGACCAGCCCTTCGCGACCGCCATATTACCGACCGCGTATTCGAGGATCAGATCCCAACCGATGATCCAGGCAATGATCTCGCCCAGCGTGGCGTAGGAATAGGTGTAAGCCGAGCCGGAGACCGGAATCATCGAGGCCAGTTCGCTGTAACAGAGAGCCGCAAAAGCGCAGGCGATCGCCGCCACCACAAACGAAACTGCAACCGCCGGTCCTGCTGCGGGCCGTCCAAAAACCAGGTCGGTGTTGCGGACGAAAGCCTCGATAAAATTGATTACCGGCGTCTTGAAAACCGAATCTCCGACGCGCGCCGCTTCGCCCGCCGCCGCCGTGCCTGCCAGGGCAAAAATGCCCGCGCCGATGATCGCGCCGATCCCAAGACAGGTCAGATCGAAAGCCGTCAAGGTACGCCTCATCTTTCGCTCGGGGGCTTCCGATTCGCGGATCAATAGCTCGGGACTTTTGGTTCGAAAAAGATTGACCACGGGATGACTCCGGTTGCTGAGTTGCGATTGGTTTTAACGAGCGCCGGCATCGTGGCATCGCCCGCCCCGCCCGGTCAAATTCTTTGTTTCGGCCGCGCAACGCGCGGCCCCTTTATCCCTGCACTTTCACTTCCACTTGCACTCCCCGTCTCGCGAGCTGCGACGAGGTTACATGAAATAGAAAGAGCAAAACGAATTGACCGCGGTCTCCCACGAAACCTTGAAAGAGAAGGGCGATCCGAGACGTAGCGAAAGCGAAGTCGCCTTGATCCGGGCAGGAGCCGCGGAATCGCGCGGAGGTCGCGGATAAAACTGCGAGCGGAGACTGGTAGCGGAAATCTCTGCAGAGGACGGTTTTAATCCTTTTCACTTTCCTACTCCGACTAACTCCTTAGAAGCAGGCCAGGCGGTTCCCCGCGCAATCGAGCCGGAAAAATAAATGGACGTCGTATAGAAATTTATTTGACACTGAAGTTTGGTTCTCAGTAGAACCACCTCCATGTACCGCCACAGAACAGCAGAACAGCAGAACAGCAGAACAGCAGAACAGCAGAACGCTCGGATTCCGGGCATTCTTCCTCGCCGTTATTGTTTCCTTAGCTTTGCTTGCGATACCGCAGCCGCTTCGCGCGCAGGATCGCCCGTTGCCGACCCCAACTCCGCCGATTGATCCATCCCCCATACCAACCGTAACGCCGACCCCCGCGAAAATTGATCAGTCCTTCGGAGACCCTTTTAGTAATACGCCCCATCCCTCGGCGACAATTAAGCCCCCGGCAGACCAGCCCTCTCCGACGCCCATTCGCGGCGAGGATCAGCCTCCATCACAAGATCCCCAATCAGGAACGACTATAGAGTGGGTAGCATATACTCCGCCCATGAACGGTCCGGACGGAACCGCGCATTGGCCGGTGGTAATCATTTTGCACATTGGCGGCTTTAAAGGTGGAAGTTTTTACCAGAGCCTTGGAAATGCGCCGGAGGACTTAGCGAATGCTGGATTCTACGTCGTCGTAGCGGACTATCCGCTCGCGCCGCCGAACAGTATCAAGGGTCAATATGCCATCCAGCAGCGCGACCCGACCCGATCGGGCCGCTATCCGCAGCAGACGCGGGCGATCGAAGCTGTTGTCGACGCGGCGAAAAACGACCCGCATTGTTATCATAGATTGGTCGGGGTGCTGGGTGGCTCGGCCGGTGCCTCCCACGCCGCCTACATTGCCTTAGACGTTTCTTTCACTAACGGCTTATGGCCTTTTTGGACGGACACTGCTCGCCCGAAGTGCGTTGCCTGTTTGTCCGGACAATACGACTTCTCCGACCGGGAAATGGATGTATATGAGGCGAATGACTTTATTCACAATATTGAAAACTACACCTATACGACAAATCCGCTGCAACAATGGATGGATTCTCCAATAGCACTTGTCGGTAATACCGCACTCCATGGCTTTATCCCGATGTATTGCCTGCGCGCATCTGACGATCCCGGCTCACCCAAAACAAACTCCGATTACCTTTGGTACACGATGACGCAGAACGGCGCAACCTCTCCGAATCTTTTGATGTGGGAGGTGCCGGACGCGAGCATGGATCACGCCTTTGCTCTTTGGAGTGACTATACGCAAGACAACCCAGACTTTAACTTTAGAGTCAGAGATCGGGTGATAGCATTCTTCACGCAATACCTGCATGATTAGGCATCGTAAATTGAAAAAGAAGGGGACTGGCATGAGATTGAATAAAGCTTATCGGGTGGGCGGGTTTGGCGGTAGTGGTAGGCGCTTGATATTATTGACGACGCTCTGCCTGTCGTCTTCGGTGAGCACTCTCTTCGCTGTTTCCCCGCCGCCGGGTGGGGGTTACCCAAATGAAAACACCGCGCTAGGGGACGGTTCGTTATCCAATGACGCGCCAGGTTTTGATAACACTGGGCTTGGGTTTGAGGCTCTGCACTCGGTGGTCAGTACGGGAGAATATAACGTTGGAGTCGGGAGCATGGCGTTACACAACGACACCACCGGATATTCAAATATAGGTGTCGGTTTCGCGTCTCTCTTCAACAACACGACTGGCACCTGTAACGTCGGCATTGGAACGAACGCCTTAATTGCTAATACGACCGGTAACTTTAACGTCGCAATCGGCGAGGAAGCGCTGCAGGGCCATACAACCCCGTTCGATAACGTAGCGATTGGTACTGGAGCAATGTCGCAGGGCACCAAGGGTGAATATAATGTCGCTGTGGGGGACACCGCGATGGCCTTCGCGAACGGGAGCGAGAACGTCGCGATCGGCGATGGGGCGATGAACATGGCGAACGGGAACGAGAACATCGGTATCGGCCAGCAGGCAGGCTTGAACTTCGCCGGGCACAACAACATCGCCATCGGCCAATACGCGGGACTCAATGTGACCACAGGGAAGAACAACATCGAGATCGCCAACCAGGGGCTGGAGACCGACTCAGGTGTCATCCGATTGGGGACAGAGAAAAGTCAGACCGCTGTTTATATCGCGGGAATCCGCGGAACCGCTCTGGCGGCGGGGGTGGCGGTAGGGATCAGCTCCGATGGACAGTTGGGGGTAAGAGCTTCCTCGGCGCGCTTCAAGGAAGCCATTCAACCGATGGACAAGGCGAGTGAAGTGCTGCTCTCGCTCAAGCCGGTCACCTTTCGTTACAAGAAAGAGCTCGACCCGGACGCGCTCCCGCAGTTCGGCCTGGTAGCCGAAGAAGTGGCCAAAGTCGATCCCGACCTGGTGGTGCGGGATGAGGCAGGCAAACCGTTCACGGTCCGCTACGAAGAGGTGAACGCGATGATGTTGAATGAATTTCTCAAAGCCCATCGCACCCTCGAAGAACAGCGGGCCGAGATCGGCGAATTGAAAGCAGCGCTGGCGGAAGTGAAATCCACGCTCCAGACGCAGGCGGCAGAAATCCAGAAGATGGCGCTGCAAATGAAGCCAGCCGGTTCCCGGCTGGTCTCAACCGGCAACTAACTCGTTCAACCGCATCACGCGCCGGCTTTGTCGCTGCATTGACTCTTATACTTACACTGGACCTGGTCATCGAGCGCCGGTGCTAAGCCTAAGAGAAGGATGAAAGCAGGAACTGCGGACGACGCAGCTCCCGTGCTGACAAGGTCGCAGCCCTCGTGTCGAAACCGGGATCGTCACCCCGCAGACTTCGAGGGATGCGGAGCGTTTCCGCCGCGCTCAACCTCCAACTCATGTTCGCGGAGGACGCCTTCTCTCTCCGACTGCAGCGCCGTTGTCCAAATTAAATGGCCGGGATGATCGGCTTGACCCGGTGTCTTCCAGCCGCGCGCGCGGCTAGTCGGGGGAAACGAAAAGCGAAGGAGGAAAAGCTTGACGTTGCGCAGGCGGAGCGGGGAAAAAGAGATTCGACAAGAACCCGGTGATAGCTTGCCTATGAAAAAAAAACTGCTTATCTCTATTACCTTTCTCGTTGCCGCGATCGGTTCGGCATTTGCACAGAGCCACGCCTACATCTGGGATGCCATTAACGGCCCGCGCGACCTG
>JAICMR010000202.1 GCA_025929155.1 Chthoniobacterales bacterium | reverse complement strand
GTTACGCCCTTGATCGAGCTGATCGCAATTGCATACGCATGTTTGCCAAAGACTCGCTTGATGATCGCTACTTCCGCCGCATCGAGGAAAGGATGACCGGGGCCATAGGCGGAAATGTAATCAATGTCTTGGGGCGCGCAGTTCGCGTTCGACAGGGCTAGCCTCATCGACTGCTCCAATCCCGAGGCAGGTTCTTGCGGGCTGAAATCGCGCTGGGTATTAAACCCCAGAATCTCACAGTAGGGCTGTGCTCCGCGCGCCTCTGCGCTTTCCCCATTCTCCAGCACGAAAATGCCCGCGCCTTCAGAAATAACTCCCGAATCGCGCGTCAGATCGAATGGCCGACTCGCCGTCTTCGGCTCCGCGTTTCGGAATGAACTCATTCCGCTGGCGGCAAAACTGGCCATCGCCAGCGGAGTGACCGGCGCATCCGCACCGCCGGCGATCGCCAGCTCCGCTTCTCCACGCATGATCATCGCGGAAGCTGCCGACACCGCGTCCAATCCTGACGGGCATGCTGATGAGATCGTCGAGGCGCTTGCACGAACGCCGATGCGATCCGCGATGACGTTCGCGGCGGCCTGCGGCTTCGACGCTCCCAACGCGAACGGACTCACCCGATCCGGCCGCTCGTTAGCGACGTGATGAAAGACCCTTTCAATCACATCGAGCGCGCTGGTACTGACGCCGACAATAACAGGTGTCGGACTCGGCAACTGCAAATTATCCTTATCGAAACCCGCGTCCTTAAGAGCTTGCATGGTTGCCGCGTACGCAAGCTGGGTATGCCGGGCCATCCGTTTCGCTTTCATGTTCGGCTCGAAATACTCGCTGATGTCGAAATTTTTCACCTCCCCGGCAATCCGGCTTTTAAAACCAGTCGCGTCGAAAAGCGTGATGGGTCCGATCCCGCTCTCACCCGCGACGAGGGTTTTCCAGAAGGCGTCCAGTCCCGTTCCGTTGGGTGCCAATACTCCCATTCCGGTCACGACGACCCGATTGCGCGCGCGCCCGAAGCCTCTTGCGTTTTTGCCCATGCCCTGAAACTAAGCAAATCGCTGGCCGGAACGAGAGCAATTTTGTCGACAGCGGTTTTCAAAGTGTGCAAAAACGTTATTCACAAGTTGTTGCTTGCGTTTTTGCTGAAACCAAGGAACCATCGCCCCGCAAGTGAATCCCTTTGATTCCTTCTCAAGATTTTCCTCTCCCCGAGGCACGTCGCTAGCTTCTCCTGACGGAAGCAATGATCGCCACCGCTGAACTTCCACAAGTCCTCGTCATCGACGACGAAATGGGCCCGCGCGAAAGTTTGCGGATGTTGTTGAAGCCGAGCTACACCGTGCATACGGCAGATTCGGTCGAGAAAGGACTGAAGCTGCTGGTGGAGAAGAAGCCCGATGCAATCGTGATGGATATCCGGATGCCTGGAATGACCGGCATCGAAGGATTGCGGCGAATCCGCCAGATCGATCCCTTCCTGTCGGTGATCATGCTCACCGGTTTCGGCGCTCTTGAGACCGCGAAGGAAGCGCTTCGGCTTGGCGCCAACGACTATATTAGCAAACCTTTTGACGCGCGTGAGATGCGGGAGGTGATCAGTCGCAACGTCGAACGGACCCGCGTCCATCGCACGAGCGAGAACGCTGCCGGGGAGATCAAGGAATTGAACAATCGGCTGCTCCAGGAGCTCGCCCAAAAAGAACGGCTGGCTTCGTTAGGCCAGGCCTCCGCCGAGTTCGTTCACGACATCGGAAATCCCCTAACGATCGTCTGGGGTTATGTGCAGCTCCTTGCGAAAAAGCTGGAAGATTCAGAAAAGAACGAGGACGGGCCGAAACCGAATAATTCCAACAAAGAGCTCGAGATCATCGAGCAAAATGTTCGCCTCTGCCGGGACCTCCTGACGATGTGGCAGAGCTACGGCAGCGGACAAGCCGCGCCTCACCAGCTCATCTCCATCTCCGAGATTGTGCGCGAGGTGGTTACCAGCGTCGAGGCGATGGCGGCCGAAACCCCGGTGAAACTCATCTGTAATATCTCTGACGACCCGTGCCGGCTGATGGGCGAAGCCGTTCAGGTCACGCGCGCGATCCAGAACGTGATTATCAACGCGATCCAGGCGAGTGCCGAAACCAAGGGATCAGTCACGATCAGTTGTGTTCGGAAGGATTTTTATGTCGATGTGCGCGTCGCCGATACGGGGCCCGGAATTGAGCCAGACAAAATCGCGAAGATTTTCGATCCCTATTTCACCACGAAACAGGGCAAGAGTGGGACTGGCTTAGGACTTTATATCACGAAAAAGGTGATCGAAGACCACAGCGGATCGATCAAAGTCGACAGCACTCTGAACATCGGCACTACCTTCACGATCCGGCTCCCGTTGGCAAATACCTGATCGGTCGCTCCGGTCGTAATTCAGGCACCCTGCCTGATTTGTACGACAGGCTTAGAATATCCGAACACTCAGCCGCCTCCAAGCCGCTCGTTAAGTCATCAGCATGCTGAGACGGCGGTGGCGCGGCTTCGGCCTCCGCCTTCGAAGAACGTTTTCTGCATTAGACGTTGCTACCGGCGTGGCATCTGTTTTCTTCAGATCGTGCCGGATGTCGGATACCGAGTCGCCCCCATCGCACTCATCCGGATGGCCGGGGTGCCCTTTGATGTTTTACCAAACCTTGGCACTCCAGAAACGGTACTCCTTTCGCGAGTGGTAATCAGAAAGGAGCGCGAGGTATCGGCGTTTCGAGGCGAGGTCGAAGGAATTTTGCATTCGCGCGCGCACGGACTTTCAGAAAAGCTCTTCCGATCATGGAGACGAACGGTACGGGATGAACACTTAGTCGTCCCGTCTGAACCCCAAGAAGGCGTGTT
The DNA here is from genome assembly GCA_025929155.1 of Chthoniobacterales bacterium. Taxonomy (GTDB): domain Bacteria; phylum Verrucomicrobiota; class Verrucomicrobiia; order Chthoniobacterales; family UBA10450; genus Palsa-1392. The sequence continues at coordinate 498 of JAICMR010000202.1, read as the reverse complement.
TGATGAATTCAGGAAGCAGGCAGCGCAGCTCGAACAAGCCCAGCAGCAGTTGAGTCGAGCGCTGGAGGGAGAATTAGCCAGCGCGCGTCGCTCTCTTTTCATCCTCTCTCGGAAGTTCCTTCCGCCGTATCTGGTTTTCGCCGGCGGCGGAGTTCGAGATCGAGTTACTCGTCAACTTCAATATTCGGACGCACCCCATTCACCTCGAAATAAGCAGGCACGCGCCGATGAACGTCACCTCCTGCTCTATCTCCAGAGAATCGCCGCAAAGAACGATTCGCTGAGCGAATTTGGACCGGGCGGCTGGGCACGCGTCGATAATTCGGTCGCCGCCCTAACCATTCATTCGAAACCAGACATCGCGGCCCGCGAAACTTTTTTGGAACGCTGGACCGCGCACGGCGCTGCGGCAGCAGTTAACGCCGATCCCGAAACGCGTGCTGAGATCGCTCCGCGCCTCCACCCCGACGGCCGACTCGACGGCGACCATTTTGTCTT
>JAICMR010000063.1 GCA_025929155.1 Chthoniobacterales bacterium | reverse complement strand
ATGCCAGGGCGCGGTCGCGCGTCGTCCACTCCTCGTCACGGCGAATTTTGTTCCAAATCTGCCAGCCGATGAGAAACGTGACCAATGCCAGCGGCATGTCCGTCCGCACGAGCGTGGCGAGCCGGGGAGAAAGGAGGTTCAGGCCAAAAGCACTCAGCGCGACGACGCCCGCCGTGCCGCCATACGCTTCCGCGGCGGCGCGTCCGATGAGCCAGAGCAAAACCAAGGCCGCTGCAAACGACGGCAGGCGCCAGGCGCCGTCCCACCAGCGGGTCAGTTCAAAAATTCCCGCCGAGATCCAGCCGACCAGGGGCGGCTTCGTGGCGACGCCCTCGTTAGGTGTGTGCTGATAAAGCCAGTGTCCCTGCTCCACCATCTCGAACGAGGTGTAAGCCTGCTTCGCCTGATCGTAATCGTCGAGCGTCCACGGCAGGTTTGTGATTGCGAAGAGCGCGATCATAAACGCCGCGAGCGCACGAGGAACCCAGGCATTCGTTAGGCCGGCACATGCTTCTTCCGCTTCCATCAGGTGCAATGTATCAGGTGAAACGTCCCCGGCGGTCTGCGCAGTTTTCGGATCCCAGCCCGCCGATCGAGTCCTGCTGACGAGGCGGAATTTGTTCGGAAATCTTGTGCTGCGCGGATGGGGAGCTTACAGAGAATGACAAACTTGCGTCCTATGGAAAACAAAGTGCAACCCGCAATCAACCTCGAAAACTGGATCGAAGCGAACCGCGACAAGTTCAAACCGCCGGTCAGTAATCAATATCTTTATGATGGCCGCGACTTCTTCGTCATGGTCATTGCCGGCCCGAACGCGCGGAACGATTTCCATCTCGTCGATTCCGAGGAGTATTTCTACCAGCTCAAAGGCGACATCAAAGTCCGCATCCGCGAGGGCGACAAAATTGTCGATCAACTCGTGCGCGAAGGGGAGACCTTCTTCATTCCGCCAAACGTTCCGCACGCACCGGTCCGTCCGCCGGACACGTTAGGCGTGGTCGTCGAGCGGCGGCGGCCGCCGGGCGAGCGCGAGCATGTCATTTTCTATTGCGAAAATTGCGGCGCGCTTGTCGAGGACATCGATTTTGATTGTGCGGATATCGTCCGCGCTTTCAGCCAGGCGATGCTCGATTTCTGGAACGACGAAGAGCGCCGGACCTGCAAGAAATGCGGCACGAAGGTTCCGAAACCCGAGCCGGTAAAGCCTTTCAGAAGCGAGGAAAGCGCTTCGTGATCCGGTTGGATCACTTCACCACGCGCAGTTGCCGATGAAGATCGACCTGCACACCCACATCCTCCCGAAGCAATGGCCCGATCTCGACGCGAAATACGGTTACCCTGGATTCATCCGGTTGGAACATCACCGCCCCTGCTGCGCTACCATGATAAAAGGAGGGCAATTCTTTCGCGAAATTCAGGACAACGTGTGGGATCCTGCTCGACGAATCGAAGACTGCGATCGCGCCGGAGTGACAATGCAGGTGCTTTCGACCGTGCCGGTGATGTTTAGCTATTGGGCGAAACCGGCCGACACGCTCGATCTTTCACGGCGACTCAATGATCACATTGCGGACGTCGTGCGCGCACATCCCACGCGCTTCGCCGGACTGGGCACAATCCCCTTGCAGGATCCGCAGCTCGCAGCGCAGGAGCTGGAACGTTGCACGCGGGAGTTAGGTTTGCGCGGAGTAGAGATGGGAACCCATGTCGATGCCAACGCTCATCTCGCCACGGGACCGAAGAACCTCGACGATCCTTCACTCGATCCAATCTGGCAGACTGCGGAACAAACGGACGCAGCGATCTTCGTGCACCCGTGGGACATGGTCGGGAAAGAGCGGATGCCAAAATATTGGCTTCCATGGCTCGTCGGCATGCCGGCCGAAACTTCCCTCGCGATTTGCTCGCTGATGTTTGGAGGAGTCTTTGATCGTCACAGGAAACTCAGAGTCGCCTTCGCCCACGGCGGCGGGGCGTTTCCCTGCACGGCTGGCCGGGTTGAACATGGTTTCGCTGTCCGGCCTGATCTCTGCGCAGTCGAGAGTCGGACTCATCCGCGCAGTTACCTGGCTGATGGTGACTCTCCCGCGCGCTTTTATGTTGATTCCCTCGTGCATGATCCTGACGCGCTGCGGCTTCTCCTGAAATTATTCGGAGCCAGCCGAATCGCGCTCGGGTCCGATTACCCTTTCCCGTTAGGCGAAGAAGTCGCCGGAACGCTGATCGAATCGATGAACGATCTGAGCGCGCGGGAGAAGGCGCAGATCCTATCGGAAACTTGTCGCGAATTTCTCGGACTGAGCTAACTCTGCGCGCACTCGTGAAGCGGGCGCGCTCCAACTGCGCCAGCCTTCCCTTAATTCCAGCCAGCCCCAGCGGGTAAGAGCTTTGAGCAAAAGACCCACGTCCGTGGGTTGCAGGGTGAAGCCTGGGATCAGGTAGCGTCGTCCGTAGTTCCTTTTGCCGAGGAGTCCAAGCCGCCGCCGCCGCCTCGCAATTTCGGCAAAGCGGCGATTGTAAGTGCTAATCAGCCAGAAGAACGGACGCGAAACCCTCTCGGAAAATGGCGGCACCAACAACGCATGCGCGCCGAGCTTGTAAGGCTGCGAAGCGATCCCGAGATAGTAAAAGCCGAGGTCTAGAACCAGCGCGAGACTCATCAAATCGAACTCACCGACGTAATCGTACTTATCCTTATAGACCGCTTCGAACCACGCTTTCAGGCTGGCCGGAAAAACCTCGTTGTGTCGAATCAACTTTCCCTCGATTGGATCACCCCGGCGTTCCGTTCCGATCAAGTCGGCCGCGCTTGTGCTCGTGAAAGCGATCCAGTCCATTCCCGGGCTATAGAAGGGATCTATGAAACCCGCCGCATCACCGACCAGCGCAAACCCGTCCCCGGCGAGGGTTGTGCTGTTATAGGCGAGGTTCTTTCGCCAGTGCACGTCTTCCTGCACATATTCTGCCTCAGCCAGCATCTCGCGCCCGACTGGATGTTGCAGGAGAAAGCTCTTAAGCCGGTCGCCAATGCTTCCCTCGTTAGGCCATTCCACGAGTCGCTGGTCAAAAACCACGCCGACGCTGACGTCTCCGCCGCGTAGCGGAATCCACCAGCTCCACCAGCCGTCGCCGACCACATGATTCGTCGCGGTGCCCCGAATCCCGTAGACCGCGCCGGTCCACCCGGGATATTTAGCGTCGAGTTCATAGCTATCCCAGTCCTTCACTCCCTTCCAACGGGCCCAGGCTGCGGAGGTTGGATGCGAGGGGTTATTTTGCAACCAGCCGTTCTTCCGGGCGAGTAAAGCCGCCACCCCTGAGGCGTCTATCACCCAGCGGGAACGAATGACTCTAGCTTCGTCGCCGACGCGCAGACTCACTGTTTGCTCTGCTCCTGGTAAAAGTTGCACGTCCGTAACATTCGCGGGTCGTAAGAGTTCAGCCCCGACCAACTGAGCACGTCGCAGGACTTCCTGATCGAATTTCGCGCGATCGAGCTGATAGGAAGGAAGACGCACCTGATAACGTCCGCCCAGTTCGCTCGCTTCACTCAGGTCTTTTACCTGATCGTTCGCAAACCAGAAACGCAGGCCTTGTTTAACCAGATGGTTTTCATTCAGGTATTGCGTCATCCCAAGAACGCGTCCCATGAAGTAAGCACTTACCTCGACCGTCGCTTCCCCTACCCGCCGCTGGAACTGCGCGGATTTCTCGACGATGAGAAGACGCAGCCCCGGATTCTGCCGCAGCAGAAGCAGGGCGGTTGCCGCGCCCGCCATCGAGCCGCCGATGACTATGACATCGTAGTCGAACTTAGGCGAAGTGGTCACGCCGTCACAGCTGACCCCTTGGGCGCCTCCTGCCCACGCTTCGGTGGCTCCAAAGTCAGTCGTGGAGAGAAAGGAACGTAGCGCTGCGCCCGAACGAAAAAGTAAAAGAGCCACATCCGCCAACGAACTGCGAAACTGCCGCTGGCATCGCCGGCCAGGAGCGAGTTTACCGCCGGCGCAATCTGCAGGATGTCTGTCGGATTCATGAAGACCTCCATGAACTCGCGTCCGCTATACCAGGAGTTAACGAACGAGAGATACATCTTCATCACCCGGTTGACGCTGCGTTGGTAACTCCTCAGCAGGCCCCGAGCTCGACCGGGATGACAAAGAATTGCTTCCACCGTGTCGGCCGCTTTTTCCGCCGACATCATCGCAAAATAGACACCGCTGCTGAAGACCGGATCGATAAACGCTGCCGCGTCGCCCGCGAGCAGGAATCGCGCACCGTAAAGCTGAGTGTTGCGATAAGAGTAATCACCCGCGGATTGCACAGAAGTCACCCGCTCCGAACGAAGCATCCTTTCAGATATCAGCGGTTGTTCGTCAATCGAGCGTTCCAGCATTTCCTGTGGGGAAATTTTCTGGGCGCGGAAGACTGCCGTATCCATGACTAATCCAACACTCATCTTTGTAGGAGTGAGTGGGATCATCCAGATCCAATGATTCAGCCCGCGAATCATTCGAATCAGTGTTCCGTCGATTCCCTCCGGCCGGTCCACATTTTCGTAATGCGCGAAGATCGAGAATTTCTGCAGATTCTGGTAAGAACGCTTTAGCTTGAGCAAATTGCCGACGATAGTTTGCCGGCCGCTGCAATCGATCAGGTAACGCGCCGTAACGGTCGCTGTTTGCTGGCTCGCACTAGAAGTTTCCAGCGTCACCTGCTCTTTACCTAACGACAGTTTCACCACGGCCGTCTCTTCGCGCACTTCGGCGCCGTTCACGCGAGCGTTCTCGAGCAACATCTGGTCAAACTCCGCGCGACTCACCTGGTAAGCGTGGTCATTTCGCGAGCGGAAGCCATCCTTGAAATAAAAGCGCACGTCCCGGGTGCCACACGCGGCCGCGATTTCGCCGCCGTACTTGCGCATGAACATGGAGTCCATCTTCTGGCGCACGCCAAGCCGCTCGAAGATGCTGCTGAGCGACGGCAGAAGCGATTCGCCGATGTGAAAGCGAGGAAACCTCTCGCGCTCCAGCACGATCACCCGGCGTCCCGCGCGCGCGAGCAAGGCAGCGGCGGTGCTGCCCGCCGGCCCGCCGCCGATGATGGCGACATCATAGAGATCGTCCTGCATGCGCCGCTCATTCTAGCGCGGTTCGACAAGAATCAAAACCGCGGCGGCACGCCGCCGACCTTCGAATTTTCGCTGGTTGCTTTCTTCAAAAGTTGTCGTTAAAAGGCTCACCATGAGTCAGGTAAGATTACTCGTCGGGACCCGGAAGGGCGCTTTTGTTCTCACCGCGGACGGTCAGCGGGCGGATTGGGCGGTGAGCGGGCCGCACTTTGGGGGCTGGGAGATTTATCACGTGCAAGGTTCGCCGGTCGATCCGGACCGCATCTATGCGTCACAATCGACCAGCTGGTTTGGGCAGCTCATCCAGCGTTCAAACGATGGTGGCGAAAGCTGGGAGCCGATGGGGAAGGAGTTCGCCTATGAAGGTTCGCCGGGCACGCACCAGTGGTATGATGGCACCCAGCATCCGTGGGAATTCAAACGCGTTTGGCATCTCGAGCCCTCTCTCACCGATCCTGAAACCGTCTATGCCGGCGTCGAAGACGCGGCGCTTTTCCGCAGCACCGACGGCGCGCAAACCTGGCAGGAGCTGCCGGGTTTGCGTGAGGCGAAAGGCAGACTTTGGCAGCCCGGCGCAGGAGGCATGTGTCTCCACACTATTCTGCTCGACCCGACAAATCCGAAGCGGATCTTCATAGCTATCTCAGCTGCGGGCGCCTTTCGGAGTGACGACGGCGGCCAATCTTTCCAGCCCATCAATCGCGGCCTGAAGTCGCCCTACGAGCTTCCGGATCCCGACGCCGAAGTAGGGCACTGCGTCCATCGTATTGCCCGTCATCCGTCCCGGCCGGATGTGCTCTACATGCAGAAACATTGGGACGTGATGCGAAGCGACAACGCCGGCGACTTATGGACGGAAGTGAGTGACAACCTACCCTCCGACTTCGGCTTTCCGATCGACGTCCACGCGCACGAACCGGAGACAATCTATGTGGTCCCGATTAAGAGTGACTCTGAGCACTTCCCGCCGGATGGGAAGTTACGAGTCTATCGGAGCCGAACCGGTGGGAATCAATGGGAAGCACTGACCGAAGGTCTGCCGCAACAGGACTGTTACGTGAACGTGCTCCGCGACTCTATGTCGGTCGATGCGCTTGATCCGTGCGGTATCTATTTTGGCACGACCGGCGGCCAGGTTTACGCTTCGGCGGATGCCGGAGACAGCTGGCGCGCGATCGTTCGGGACTTACCCGCGGTCCTTTCCGTCGAAGCGCAAACCCTGCCATGACTCTCGTGGTTCTTCCCGCGCATCTGCGCAGCCTCGCCCGCGTGACGGACGAAGTGCGCTTTGAGATTGCGGGAACAGTCACAGTCAGCGCAATTCTCGATCTACTGGAAGAACGCTATCCCGTGCTGCGCGGGACGATTCGCGATCAGAGCAGCTTGAAAAGGCGGCCGCTCGTTAGGTTCTTTGCGTGCGGCGAAGACATCTCACATGAGCCGACTGACAGCGCTCTGCCTCAGGCAATCGCAACCGGCGCGGAACCATTCGTCATTATCGGCGCGATGGCCGGCGGTTAACCAGCTAATGTGCATCGTCTTCGCCACCGCGGTGTTGCGAGGTCGCCAGTTCGCAGCAGCGCCGGCGCTCCTTCTCATCCGCATTCTTTTCATGTAAGATTTGCTCACTTTCACCGGCCGTGAACTACTTCACAGATGTTTCGGGGCTGCATCGCGTCCTCACCGCGGTCTATGAGAATGCGCCGCCCGAAGCGCGACGCCCGAGCCTCGCCGCCTTCCTGGAGCAGAATGGGTTCACCGCCGCGCAGGCATCGCTCTTTGCGGATACCGTCCTCGTTAGGAATGCAGAAGGCTCGGCTGATTGGACACGGACCAATGTCAGCCACCTCTGTGGGACATGGATGCGCAGCGACCAGCAAGGGGTAGTGTCCGGCTGGCTCAAGACCAGAATCGAGACCTTGAAATTCGACTGGGACATGACTTATGAGCGGAAGGTAGAAAGGCACGAGGATTACAGCACCGGCTTCTCGCCTTTCTTTCAATCCTCTTACTCACGGCCGAGTGTTGACGTGGAACGCGGTGTCTGGTCGCCTCCCGATGCACTGGACCAGCAGATCAAGGTTTTCATCATGTCCGCGAACGGCCACGCCCGCACTCTCCAGCTCGAATGGGTGGATAACCACAATTACGATTATCGGGCTTGCGTCATCGACGGCCAGAGATTCAGCCGCGCCCCTTAAAAAACTCGCGGAGAGGGCGCAAGGGGCGACGCCGCAGAAGCACCGCGATTACGGGCGACGCAGCCAATCGCTGTTGCATCCGCTGTCTTAAGACAATTTCTGTTCGCGTAGCGCGATCACGAGCCCGGGAGGCTGCGGGCGCTCGCGGCAGACAGTTCGATGCCACGTACCTGAATCCTACGTTATGATGTCAAAGGTCGTGTGCCGCGGCTGAAGGGATTTTCTGACTTCGGCCGGGTCGGCAATTTTCTCGAATTCGATGAACAGGTGCTTGCCGATCAGGAGGCGAACGTCGGTATTCAGCCGCATCTGCTCCCGATAAACCAGCTGATGCTGCTTTGTCGGAATGTGCCGGTCGCGCCGAACCTGGTTTAGGTAGGTCCACCAATTCGTCACAACAAGTAAAGGAAAAGCCAAAGGTAAGAGGCAGCACGACGTGACCGAGGCGGAAGTAAAGATCAGTTGTCTGATACGGAAGCCCGCCAGGGTGGCTAAGAGTCGAAGCTTCTGGATGCCGAGCAGGAAAAGATGCCCCAAATAGATTTCGCTGGTGCGCGATTCGTCCTTCATCCAGATCGAATCGACCTCATTGGGTGGCATGGTTTTCAGGTGGTATTCCGTTTCGAAAAGGAAGTAACTCAGGCGTGATTGTAGGTTCGAATAGTTGGGCGTCGTCAAAAAGAGTGAAGCGCCCGGCTTGAGCACACGGTTAAACTCCTGGAGCGCGCGATATTGATCGCTGAAGTGTTCGATGCCTTCCTGGCAAAAAAGAACGTCCACGCACTCATCGGCGATGGGAAGACCTTCGGCCATATTGAAGCGCTCGCACGTCAGCCCTTCCACTTTAAAATATTCGGGAAAAAGGTCGTAAGCATAAACCGCGGCGCCGATTTCTCGAAGGGTCTGAGTAGTCGATCCGGAACCGGCTGGCGCATCGACGATCACCTTGCCGGCAAATTGCTCCGGATGGCGCAGAATGTAGCGCTTCACATAGTATTTGATACTGATTGGGTCGTCGTCGTACTCCATCGTTTGCGCGGAAGGGTATTGAGAGACGCTCCGAGGTAAAGGGCGAATCAAAGGAAGGGAGCTGGAGCGCTTGCCTAGCCGGAGTTTTCGGCGTAGGCGGATAAGCCATGACCTTCTCCGCTGCTGAAGAGTTCGCGTTACAAATGGATCGTGAAGATTCGCTTCGCTCTTTTCGCGCCCGTTTTGAAATTCCTACGAACGCAGCGGGGGAGGCGCTGATCTATTTTGTCGGCAACTCGCTTGGCTTAATGCCAAAGGCGACGCGACAGAGCGTGGATCAGGAGTTGGATGACTGGGCACACTTCGCGGTCGATGGTCACTTTGCCGCCGCGACTCCCTGGTATTCCTATCACGAGACTTTGCGGAAGCCAGCGGCGCGGCTGGTCGGGGCGCTTCCGCACGAAGTTGTCTGTATGAACAGCTTGACGGTGAACCTGCACCTCTTGATGGCCACCTTTTATCGCCCGACCAAAGCGCGCTGCAAAATCCTGATGGAAGAGCCGGCCTTTCCTTCCGATACCTACGCGATCAGGTCGCAGATGGTGCACCATGGGTTTGATCCTGACCAATGTCTTGTGCTAGCTCGCCCGCGAGAAGGCGAAGCGACGATCTGCCAGGAAGATATCGAAGTGATTCTCGATCGAGAAGGCGATGAGATCGCGCTCGTGCTTTTCGCAGGAGTTAACTTCTTTACGGGCCAGCTTTTCGACATCGCAGCCATCACGGCGGCAGCGCAGCGGAAGGGCTGCGTTGTAGGAATCGACCTCGCGCACGCCGCCGGTAATGTCCCGTTACAATTACATGAGTGGCAGGTGGATTTTGCAGCATGGTGTTCCTACAAATATCTCAATGCCGGCCCCGGCGCGGTCGCGGGCGCCTATGTGCACGAGCGTCACGCGCGCAATCGCGAGCTGCCTCGCTTCGCCGGCTGGTGGGGAAATGATCCGGCAACGCGTTTTCGGATGCAGCTCGAACCTGAGTTTGTTCCGGTGCAGTCAGCCGATGCCTGGCAAATCAGCAATCCACCGATTCTGGCGATGGCGCCGCTCCGGACTTCCCTGGCGATCTTCGACGACGCAGGTGGCGTCGCTGCGCTCCGCCAGAAGTCAGTTCGCCTGACCGGTTACTTTCAATTTCTGCTCGATCGCGCGCCTTCCCAACTCTTCACCGTCATCACTCCGCGCGAGAGCGGGCAGCGAGGTTGTCAGCTCTCGATCCTGGTGCACGAACATCCCAAAGAACTGTTCGAGAAACTGGAAGCCGCGGGCGTGAAGACCGATTTCCGGGAGCCGAACGTGATTCGTGCAGCACCGACGCCTTTGTATAACACCTTCCACGAAGTCTGGCGCTGCGCCAGAATCCTGGCCGAGCACAGTTAGGTGTTACTCCCTTAGCCGAGCAGCTCCTTCAGGCAACTGATCAGCCCTGGAATAGGGAACGGCTTCACGAGAAACTTCACCTCCTGCTCAATCAAAAAATGTCGGATCGCCGGATCGGTTGCGTACCCGGTGATAAAGATAAATCGGTCAGCCATATTCGGCCTCAATTCCTTTGCTTGGAGGTAAAAGGCATCCCCGCGCAGATGCGGCATTTTCAGGTCGCAAATAATGGCGTCGTAATCATGCGCCTTCACTTTCAAGATCGCTTCCTCGCCATCATACGCGACATCCACGAGATAGTTTTCATCTGCCAGGATCCATTGCAGCGCCGACGCCAGTTGCTGGTCGTCATCCACGACGAGAATGGCCTTCAACTCGAATGAGTTGCCATCTCGGGAATCTTCCGACTGAGGATCCGAATTCATCTGGACCAGCGCCTAACTAGCAGTCCCAGTGCCACGCGTTCTGTCCATTCGCGCCGCCGTCCGCCCTTCAGGCTTGGCAAATCGCCGGAACCGTCCACGGTATAGCCCGGCATGGCCTCGAAATTCACTCTTATCGGCAGCGGTCTCGCAGGAGGTTTGCTGGCGGGGTTTCTCGGACGCCGCGGCTATGAGATCGATCTTTTCGAGCGGCGTCCTGACCTGCGCGCCGGCAACACGGTCGGCGGCCGATCCATCAATCTCGCCCTCTCGACCCGCGGCATTCACGCCTTGGAACAACTCGATCTCGCGAAGGAAGTGCTGCGGCACGCCATCCCGATGCGGGGTCGAATGATTCACGACAAGAGCGGCACGCTGCATTTCTCGCCCTACGACCGCGATCCTAATAAGCATATTAACTCGATCGGCCGCGACATCCTCAACACCGTCGTAATCGAAGCCGCGCAACGCTACCCAAATGTCCGGGTAAAGTTCAACCACCGGTGCACGGACGTGGACCTGGAAACGGCGACGGCCCATTTCGTGGAGAGCGGGACGAACCGAATCACTTCACTGGCCGGCGACGCGGTCATAGGAGTGGATGGAGCTTTCTCTGCCGTGCGCGGCTCGATGCAACGGCTTAATCGGTTTGAATATAGCCAGAGCTATCTCGATCATGGCTACAAAGAGTTAACCATTCCCCCTGCGGCCGATGGATCGTGGCGGATGGAGAAGAATGCCCTTCATATCTGGCCGCGCCGGAGTTTCATGATGATCGCGCTGCCCAACCCCGATGGCTCGTTCACCTGCACGTTATTCTGGCAGTTCGAAGGTCCACGGAGTTTTGCCACCACGAAGGAGGACGAAGAGGTGCGGGGTTTTTTTGAGGAGGAGTTTCCGGATGCACTCCCCTTGATGCCGGATTTGCTGACGGACTTCCGGACAAACCCCACCGGCTCCCTGGTCACGATCCGTTGCGCGCCCTGGTATTACCAGGACAAGGTTGTGCTTCTGGGGGACGCCTCGCATGCCGTGGTCCCATTCTACGGTCAGGGAATGAATGCAGCCTTTGAGGATTGCGTCGTGTTCGATGAATGTCTCGCCCGCTGGCCTAACGAACGCAGGAAGGCGTTTGAGGAATATTTTGCGGCCCGGAAAGCTAACGCGGACGCCCTGGCCGATCTGGCAGTGCATAACTTCTTTGAGATGCGAGACAAGACTGCCTCCCGCTGGTTTCGGGCGAAGAAGAAGCTCGATCACACCTTGGAAGGCTGGTTCCGGGGAACCTATCTGCCACTCTACACCATGGTTTCCTTCACCCGCATTCCCTATGCGGAAGCGCGACGGCGCGCACTCTTACAAGATCGCGCGGTTTATGGAACTTTAATCGGTCTCGCTGCCGTGGCGGTTATTGCAATCGCGCTGCTCGTCCTTTTTTGACGAAGAGCTAACAGAAGTTACAGGTAGAACCCGTTCGACATGCGCCTTTCTCACAAGCTCAAAAAGTTTTTCAATCCCATGGTACTGCGCAGTGCGCGCCAGCACATCGGCGTTGTTATCCTGAGCCGGCGTTTCGTCTTCTCTCTCGATAAGCCTATTCTTAAGGCGATCGACCGGGAAAAGTTTCAGGCGATTCACGATCGACATGCGGTGCCCAATCCGGGCGACACCTGGCCCAAGTATCTGGATCTCCCCCGCTGGATTCGCACCAACCTTCAACGTGTGCACAAGCTCGATCTCGACTGGGGACGCCGGAAGCAGATCCTGGATATCGGGTCCGGCGCGGGCTATTTCCTTTTTATTTGCAAGTGGCTCGGGCACGACCCGCTTGGACTGGATCTGGATGAGCTGCCGATGTACGGGGAGATGACTGAGATGCTTGGAATTCCTCGTGCGATTTGGCGGGTAAAGCCTTATGAAAAGCTACCCTCTTTTGATCATCAGTTTGATCTTATCACCGCCTTTATGATCTGTTTTCACGGTCATAAGAGCGAAGCCTTATGGGGACCTGAGGAGTGGAAGTTTTTCCTCGATGACCTTGAGATGCGGCTCAAGCCGCACGGCCAGATCACGCTTGGTTTCAATCGTGAGAATGACGGCCGTTTCTATCCGCCAAAGGTGCGCGACTATTTCCTCGGGCGAGGCGGCATAATCGACGAAGAACGGGTGACGTTCCGGCCGCAGATCGCTGCCTAAGCGCCACTTGTTGTCGCCGCGAATTCCTTCCCTCTCGCCTGGAGGTAATGTCATCGTGCAGCCGATTTCGGCGTCCCGCCAAACCGGGCTTGCGACTTCAACTAAGAAGAGTGCGCACAGGTAAAATGCCTTTTCCCGCCTGGGACCTGATCCGAGCCGTTGCGGCCTCCGAGCTACGGAATGGTCCAACCCGAGGCTGACTGCTAGGGCAGTGAAGTTCCGTTAGCGCGCCTGACCAGCTTGGCGTCGTTGCGATCAATCGCGCCGTTTGCATTCAGGTCTTCGCGGAAGTTGGTGTCGTCCGTGGCCGCACCCTGGTCGGCCTTCACAAGATTGAAATCGCTTGTGTTCACGGTGCCGTTTGCATCCACATCGCCGAGCAGTAGTCCCATGGTCACCGAAGCAGACGATAAGTTATTCGACTGAGAATCCATCACATCTGTCAGAGTCACAGTTACATCTTCCGCGTTACAATCGACGCCTATGAGCGTGACAGCTACCTGGTTGCCGGTTATTGTTGCTTTCGACACATTGCCACAGGTGGTTGTGGTCGTTCCAACGCTGCTGATGGTGTTATTGAAGGTGAAGTCGATCTCATAGGCGCCCTTCGCGCCGCCGCTCCGATCTTCGATTCCAGGAGCGCCCGTCAAAGGCAAATCGATTCCGAACCCACCTTTGACAGAAGCTGCGCTGGTCAGCACAAGGCCGCTGCCGCTGGCCGGCGCCACGCGAACATAATAGACATCTTCTTCGCCGTTGAAAGTAGCGGCGTAAGCCACATTTCCCCCTGTATTATCGGAAACAATGGTGATGTAGTCGCCTAATTTGCTTTGGTTCGGATATCCAAGGAACGGATTAAAGGAGTTGCTGACAGCCACATTCGGCGCCCAGGTCACTCCACCATCGGTGCTATAGGAATAGAACAGTTGTGAGTCTGTGTTGTTTGCGGCGTTGCGCGAATCGAGCCAAACGCTGTCAATCCGGCCATTTGGGGCGACGGAGAGAGTGCCGAACCAGTGCCACTTACTGGAATTAACAGGATCGTCGTTGACCCGAACTGGTGCGCTAAAGGTATGGCCGCCATCGCTACTCCGGACAAACATCACGTCGCTTCCATCGCGGGACCCAGTGGGTAGGACGCTGGCGAGCATGTAAACATTATCTTTCGTCGTTGTGGTGGAACGATCTACGGCAAGAAATACCTGGCCGACCAATCCGTCGGGGTTGATCCGCTCGCTGATGGCGATGTCGCCGCCGAGATTAATCGGGGTGCTCTGGTCGAACGAAGGCGTAACCCCTGAATTTTTCGCGTTGGTCGAGCGCTCACACCAGATCTGGCCGGTGTTCAGATTCACGCCGCCGATAAACAGATCGCCGGACGTATTCACATCCTGGGTTCCCCAGGAAGGAGAGTTAGGAATGTTTACTGGGTTGATCCAGGTAAATCCGCCGTCCGTCGAACGGCTGAATTGGCGGCCGCCATAGTTATTCCCGCCCGTGCTCCAGCTCTGATATTGAAAGCCATGACCGCTGCTGCTCGTGTTGTCGATCGTGAACCATTGCTTGTCGCCACCAGTAGCCGACGCGAGTCTCGTGTAGGAAGCGCCGCCATCAAGCGAACGCCACATGTCATCGAAAAAGGTCTCGAGCAGGCTAAGATAGAAAAAGCCGCCAGAGCTATCGGACTTCAGCACCGGATCACTCCGAAAAACATTGTTTTCCAGAACGCCCGGAAAGGTCCAGGTTGCGCCGCCATTACTCGTGTAGCCCCAGCCGGCCTGGCGAAAGTTGGAAGCGACGCTGTTAAACTGACGCCAACCGATCGACATGCGGTTCCCGTTGGTGGGATCGACCGAGATCGAAGGCTCGTTCGCCGCATCGCCCGTGATGTTCTGCCCGGTCGCGGAGACGTTCACCTGGACGCTGGTAAAGGCGTCGTATTGCGACACCATCCGCGGCGACAGTCCGGTGCGCCAGACATAGACAGGCGAATCTCCGTACTTTTCGAGCTCGCCGGTCGGGAGCGGCTTGTGCTTGGTGGTTTGACCCGAAGCGAGGGGCAGAATGGCGACAAGAGCCAGAGCGGCGACGGCGTGCGATAAACGGACGCGACGAGAAATCATGGCGGCAGTCTTAGGCGAAAATGCATTCTTTTGTCAACCAACCGATTTGTCAGGTGAACTCGCGGCGGGACGAACAGTCGCCCGATTTGCTTCTCTGCTCGCAGCCTCGAACTCGACACGAACCGTTAGGCTCCTGTTTTTGAAGCTCCCGATTTCGCTTCCCGCGAAACTGATTGCTTCCGAAGGAATGGCGAAGTCGAATAGCATCGAGATGGCGATCCCCGAAAGGGCGACAACCGCTAATACGTTCGGACGACTTACCTGCCGCCGCGCAACCACCCACGCCCGGAATCCCGCCTTTGATTGTTAGGCTGCCGGGTAACGATATCGAAAGGAATGCTCGGTTGCCAAACTCCTGTAGCGCGGTCTATGACCGCCGGCTGTTCGCCACCGCTAACCCTTCACTCCACTGTATTGCGGTTCCGGGGCGACTTTGCGAATGGCCTCGAAGATTTTGCGGATCGCTACACGAGTTCCCCGGTTTGCGAGAACGCGAGGAATGGCGCCGCCTGTGTCGCTGTAGATCGTATAGGTGGCGCGGGTCGTTGCCCCAGTGACCGGCTCCAGCTCCCAGCTTCCTTCGCAGACGCGAACCCGTTGCACACCCGGCTTCTCGCCCGGGCCGAGGTTGTTTGCGGGCTTCCAGTGGATGCAATAGGTCGCGCCCAGCGGCCCGGGTTCGACCGTATGGGTAGATCGCAAGGTATAATCGCGATCCTCGACCAGCGGAAGGTCGAGACGCTGGTAAGTGACCACGTCCTCCTTCGTTCGCTCGATCACCTGGGTCTCTCTTGTATAAGGCATGAAACGAGGATAAGACTCCGGATCGTTCAAAACCGCGAAGACGGAATGAGTCGGTGAATCGATCTCGCCTACCGCGCGGAACTCCTTTCGCGGTGAGCCGGCGCGAGTGCGGGTGTAAATGGTGACGCCTTCTTTGCTTCCGACCATCTCCCATGGAGTCGCCGCCGAACTGTTCGGCACAATTTCATCGGATGCAGGCACTCCCGCCAGAAGTGGTCCGGCGATCGCCAGAGAGAGAAGCGTAAGAAAAATCCGTGACACGGTGGAGCGATTATCGGGGTTATCAGTGATACGACTGCGAGTGGTGTGCCGGACTTATGGCCGACCTAAGCCGCTTTCCGCGCGAGCCAATGAATCTCGCCCGGCCACCATGGAAAGGCGCGTCCCCAGCGCAGATTGAACTTCAACCAGGCCTCGGAGTTTTCGCAGATGAAGCCCTTATGCCGGATGAGATAGGCGCCAGAGATGAACTCAATGGTTAGACCTGCGTCCGTCGCCAGCTCATGCACCCGCTGAGGTGAAAAAACGGTGACGTGCCCCAACCGTTGCGCCTTGCGCCGAAGCTGGCGTTCGCGCAGCCCGATCAGGCAATGCGGCAGCACCGGCGATCCGCCAATGACAGATCCGCCCGGGCGGAGCGCCGCAGCGATTTTGCGAAGAGCAGCCGCAGGCTGGGCGGTGTGCTCAAGGATGTGCAGGCAGATCGCCGTATCGAAGGAATCCGGCAGCGTCAGATGCGGCGTCTCGATATCTGCCTCGAGCACGTGATGATAACCGGCGCGTCGAAGTATTTTATACTTCGGCACGGCATCAACCCCGAGCCAGCGGTTCCATCTCGGGATTCGCATCCGGTGGCGCATCCGCTCATTCGCGAAGCGAGTGAATTTTCGCATCTGGCCATTGTGAGTGCCGAGTTCGATCAAGTCGAGCGGCCGCCCTACCCGGTGATACTCCGCAGCCAGCAGATGCCAAGTGAACCAATAACGCAACATCCGCACCGGATAGCGGACGGTTTTCGCACGGTCGGAGATTCCAAACTCGCGGCCCCGCAAGAAGTCGCGCGTCCGGAGAAAATCGGTTTCCCAGCGGCTGACATCGTAAGCATCCGGAGGAGGAGGCGCCGGAAGCGCGATCTCCCGTTCGAAAGCGAGCGCTTTGGAACTGCTCATCCTGATATGATACGCGGCCGGGAAGCGACGCGCCGGTAAATTTTCCGCCGCCGGCACGCGCTCGCGAGTCCTTCCTTAGAGCTGGCGATGGTCCGATCTCTACCGCATGATCGCGCGCGATGCATTGGTCTTTTCTCTGGATTGGTTATCTCCTGACCTGGGCCGCGATCCCGCATATTCTCCTGCGGAACAAGCCGCCTGCTTCCACCCTCGCCTGGATCTGGGCGGTGATTCTTTTTCCCTACGGCGGCACGATCTTCTATTTCATTTTCGGCACCGACCGACTCGTTAGGACACGGCTGCGCGCCACCCGCAAGCTCGATGCCTCCGGCGGGCGGGAAGAGCGCCGGGTAAATCCCGACACCGAGGCCGCGCTCAAGCTCTTGAGCGAGACCGAACGTCGAAACGTGCAGTTGCTTTCGCAGTTGAACGAATACGCCATCTCCAGCGCCGATGAGGCTCGCCTGCTCGTCGATGGCGCGGAGTTTTTCAGCGCGCTCGGCCAGCGGATCGACGAGGCGCAGCATCATGTGCACATCGAGTTCTACATCTGGCAAAAAGACCCGCGCGCCGACGCGATGTGCGAACGGCTCACCGCTGCGGCGCAACGCGGCGTCGAGGTGCGTCTCCTGCTCGACCCGATCGGCAGCTTCGGCTTGCGTCGTTCGCACTTCCGCCGGTTTACCGAGGCCGGCGGGAAGTTCGCCTGGTTCCGGACCGCGCACCCGCTGCGCAACCGATGGACCTTTACCCTGCGCAATCATCGCAAGCTACAGATCATCGACGGCCGGCATTGTTTCGTCGGCGGGATGAACATGGGCCGCGAGTACGCGGGCGAAGATCCAAAGGTCGGGCCGTGGCGCGACGTGCAGATCGAGATCACCGGCGGCGCCGCCCGGAAATTCCAGATGGTTTTTGCGGACGATTGGTTCTTCGCGACCGACGAAAAACTTCTGGCGCCCGTCTATTATCCGCGACCGCAAGGCGGCCAGAGCCTGCTCGTCCAACCGATGACCGATGGACCGGATGGCCCCGATGACCCGATCGAAATGTCGCTCGTGCACATGCTCAATACGGCACGGCACAGGGTCTGGCTCACCGCCGGTTATTTCGGGCCTAACGAACCGCTCCTGACTGCCCTGCAGCTCTCCGCTTCTCGTGGCGTGGACGTGCGCATGCTCGTCGCGGGGAAATCAGATCACCCGATGCTCGTAAATATCGGACGTTCCTACTACGAAGAATTGCTCCGTTACGGCGTAAAGATTTTCGAATACGAGGCCGGGATTAACCACGCCAAAGTCGCGCTCGTGGACGAGGAATGGCTCATGGTGGGATCAGCGAATCTCGATGTGCGCTCGATGCGCTTGAACTTTGAGTTGAACGCGCTCGTCCTTGACCCCGCGACCGCGACCGACCTTCACCGCGTGTTAAGCGAAGACTTCGCCTCATCGCGGCGGATCGAGCTGGAGGAGTTCCGGCAGCGCTCGCGGGTGCAGCGTTGGAAGGAAAGCCTGGTTCGCCCGCTCGCGCCGTTGATTTAGCTTTAGCTACTTAGCGGCGCGAGCTTCTAATCAAACGATAGGCAAACGGAGGTGATCGGCCTACGGAGTTGCAGACTTTGGCGCGTGGCTCTCAAGCCTCCGTGTCCACGTGTGCCTGAAGATTTATGTGATTTTCAACGCGGCGATGCGAATCACGTTGGCAACGAGCGATTCCAGTCGCGGACAATATGATAGAACAAGCCGTCACCATGCAGATAGCTCTTGATGAGGAGGAGACGTTTCTTCGTCGCCTCGAAGAACACAGCGGCATCATTCACAAGGTCGCGATCGGTTATGCCAATGGCGCGGCGGATCGACATGATCTCAAGCAGGAAATCACGCTTCAGCTCTGGAAATCCTATCCACGCTACTTACCAGATCGTCCTTTCTCCACCTGGATGTATCGGGTTGCTCTTAACGTGGGCATCTCGTTCCTCCGCCGTAACGCGCATCCAAGCCGCCAAACCGTTCCGCTCGATGAGATGACTCATGAATTAGCTGATGAAAGGGCCGGCGCCGCGCCGCAGGACGAACGCATCCCTCTGCTCCAGCAAGTCATCGCTACTTTACGGCCGCTGGATCGCGCGCTGCTTCTTCTCTATTTCGACGACCGCAGCTACCGCGAGATCGCATCCATCCTCGGTCTTACAGAAACAAATGTCGCCACCAAACTGAGCCGCCTGAAGGATCGGGTGCGCCAGGACATAGTAAGACTCAACCAGGGAAATGTATGACTGAACTCGACGATCTCAAAGCCACTTGGCAGACTCTAAACCAAAACCTGGAACGGCAGAACGTGCTCGCCTTCCATGAATTCAAGGAGCGCAAGCTCACGCGCTTTCGCTCCGCCTTTCGCCCGCTCGTGACCGGACAAGTCATCCAGATCATCGCCGGCGCCCTGCTCGCGCTGATCGGCGGGAGCTTCTGGGCTGATCATATCGGCGTCCCTCACCTGATGATCTACGGAATCGCGCTTCACCTCTACGGCCTGATGTTTATTGTCTTCGCGGCTCGCGATCTCTACCTCATCAAGCAGACGGATTACGCGGCGCCGGTGGTCGATCTGCAAAGGCGAATTGCAGCGCTGCGACGGTGGCACTTGCGAGCAGGAGTCTGGTTTGCAGTCGTCGGCTGCTTCATTTGGATTCCGGCTATGCTGATGATCTTTTATGGCCTCGGCGCGGATGTCTGGGTTCATAACCCGGACGTAGT
>JAICMR010000034.1 GCA_025929155.1 Chthoniobacterales bacterium | reverse complement strand
CGCGATGATGCCTTTTCCGCCGAGTGTGCCTGAGCTCACAGTCACCGCGCCGTTGCCGGTGGCCGAGCCGGTCTTATTCGCCACATTCAAGGTCCCTCCAGTCACAGTGGTGCTACCGGTGTAGGCGCTGGCTCCACTCAGAGTGAGTGTGCCGGTGCCAGTCTTAGTCACTCCGCCGCTCCCCTGGATGACTCCCGAGAAGCTGGTGCTTTGGTTGTTGCTCCCGATCGTGAGGGTGTTGGCTCCGAGCAGGACTGAGCCTGCGCCAGTCAAGGAGCCGATGGTCACTCCCGGTGCATTGTGCAGGGTGATGTCCAGCACGGCATTGCCGTTGAGGGTGATGCTCGCCTTTCCGCCTTTGGATTTCTTAGTGAAGACGACCGCGCCACCGTTGGAACCATCGACTCCGCCATTCGCTGTGATGTTAGCGTTGGCGGCGGTGGCGCTGTCCATGAGGAAGAGCTGCGTTCCGGTTAGTCCTGCTCCCATCGCGCCGTTGATGATGAAAGTGGCATTGCTCGCCGTCGCGATGCCGTCGAAGAGGATGAAGGCGCCTGTTTCGCCGCTCGTGCTTCCGCCAACCGCCGTGAAGGTGCCGTCCCCGGCGTCGGACGAGCCCTCGAAATCAATCTGGGAAGAAAACTGCCCCGCCCCGCCGATGCAGTTGCCGTTCATGTGCTCCGCCTTGTTGCCCGCGAGGTCCGCAAACGCCGCGCTGCTGAGGTTCAGAGTGGCTTTGCCACCGCTCGAACTATCGATAAATGAAATGAACGCGCCGCCACTGGCATTGATAGTCGCATTTCCGGCGGTCGAGCCACCCTCGAAAAACATGTGGGCTTGAAGGTCTTCGTCCGTGAGATCAAAGGTCGCCGACCCGGCAGACGACGCATCGAGGAAAAAAAAATTACCGTCGACCGTGGTAAAATTGATCGTATCGCCGGCCGTGGAGCTGTTATTGAAGAAGAGTGCACCAGCAACGAACGACTGCATCGTGCCGGAGTTATTTACAATGCCAGCGCCGTACAGCTCGATGTTGTCCAGGGCGCTGATGGTGTATTGCGGTGCACCGGGGCTAAATACCAAGCTATCCAGCATGATGATAACGTCGGCGTTGGTAACATCCGTCACATTTGATGAACCAAACGTCGCGATGTCGGTTGCAGAGTTCGGCACCGTCTGCGGCGTCCAATTCGCCCCGGTGTTCCAATCGCCACTTGAAGGATTTTGATTCCAGGCGGCGCTCCCGGCGAGGGAAGGCCGCTGCGCGGCTAATAATAGCAGCGTAGCGGCAATCATGACAAACTGGGGTCTGTTAAATGACGCGGTCATTAGTGACTCTCTAAGAAGTTAATCACTTCTTCACTTACGCACTCTTCATCGCTGCCCGTGGCATCGTTTATCTGGTGCCAATAATGAAAGGCATGTTCGTATCCGCTCCCGTAGGTATATGTCATGGTCCACTCTTGGAAGTCGTGACCTGTTGTCCCATAGTGGCCGGTTAGCGCGGTGAGCATATGTACCGCCTGCGAGGGTGGCACATGGTCGCCGATGGTGGCGTACAACATAATCGCAGGCGGATTGCTGGTTGCGCCATTGGTGACCAACCAATACGGCGAAGCGCGCTCCAATAAACCGGCCGTATCGTCGATGCACTTAGTCCCGTCGGGAAGGCCAACGTAGTCATCGAGGTTGTTGTAAAAGAGATCAAGCTTGGCAGGCGGGATGTTAGTATCGGCAGTCGTATCGCAAAAATCGGTCGGCCCGGAAAGACTGACGACGGCTTTGATATGTGCGCGCTTGGTTTCATTCCAGTAGGTGACTGTGCTCGCCGGATCCAGCGCGACCCAAAGAGCGAGACAGCCACCCGCCGAGCCTCCCACGAGATAAATGTTGCCATTGCACTGAGGATCGTTGATCGCGGCCAGGATCTGCCGTTTGAGGTCGTCGGTTTGCTCGGGCGCCGTTCCTGGATCCGACGACAACTGACCCGGCAGCTTCCCGACCGCAAGGCGCGTTTCCACCTGAAGCGCACCAGCGGTGCGTGAGTTCCACTTTGATATGGGGCGGAAGGTTGTCCCGCGGGTGAACGCTTTTTTCATTCTGCCCGCGATCATGAGAGATCGCGCATAGCACTGTAAAGAAGAAAAAGCTCCAGCAAAACATCTCGCGAAAGCGTTCGTTAGCCCGATCGCGTCCTTTATAAATGCGCGTCGATCCGCCTCGGAAATAATCCGCCATCTCGGTCCCATCCTCCGCGTGCGCCTGCCATTATGCTGATGCTGGAGACATTGCGTGAGTCAGCGCCGAGTCACCTCGACCTCTCGCTCGCGTTATCAGCATTTAGCGGTCATCAGTTAGCAATGGGTATCGGCTCCTTCGCTTTCGTCCTGCACGCTCACCTGCCATTCGTCAGGCATCCGGAACACGACGATTTCCTGGAGGAAGATTGGTTCTTCGAGGCGCTCACCGAAACCTACCTGCCACTCATCCGCATGATGCGCGGCCTGCGCGAAGACGGCGTTCCCTTCCGGCTCACGATCTCGCTGACTCCTACGCTCGGCGCGATGCTGCGCGACGAGCTTCTCCAGCAGCGTTACCTGCGCCATCTCGATCGCCTCATTGCCCTCGCCCGCCAGGAAAGCGAGCGCAACCGCCATCACCCGCAGCTCCGAAACCTGGGCGAGTTTTACGAGCGGCTTTTCTCCGAGGCGCGCGCTTTTTTCGACGAGACGCTGGAGCGCGATGTCGTCAGGGCTTTCCGCGAACTGCAGGAACAGGGCAACCTCGAAATCATCGCGAGCGCGGCGACGCACGGCTTCCTCCCTTTGCTTCAGGATTTCCCGGAAGCGCAACGGGCGCAGATCCGCATCGGTTGCGACAGCTACCGCGAGATGTTTGGCCGCGAGCCGACTGGCTTTTGGCTGCCGGAATGCGGCTACAGCAGCGGGCTCGACGCCATTTTGCAGGAGGCGAATATTCGCTGGTTCGTGATCGATACGCACGGCCTCCTCTTTGGTCAGCCGCGTCCGCGTTATGGGCTTTTCGCGCCTGCTTACACGCCGGCCGGTCCGGCCGCATTCGCCCGCGATGGAGAATCGAGCCGCGAGGTCTGGAGCGCGGAATCGGGCTACCCGGGCGATCCGGTTTATCGCGATTTCTACCGCGACGTGGGCTTCGACCGACCGCAAGCTGAGCTTCAGGCGTTCGTGAAGCCGGAGGGCGTGCGGAAGTTCAGCGGAATCAAATATCACCGGGTCAGCGGGCGGACGGAAGAGAAGGAATTCTATGATCCGGCCTGGGCCCTGGCGGCGGCGGACGAACATGCCCGCGATTTTTTCGAGAAGCAGCGCGCTCGCTTCCTCGGGCTGGGCGATCTCGACTTCGATCCGGTCGTGGTCAGCCCATTCGACGCCGAGCTGTTTGGGCATTGGTGGTTTGAAGGGCCGCGCTTTCTCGAGAGCTTCATTCGGATCGCAGCCCGGGAAGCGGAGGGTTTCCGTCTCACGACTCCGGGAGAATTCCTCAGGTCGCATCCGTCGCAGCAGATCGTGAGGCTGAATCCTTCGAGCTGGGGAGAGAACGGTTTCAACAGCGTCTGGCTCGATGAAAAGAATGCATGGATTTATCCGGTGCTCCACGCCGCCACCCGGCGCATGATCGAGCTGGCACGCACTCATCGCGGGACGAACGATGCCGCGACGGAACGGGCTTTGCGCCAGGCCGCGCGCGAGCTGCTCCTCGCGCAATCGAGCGACTGGGCGTTTCTGCTTAAGAATCAGACCGCGCCGGAATACGCGACTGCGCGCACGCGCGAACACCTGCTGCGTTTCAACCGCCTTGCCGAAAGCCTGCACTCTGGAAAGATTGATTCGCCGTTTCTAAGCGAATGCGAAGCGCGCACACCAATCTTCCCCAACCTCGACTGGCGCGCTTATGTCTAGGAAAGTGCAACGACTGATGAGGGGCCAACTTTCCAACGCGACAATCTGCAAAATCGTCTTCACGTTAGTTTTCCTCGCCAGCGGGATCTGCCTCGCGCAAACGCCTGCGCCAACTTCCACGCCGCCTCTGCCGTCCCCCACCCCGACGCCTTCGAGTTCTCCCGCCGCGCCCACACCGGCGCGAGTCGTTAGGCTGCATTTCGCGGTGCCGCCGCTCGAAGGCACGATCAGCCTCGGGATTTACGACGCCGCTGGGAAATTGGTGCGGGTGCTCCATCGCGAAGACACCGTGAACGACTTCACGGAAGGCCACGACGCGCTCGAGACGAACTGGGATGGAACCGGCGACGACGGCCATCCGCTGCCGCCGGGGCGCTATCATGCCCGCGGCTACCTCGTCGGCGACGAGGTTAAAGTCGAAGGCGTGGACAGTTACTTTAACGATTGGATCACAGACGAAGATTCGCCGCACATCGCGCACATTTCTGCGCTTGCCGTCACCGGAGATTCCCTGCGCCTGACTGCTTCCACGCCCGATCAGAAAACCGCCCAATACCTTTTCTCTGGAGGAAAGTTGCAACTGACTCCGACGCTGCCGCGCGATGCGCGCGCACCGGCCGAACAAAGCGCGATTTTGATCGATCCGGTGGATTGGGCGGCGGGAAGAGACGGAACCGTCTGGGCGATCACTCACATCGCGCGAGACAATCCGGAGGTCGAGGTCGTGCAACTGGCTCCTCCGGGCCAGACCGGCCCGCCGATTCTGCGCCACCTCCCGGTCGCTCCCGACGAACCACAGCCGGTTGCCATTGCTGCCTCGCCTAACGAGAACCGGATTTATCTCCTCGAACAATCATCTGCGCTGCAGCGCGTCCGCAGCCTCTCGCTCGTCGCCAGCGAGGCGGGCCAGGAGGAAGCAACCTCCGATTGGAAAGTCGATTTCGACAAACGCATCGTCGCCCACCAAAATTTCACCCTCGCAAACGGCCATCCGGTGATCGCTTCGCCTAACGACTCGCCGAGCCCCCCGGCGACTCTCCCGCAAAAGCTTCGGTCCAATCCGCTCGAGCGCGATTTGCCGGGGAGAATCACCCTCGCTCCTGGCTTCGACGCCGATGGCAGCTTCCTCAAGAGCGCGGACGGTCTGCCGCTCCGCACGATCAGCGACACCCCGGATCTGACGCGTGTTCTTCTCGTCAGGCAGGCGGAAAATGCGGCGGATGTGTTCCAGGACGATGGCGCGGTCGTCGAGCAGTTTCGCATCAGTCATCTCGACCAGATGCTCGCGTTCGACTGCGGCGAATTCGATCTGAAGTAGTGCGATGGCGCGGGAGATTATCTACTTCGATCTCGAAACGCAGCGAACGGCGAATGACGCCGGCGGCTGGGATCGCAAAGGGAATATGCAGATGTCCGTCGGCGTGATCTACAGCACGCGGACCGCGCGGTATGAGATCTTCAACGAAGCGCGGGTGCACGAGTTGATCGACCGCCTGCGTCAGGCCGACCTCGTGGTCGGCTTTAACGTGCTCAACTTCGATTATCACGTCCTCATGGGTTATACCGTGCTCGACCTCGCGCATGAGTTGCCGACGGTTGACCTGATGGCTGACATGGAGGCAAAAGTCGGCCACCGGCTCGGGCTCGACGCGATCGCGCAGGCGACGTTAGGACTGGGGAAAACCGCGATGAGCCTCGATGCGATTAAGTGGTGGCGCGAAGGCCGCTTTCTCGAAGTGGCGGAATATTGCTGCTTCGACGTCAAAGTGACGCGGCTCGTGCACGAGCATGGTTGCCGGCACAAGGAGTTGTTTTTTCACGATCGTTTTGCACGCAAGCAGCGGGTCGAAGTCGACTGGGCGCATTTGTAGGGAGCTTCCGTCATCCCGAGCGGAGCGCAGCGCAGCCGAGAGATCCCGGGGCGCTGCCGTGAAGCGCGAGCAGGAGGAACTTCGACCAGTTGCTCGCGAAACACTTCGTTTCGTAGTTGGGCCACTCCGAAGATCGTCGGGATCCTTCGACTCCGCTCGGG
This sequence comes from Chthoniobacterales bacterium, assembly GCA_025929155.1. GTDB lineage: Bacteria > Verrucomicrobiota > Verrucomicrobiia > Chthoniobacterales > UBA10450 > Palsa-1392. The sequence goes on along the minus strand of JAICMR010000034.1, from coordinate 23,739 downwards.
ATGACGGAGACTTCACTCGGCTCAGTCTGACAAGGGCGCCGCTTACCGAACCTCGATCTCGATCGGCAGGCAATGATTGATCTCGTAAGTTCCGCGGTCCGGATCGCGTTCCATGGCTTGGATCCGCCCGCGCGAATCGGTCGCGCGCGCCTTCAAAATGTAATGCCCCGTCCGCGCCGGCGTCTGCCAGTCCCATTCCCAGAGCTGCCAGCAATTTGGAGCAGTTTGTTTGCCTAACGACGCTTCCGACCAGGTCGCACCGTCATCCGCGCTCACTTCGACCCGCGTGATTTCAGCCTCGGAAGTCCAAGCCGCCCCGCTGACCTTGTAAGTCGAATTCGCGGCGACCACTTCGTTCATGCCGGGCCGGGCGATCGAGGCTTTCACCTGCAACTGCGTAATCGGCACCAACGCCACACCCGTGGCATCGCGCTGCCAAAACGCATAATCGACCGTCTGGTAGTAGCCGTTGTAAGGCTGATCCGTCACGATGAGGCGCTGTAGCCACTTCACCGCCGCCATCCCGAACCAGCCGGGCACGATCGCGCGCAAAGGGAAACCGTGCGAAGGCGTGAGCGGCGCGCCGTTCATCTCGAGTGCAAGCAGGACGCCGTCGAGGGCTGTGCCTAACGGAACGCTCCGGGCATAATGAATTTTGCCGGCCGGTTTTGGCGACTCGCTGATCGCGCCCGAATCGGCGCCTTCGAGGACCACTTCGAGCGCGTTTTGCTTTACGCCGGCCTGTCGCAGGATTTCGCCTAACGACACGCCGGTCCATTCCGCGTTCCCGACGGCGCCGAGCTCCCATTGCGTTCCCTTCACCTTCGGAACGAGAAAGACGCGTCCGTTTCCCGCACATTCCAGAGTTGCGGGAAGGGTCGTGCTCGGCATCGCTCGCAGGTCATCAAGGCTGAGACGGAACGGCGACTTGACCGCTCCTTCCACCTTCAGCCGCCAACTCGCGAGGTCGATTTTCGGAACCGGGAAGTGCGCGCGGATGTAAAACTTTTCGTTAGGGGTAATCCAGCCGTCGAGCTCGCGAAAGGGCATCTCGAGGTTGGCCGGTTCCTTCTCTCGAATGATCATGAATTGTCCTTCTCGACCGCCAGACCCGCTTCTTTCCAGGCATGCCAACTGCCGGGAACATTCATCACGTTCTCAAAACCGGCGCGGCGCAACAGGCTCGTCGCGATGCTCGCGCGATAGCCGGATGCGCAATAGACCGCGGTCGGTTTCGACTTGTCGAGTTCCCCCGCGCGCTTCTCCAGTTGCGGCGTGACGATGTGCCGAGCGCCCGGAATGTGGCCGCCTTTCCATTCGCGATCCGTGCGCACATCGAGTACCTGCATCGTGCCGTTCGCGGCCTGCAATTGATGCACGGAGATTTGCGATATTTGCTCGAAAGGATGGCCGGCCGCGCCCCAGGCCTTGATCCCGCCGACAAGGTAACCGGCGAAGTTAGTGAAGCCGGTGCGGAGAAAAAGCCTAACGATATCATCAAGTTCACCGTCCTTTTCGAGAACGAGCAGAAGGGGTGTTTCCGAGTCGAGTATCGTGCCGGCCCAGATGGAGAGGGTCGGGGTCGCGCCAATGTTGATCGCACCGGCGATGTGCGCGCCGCCGAAGGCGAACATCGAGCGGGTATCGATCAGGAGCGCGTCGCCCTTTTCCAAAGCCGTCTTGAACTGCGCGACAGTCAGCGCCGGGACGCGGGGCAAACCGCCGAGAATCTTCGGTCCTTCCGCGTTCACCTTCTTCATCCGCGGGTAGTATTTCGGGATCGGCGGCGCGGTCTTGATGCAGTGCTGGGTGAAGGCCTGGACGTCCTCAATCTGCAGGAACGGATTAAAAGCGCGCTCAAAACCGATCGTGCTCGTTAGGCGATCGCCGATCTCCGCGCCGCAGGGTGAGCCGCTTCCATGCGCCGGATAAACGATTACGCTGTCCGGCAGTTTGAGGTAAAACTCGCGGAGAGTTCTGAACTGGAGCGCGGCCAGCTTCGCGGTTTCTCCTTCGCCTAACAAGTCCGGCCGCCCGGCCGAGCCGACGAACAGCGAATCGCCACTGAGCACGCCCCACGGCAATTCTGGATGGTCGGCTTCCGCGAGCAGATAAGAAACATGCTCCGGCGTATGGCCCGGGGTGAAGCGCGCGGTGATTGTGAGATCGCCGAACTTGAATTCGCTTCCGTCCTTCACCGGCTCCGTCGCGAAGCCGTAGGTCGCGCCTCCTTCCTGGCTCGCATAGATCTTCGCGGTTCCCACGCGGTCGCACAATTCGCGCGCGCCGCTCACGATGTCGGCGTGAATATGAGTCTCGAAAATATGCGTGATCGCGACGCCTTTGGCCCGCGCGAGCTCCGGGTAGATCTCGACATCGGTTCGCGGATCAATGACGGCCGCGGTTCCCTCTTCATCGTCACCAATGAGATAGGAAATTTCGGCCACGCCTTCGGTTGGAATTGTCTCAAAAATTAGTGACATGAGAAGAAGGTATCACGCGCTCGCCAAGCAGAGCAATCTCGCGCTCCCGGGAGGACGAGTTGGGAGCCCGTTGCGCTTGCTCAAGTCTCGACCAAGACAAGGTCTGCGGAGCGCAACCGTTGTCCCGTCACACTTCGTCCCAATACGGCGTGGCGCTCTGCGCAAACGGCTGCGGGTGAAACTCACCCGTGCGCGACGGGGCAGCAGCACGTCTTCCCGGACGAGCTGTTTGCCTCGTATTTCAGGGGAGACAATTGTCGGTGACCCACTTGAGATAGCCGCTGGAGCCGGCGTCTACCCGAATGGCAATGATCTCCGGCACATCATAAGGGTGGAGCTCGCGCAGCTTCTGCTCAAAGGCATCGAACCGCTCCACGGTAGTCTTAAAATAAACCAGCACTTCGTTCGCTGTCTCGACCTCGCCTTTCCACCAATAGAAAGAGTCAACCGCGGAAGCGACATTGGCGCAGGCGGCGTAGCGGCCGACGGCGAGTTCCTCGGCAATGCGCTGCGCTTTCCCCCGATCGGGAAAGGTGCTGAGGACGAGGAGGATCTGGTCGCTAGGCATTCGTCAGGCCGGAACCGCGGCAGTTTGCCGGCAAATCCAGCCGCCGCCGACAACGACGTCGTCTTGATAAAAGACTGCCGCCTGGCCCGGAGTCACCGCTTTCTGCGGCGCGCGAAGTTGCACCCGGGCGCGATCGTTAGCCAAAGACGTCACGGTCGCCGGCGTTCCCGGGTGCGCGTAGCGAATTTTGACAGCCACTTCCAGGATCCGGGGAGCGCACGCGCCTAACGTGTCCGTCTCGGCGCCTCGACAAGACGATTCTAAACTTTCATTTTTGTCCCTTGTTCCCACGCCTGAAAGAGAAGCGCGCGCGTTTCCTGGCAGCCAGTTCACCCGTTCGACTTCGAACTCTTCCGTCACCAGGTCTTCAGCGCTGCCAACGATCACCCGGTTCGCCGTCGGATCGATGTCCACGACGTAGCGCGGCTGCGGCGAGCCGCCGGGCAATCCTTTGCGCTGCCCGACGGTGAACATTTCGATCCCTTCATGCGGTGCGAGATAGTTGCCATCCAAATCATAGATGCCACCGGGATGAAACTCACCTTCCCCGAGGTGCGAGCGGAGGAAAGCCTTGTAATCGTTCCCGGGCACGAAGCAGATCTCCTGGCTGTCAACTTTATCGGCGACCTTCAAGCCTAACGAACGCGCGATCTCACGGATTTGCGGTTTCGACATTTCGCCTAACGGCGTCAAGGCGCGTCGCAACTGTTCCTGGCGGAGGCTAAAGAGAAAATACGACTGGTCCTTCCGCGGGTCGGCGCCTTTGCGCAGGATCGAGCGATCCGCGTGATGTTCGATGATCGCGTAATGGCCGGTCGCGATGTAGTCGCAGCCGAGCGCCGCCGCTTTCTCCCAGAGTTTGCCGAACTTGAGCTTCTCGTTGCACATCACGCATGGGTTCGGCGTCCGGCCCGCGCGGTATTCACTCGAGAAGTAATTGATCACAAGCTGCTCGAACTGATCGGCTTCATCGACGACGTAATGGGGAATGCCTAACGAGTACGCTACGTTCCGTGCATCGGCCACCGCCTGCGGGCCACAGCACTTGTCTTCCGCGCGCGAAATACAATCCTGCGGCCAGACTTTCATCGTCACGCCTACGACGTCGTAACCCTGCTCGCGCAGCAGGTAGCCGGCGACGCTGGAATCGACGCCGCCGCTCATGCCGAGCAGGACGCGTGATTTTGTAGCTTTCATGGGACGGCCAAAATCGACGCGATCGGAAGGATGGTCAACGCGCAGAGACGCCATCGGCAGGCGGCGAACGAACGTGGCGAACAACACCTTCCGTCATTCTGGGCGGAGCGCAGCGCAGTCGAGGAATCCGGGAGAGTTTTCCCGAAGCTTTGATTCAACGAAGCTTCACGGGATCCTTCGACTTCGCCGCGCTCCGCTCAGCATGACCTTCGGACTGGCACGCTGACAAACGGGCTGTCGCGCAGGGTGAAGCGCCAGGGAAAATCCTTCGCGCGACTGATGCCAATCCGCGGATCAGCGATCACCTCGATCTTCACATTAGGCCGCGGCAGGAAATGATGGGCGGGATCGGAGGCGAGATCGATCTCGTGATAGCGCTTATCAATCGCGAGCGCCTGCGTTAACTTGCCCGGTCCAGAGCAAAGTTGTCTTACGTCCTGGCGCCCACGACGCTGGCGCATCACTCCGATCCCGCGCGTCGGCTCGAGCGCGCGAATCAGAATCAGGCCGTCGCGCGGTCCGCCTTTGATCAGGAGGTTGAGCATCCAATGGACGCCGTAATTAAAATAGATGTAGCAGGCGCCGGCCGCGTTGCGCCTAACGAATTCGCGCGTGCTTGGGCGCAGGAAGGTGTGGCAGGCTTCGTCGCCTTCCACCAGATAACCCTCCGTCTCGACCACCACACCGCCGCACTCGTCCCAGATCAACTCCGTGCCGACCAACTGCTCCGCACACCCGAGCGGATCTCCCCGAAAAAAACTGCGGCCAAGCACAACTAACGGCCAGTTTCCCGCGATGCGTGCGCCGAAGTCCGGTGAGCCGACGCGCTTTGCGTGCCGATTTCAGCGCCTCGCCGAAACGAACTTTCGCGGCGTCGGTTCGAAGGGACCTGCCCGAAGGAAACCGTTTGCGACGTCCAAACCAGATCGCGAGTCTGCGATGCGCACGCGCTTCCTAAAGCGGAAAGATCGCTCCGCTTCCTCTCTCGTTTCACGAACGCGCTCCGCATTGGCCTAACGAGAAGCAGTGGTCGCCGTCTCCTGTTTCATCCCGAGCTGGTCGAAAAGGAACGCGAGGATATCGGCCTGCTGTTTGATCCGTTCGCTCAAGGCGGTGCCGTGCCCGTGCCCCGAGCTGGAGCTGGTGCGCAAAAGAACCGGCGTCTCGGCAGCATTCGCGGCCTGGAGGCGAGCGGTCATTTTGCGCGAGTTGTAAGGTGCGACGCGCCCATCGTTTTCGCCGGTGAGGAAAAGCGTCGCGGGATATTTGTTGCCCTCGCGCACATTGTGATAAGGCGAATAAGCGTAGAGCTTTCGGAACTGTTCGAGATCCTTAACCGAGCCAAATTCCGTGACGTTGAACGCGCCGTTCGGCTCCAGCTCGGTGCGCAGTGAGTCATAAATTCCGACCAGCGAAACGACCGCATGCGGCAGCTCGGGATGTTGCGTCAGCGCGACTCCCATAAGCAGACCGCCGTTGCTGCCGCCCTCGATCGCGAGCTTCTCCTGCGAGGTGTAGCCGCGCTTGATCAGGTAGCGCTCGGAAGCAATGAAATCGTCAAAGACGTTTTGCTTTTTCAGCAGGTTGCCCGCCTTATGCCATTCTTCGCCGTACTCGCCGCCGCCCCGCAGATTGGCGACGACGTAAATCCCGCCGCGGTCGAACCAGAGCCGTCGCGTGAAATCGAAGGACGGCGTCATGCTGATGCCGTAACCGCCGTAAGCGTAAAGCAACGTCGGATTGTTCCCGTCGCGCTTTGTTCCTTTCCGAAACATGATGTTGAGCGGAATTTTCGTTCCGTCTTTCGACGTCGCGAATTCCCTGACCACTTCAATGTCGTCGAACGAAACGGGCGAGGTGCTGCGCAACGCCGTCCCCACCGGGTCGTCGCTCTTCGATTGGAGACGAAACCAGGCGTTGGGCGCGATGTAGCTGACGTCTTTGAAAAGGAGCGAGCTGTCGTCGAGCGCGACCATTTCCTGCACCGCGGAGATCGCGGGAATTTTGATCGTCGCGCCGTTTTTCCCGTCGAGATCGAACCGGCGGATCTGCGATGGCCCGCCTAACAAGTCGCCGACATAGAGCGCTTGGGCCGCTGGCTCGATCTGTTGCACAACGGCATCACTGGCGGGGACGATGACTTTGGCCGCGGCCAGGTCGAGCTGATCGAGCGACAACCGCAAAATTTTGCCGCGCGGCGCATCGGCCCGCGACACGAGGTAAAGCGCGTTGTCGCGGCCGAGCACCGCCTGCTTCACTCCGTCGGAAAATTTCGTGAGCTGCTTCCATTCACCCGCCGGGTTGCGCACGTAATGCGCGTAATCGCCGCCGTCGCCATTCTCGACCACGGCCAGCGTCCAGCGGCCGTCGTGCGAGCTATGGAGGACGATTTCGGCGATCCGCGGGAAGTCTTTGCCTAACGAATAGGTGTCCTCGCTGTCCGGCGTGCCAAGTTTATGAAAGTAAACCTGCTGGTAGAAATCGAGATCGGCGTCGGGCCGCTCGCCTTTACGCGGAAAGCGCGTGTAGAAAACACCGCTGCCGTCCGCGTTCCAAGCCGCGCTTCCGCCGGCAGTTGGGAACTGAACGTGCGCGACCGTATCGGCGAGCGGCTTGGCGGATTCGGCGTCATAGAAATGCAGGTCGCCATCTTCGCTGCCTCCTTTCGAGAGGGAGACGGCGACCTTCTTGCCGTCAAGCGAGGGAACAAACCAATCGATTCCGGTCGTGCCTTTGGCGTCAAGCTGGTTTGGGTCGAGGATGACCTTCTCGGATTTCAAGTTATCCGCGGAAGCGAGAGTGACGAGCATTGGCTGCTGTTTCGGCGGCTGAAACTTGAGAGCAAAGAGCCGCCCGGGCCGCGCGACCATCGAGGAATAAGTCGGCGAAGCGGCCTCGTAGAGTTTCGTTAGGCGCTGTTCAATCAACTTGCGATCTGGCAGCTTGTCGAGGTAGGCGCGAGCGTGCTGGTTTTGCGCGGCGGACCAGGCTTTGACCGCGGGATCGTCGTTCTTCTCAAGCCACTGGTAGTCGTCCTCGACCTTGACGCCGTGGTATTCGTTGAAGACGGGCTTTTTCTCGGTGGGCGGCGCGGGATTGGTCGCGGCGTTCGTTAGGCTCAATGCGGCGAAAAGGAAGAAAATCGAGAGCTTCATCGCGGATGATAACAATTGCGCGGCAGCCTCCGCAACTCGGGAAGCGCACGCGCCGTCGCGTGCTCCTTGCGGCGCCTCGCGCAAAGCCGGGACGGGAAAGGCCCTCGGAGTCGTGACAACCGGCGACACCACGCCTCGTATCAAGCCAGGAGAGTTCGCGAAGGCGGGGTGCCTCGGCCGGCACGCAAGGCGCGTGCGCTCCCGGAAAGGTTTGCGCCCGCGATCAGTTGGAGGTTTTCTCTGAACGCGATTCTCCGCGACCAATCTCGGAAGCGAAGCGTCTTGCCGGACGCGCTTCGCGGCATCACGAAATGCGTTGAACCTTCCCGTGCCGCCGGAAGAAATCGATCAACGCCTCACGCGTCTGGACCGGATGTATGATGCGTCTTACCTCAGGCCGTTCGAGGAGCGCACGGAGTTTCATGAAACGGTGACCGCCGCTCGAGGCGTCGAAAGTGTTAAAAGCAATCCGGTAACGATGTTCCAAACCAAGGGGACGGCCGTCCGCCCGCGTCAGGTTCGTTAGGCGACGTTCGCTCCCCTGCCCTTCGATGAAGAGGCGGAAGCCAGTCAGGCTGCGCGCGTCGCGGCTTTGCAGAACTTCGTCGAGCAGGCTTCGCAATTCGTTAGGCGTAAGCTCGCCGGTCACGAGAAAGTTCTCGTAGGGGAGAATTTCCCAGATGTCGCCGATCGTTTTCGGCCCTTTCTTGAAACTGTGCTTCTCTTCGAAGAGTCCGTGGAAGACGCCATCGATTTCGACGCCACGTTGCCCAAGCGCTTCCGTGATCGCGGCGGCGAAAAGCTTTTCCACCTCGCTCGGCTCGCCCGGCGGCGCGTGGACGCTTAAGTTTTCCGCCAGTTCGCCGATCGGCTCTCGCAGGAGAGCATCAGCACGATCGAGTTGCGACTGGGTGCGATTAAGAACAACGGGATCAAATGAAATGCGGTTGTCCATCAGTTCGGTTCGGGCGACCTGGTGGAGCACCTTCCGCGAGCTGCGATCGAAAAGGAGATCAACCCGCCCCACGTGAATTCCGAAATGATCCGCCTGTGTAAAAACAACTCCGTTCGTCAGACGTGCCGGCACGTCCTGATGAGTGTGGCCCGCGATGAAGACGGCCGCTTCCGGGTATTCCCCGGTCAGCGCCATCACGCGATTCGCGAAATCGTCGCCACCCGTGCGCTCCTTTAACCCCATGTGTCCCGCGAGCACGATGGCATTCGCGCCTAACGACCTCGATTGGGCGATTGCTTTCCGCACCGGCTCGACCGGATCTTGAAACTCGAGGCCGCCGAGGAAGCTCGACGGAAACCAGAACGGCATTCCCGGAGTCGTCAGGCCAATGACCGCGATTTTAATGCCGGCTATTTCCTTGAGGAGAAACGCCTCGATTTTCGTGAACCCAACGCCACGCGCATTCGCCGCCAGCACCGGCATCTGCGAGCAGGCGAGAGCTCGCTGGAATGGTTCGATGCCCCAGTCGAACTCATGGTTCCCGATCAGCCACGCGTCGTAACGCAGCAGGTGAAAGAGATCGATCATGCTGCGGCCTTGATCGGCCAGCGCGAACTCTGTTCCCTGATAAACGTCCCCGACATCGAGCAGGAGCGAGTTCGGATTTTCCGTCCGCCACTGATCGATTTGGGTAGCACACCGCGCCAGGCCGCCGAGGTCGCTCCGGCCGCGGTAGTCAACCGTCGGCAGAATGTGGCCGTGCAGATCGGTGGTGTGAAAGATCGAGACCGTAACGAAATCATCCCCCGGAATGGGCTCCGCCTGCAGCCAGCCCGGAAGGGCGCTCCCGGCGGCGGCTGCGCCAAGCAGCCTAACGAATTCGCGCCGGGTGGGAGGGAACCTCATGCAGGGCCGATTCTGCGGCGACGGGCGGCGGCGAGCAAGCTATCTTCCGAGTGTGGGGGCGATTGAGAAAGTGGCCATCAATCGTGCGCCGGGCGCAATCACTTCGATTCCGTCTTTATCCTCAAACGCGCGCTGCTCGTGCCGATCGGTCAAGCCCCAGCACGGCTCGACGCAGAGGAAAGGGCCGCCGTCTGACCAAAGCGTCAGGTAAGGTGCGCTGCCGAGATCGATAGCTACCTCTCTTCCGCTTGGAGCGTCGCGGTAGAGAAATTTTCGTTCCGGCACGTCAGCCAACTCAAGAATAAAAGAGCCGGGAAGTTTGGCCCGTTCGAATGGCATCTCGCCACCCTCGAAATGAATCTCCTCGGTCTGGCCGGAAAGATAATTACCCGGCGAAAACCATCTGCGATAACGACCAGCCGGCATCGCAAGCGAGAAACTCTCGAAGCTGCTGGCCGCAAATCCCGGGTGCAGACCGAACTCCAGATGTGCCGTCAGGGCGGGCTCGTGGTTTTGAAATTCAAACTCCACATCGAGCGCTCCATCGCGGAGCGTGTAAGTGAGTGCGAGAGAGACCCGGAGCGGATATTCGCTCGGAGTGAATTCGTTAGGCCAAATCCAATAGGTCAGCGCAGCTCGATCCGGGCCAAGGTCGGCATGGACCTCGGTGAAGGTTTTGAGCCGCAGAAAACTGTGTGTTCCACCGCGAATTTCGTGCCCGCGATACAAGCTGTGGCCATCCTTTAACCGGTGCAGGAAATATCCCATGACGGTCGCGTGGTTCGCCCATCCAGTCGCCGGCGGCGTGAGATCATTGTCCCGGTAGAGAAAGCCGATCCACTTCCCGTTCGCGTCGCGGCGCGCCAGACTGACGACTTCCGCGCCGAGACGGCTGACGATGATGCGCAAGCCATTTGCTTCGTCGGTCAGCACGTCGAGCAACCGGCCGTCGCGCTTTTCTTCGCGGTGGGAAAATTTCATTGCTGCCTCAATAGCCGAGGGACCAAGGAAGCTCAAAGAAGCATTGTCATTGTGCACCGGCGCAGCCGGGAAAACCTCGCGCGCGTTGTCCTGCGAATCGTTAGGCGAAGGATCGCCGACGACGCTAATTCACCAGACCCCGCGCGGCGCCCCGGGAACGCAATCCTACGGGAAGAGCCCGCGGGCGGCTTTCGCCTTCATCACGCGCTCGACCCCGATCGCCATCGCCGCGGTGCGATGGGAAACTTTGTCGGCCTTCGCGCGCTTGATAATCTGGGTGAAGGAATGCTCCAAAATCCGGAAGAGTTTGTCCGTCACTTCCGTCTCCGTCCAAAGATAGGATTGCAAGCCTTGGACCCACTCAAAGTAGGAAACGATTACGCCGCCGGCGTTGCAGAGAATATCCGGAATCACGAAGACTTCGTCCCAGCGCTTGTTCAAGAGGAGATCGGCTTCTGGCGTGGTTGGGCCGTTCGCGCCCTCTGCAAGGATACGGCACTTCAACTTGTCGGCGTTCGTGTCGTTAATCACGCGATCGACCGCCGCCGGCACGAGGACGTCGCATTTCATCTCGAGCAATTCGTGCGCATCGACCCGGTCGCCCTTGTCGAAACCTTTCAGGACTCCGTGCGTCGCGACGTAGGCGTCGGCCGCTTTGATATCGATTCCTTTGGGGTTGTAGAGCGCGGCGGTGTGATCGCTGATGCCAACGACTTTCACGCCGCTCTTCAAGCTTAACGATAAGGCTGCGACGGAGCCGACGTTGCCGAATCCCTGCACGATCGCGGTGCATTTCTCCGGGTTCATCTTGAGCATGTCCATCGCACGCTCGATCAGATAAACCACTCCGCGGCCAGTCGATTCGCGGCGGCCTTCCGTGCCGCCGATCGACACCGGTTTGCCGGTCACGATTTCCGGCACGGCGTAACCCTGATAGACGGAATAAGTGTCCATGAACCAGGCCATGACCTGTTCGTTCGTGCCCATGTCGGGACCCATGATGTCGGTATGCGGACCGACAAACGGAATCATCTCCTGCATGTAACGTCGCGAGACGGCTTCGAGCTCGCTCCGCGAAAGTTTCGTTACATCGCAGGCGACGCCGCCTTTTGCGCCGCCATAAGGCAGATTATTCAAGGCGCATTTCCAGCTCATCCACATTGCGAGCGCCGCGGTTTCACCCATCGAGAGCGACGGCGCGAAACGCGTGCCGCCCTTTGTCGGACCGAGAGTCAGGTGATGCTGCACGCGATAACCCTGGAAGGTTTTCGTGCTCCCATCGTCCATGTGCACCGGCAGAGTCACCGCCATGGCGCGCTTCGGCATCATAAGCCGGTCGCGGTGATTCTGGTCGATGTTCAGATAATCGGCGATGACCTGGAATTGATCGCAGGCCATTTTGAAAACGGCGTCGTCGTAGATACTCATAGGAAAGCGGGGCGGGAACTTATCGCAGCCCAACGGTGGATGCAGGTGGTTTTTCCGCTGCAACCTCCGAGCCGTCAAATGGCAATCGCAGGTTCCCCATCCGCTTGTCCCCCTTCGGTTTTCCTGGCTCCGGCTCCTAACTCTCTTCCTTCCCACGAGAAAAGCGGGAGCCAGAGCAGCTCCGTCACTCCCCAGGCTCGCTTCTCTGGCGTCGTAGCTTTAGCCTGCGGAAATGGACGAAGCCGATTTCCCTTTGCACGTCGAAAGCATTGCAGTGCACGCGGGGCGCGCGGTCGATCCGGCAACGGGCGCGGTCATCGCGCCGCTCCACTTCTCGATGACCTTCGAGCGGGCGGCCGACGGAAGTTTTCCGAGCGGATTTAGCTACTCGCGTTCCAATAACCCAAATCGCGCCGCGCTCGAAAGCGCACTCGCGCTTTTGGAAGGTGGCGCGGTCGCGGCCGCTTTTGGGTCTGGGATGGCGGCGGCTTCCGCGATTTTCCAGGCGCTTGCGCCTAACGACCACGTAATCGCGCCGCTCGAAGCGTATCACGGCGTTTTGCGGTTGCTCCGCGACCTCTTCGCGCGCTGGCAATTGGCCGTCGATTTCGTCGATATGACTGATCTCGCGGCGGTGGAAGGAGCTGTCCGCTCAAGCACGAAGCTGATCTGGGTGGAGACGCCTTCGAATCCTACCTTAAGGTTAACCGACATCGCGGCCGTCGCCGCGATTGCGCATCATGCCGGCGCGCAGCTCGCATGCGATAACACCTGGTCGCCAATTCTGCAGCGCCCGTTTGCCCTCGGCGCGGATCTCGTGATGCATTCGACGACCAAATATTTCGGCGGCCATAGCGATGTCCTCGGCGGAGCCGTGGTCGCGCGCGAGGCGAACGAATTTTTCCAGCGCGTGCGCGAAGTGCAAACACTCGGCGGCGCAGTCCCGGCGCCATTCGATTGCTGGCTGATTCATCGTGGAATGCAAACCCTCCCCTGGCGCATCCGGGCGCATTCGGCCAACGCGCTGCGCGTGGCGGAATTTCTGGCCAGCCATGCCCGCGTCGAACGGGTGCATTATCCGGGACTGGAGGCGCATCCGCAACACGACCTCGCGCTGCGGCAGATGAATCGGTTTGGAGGAATGCTCGCTTTCGAGTTACGCGGCGATCGTGCCGAGGCGCTGGCCCTGCCTAACGAGTTAAAAATTTTCACCCGCGCCACCAGCCTCGGCGGCGTCGAAAGTCTGATCGAGCATCGGCAATCGATTGAAGGTCCGGAAACAAAAACGCCCGCCAACCTGCTGCGTCTTTCCATCGGCCTGGAACATCCCGATGATCTCATCGCCGATCTCGCGCGCACGCTCGCTTCCTGAGCCGATTGGTTATTTACCAGCTCGGCTTTTGAGTTTTCAGAATTTCAGCCGTTTCCGCAGCAGGATCACCACCTCGTGCAGCTCCTCGATCCGGAGCAGGTAGGCGGTCGCAAAAAACGCGCTCCCACCGAGCACGATCGTCATGCCGACAGCGGAGATTCGCTTCCACTCCGGCTGCCGGGTGACGTCGGGAAAAGCGAAATGCTGCGCCAACCAGCAGACCACCGCGAGGACCACGCCGGCAATTGCGATTTTGCCTAACGACGCCAGCATGGCGCCGGTCTCGAGCCGGCCGGTGTGACGCCGCATCAGGCCGTAAAGGAGCAGGAAATTACTGATCGCGACGAAGCTGGTGGAAAGCGCAAGACCGCGATGACCGAGCCCGAGGTGGAAGGTAAAAAGCCAGTTCAACCCGAAATTTACCGCGATCGAGATCAGACTGACGATCATCGGCAGGTGGCGTTTATCGAGCGCATAAAAGGCGGGCGCCAACACCTTCACTCCGGCGTATCCCGCCAGCCCGATGGCGTAGAAACGAAGCGCCGCCGCTGTCTGGGTCGTGTCGCCGATCGTGAAGCGGCCGTGTTGATAAATCATCGCGATGATCGGTTGCGCCAGAACGATCAGCCCGATCGCTGAAGGGATCGTGAGCAGCATGACCAGCCGCATCGCATGAGCGAGCGCGCCGCGAAATTCTTCGGTTTTGCCCGCCGCCGCGCTTCGCGACACGAGCGGTAGCGTGACGGTGGCAATTGCCACTCCAAAAACCCCAAGCGGTAACTGCATCAGGCGAAAGGCGATGTTCAGCCAGGTAATCGGACCGTTGCCTAACGACGACGCAAACCCGCTGTTGACCGCGACGTTCACCTGCACCGCGCTGGCCGCGATCGTCGCCGGGCCCATCAGCGCCAGGATGGTACGCACGCCGGGATCGCGCCAGTTGAAGTCGAAACGGAAGCGGAAACCGACACCAGAAGCGGACGGCAACTGGACCAGCAACTGCAAGAGACCGCCAAGCAACGTTCCGATCGCGAGCCCGACCAGCCCGCGTTCCCCGAAATGGGGATGCCGCCAATCCGTCTGCGGATCGAGCCAGTAGCAAAACGCCACTCCGCCCACGATGGAGCCAATATTAAAAAAGCTCGAAGCCATCGCGGGCACGCCGAAGACATTCTTCGCGTTCAGCATTCCCATCACGAGCGCCGCGAGGGACACGAGCAGGATGAACGGGAACATGATCCGCGTGAGCTGGATCGTGAGAGCGACTTTTTCCGCCGGAAATCCGGGCGCAAGAATCCCGATCACGAGCGGTGCGAAGATGATTCCAAGCAGCGTCATCGCGCTCATGAACACAAGAGTCAGCGTTGCGACCTTGCTCGCCAGGTCCCAGGCGGATTGGTCTCCATCGGTCGTGATCCGGCGGGAAAACGTCGTGACGAAAGCAGTCGAGAGCGCGCCTTCGGCGAAGAGGTCGCGCAACATGTTGGGCGCGCGAAACGCGGTCAGGAACGCATCCATGTTCTTCGACGCACCAAAGAGGGCGGCGATCACCATCTCGCGCACGAGCCCGAGCAGCCGGCTGCACATCACCGCCAGCCCGACGATGCTCGTGGCTTTGGTGCTCACGCGCTGATCTTTCTGGCCGGACATGCGCGAGAAGGAATAGCGGAGCCCGCTCGAAAGCAAAGCGGAACCTGCACGCGGCCGCCGGCCCGCGGTGCCGACTCCGTGCGACCTATTTCAGGTAAAGGTTCATGTCCTCGAGATCGATGATCCCATGCTGCGCGGCCAGCAGGTCCGCGCCGAGGACGCCGAAGACATGCGTCTCTTCGATCCGGGAAATATCTGCGCTCAAGCTGCTGCCGAGGATGAACAGCTTTTGCGCAGGCAGATGATAGTCGCCGATCCGCAAATCGGAGACGCGCGCAACGGACGAACCGTTCCTCCGACCATCGAACCCGCCGAATTCGACCTGAGTTCGCTGGGTGGGCATGCGCAACTCAGAGGCGAGCGCCGCGTCGAGGAAAGTCGCGAAGGCGCCGGTATCGACGAGCAGCCGGCCGGATTTTCCTCCGATCGCGCAGGGAACGGTGATTCCGCGGCCGTTTTCCACCCGCAGGGGAATCCGGGTGAACCCCATCGCCGCAACCGTCGCGCCAAGCTTGGAATGTTCGTGCGATTTGATCGGGAAAAAGATCTGGCGGGTGCGGACATTAATGATCGTTTTGTAATGCAGCAGGATGTCCGCCCCGAGCAGGCCGGCCATGTGCGCTGCCTCCTGGGCGTGCTCGAGCAGAACAATATCCGACTGCCCGGCGCTGTAGAGCGAGATCGGGCCGCGACCGAAATCCATCGCGCCCATCCGCAGATCGTCCACCATTGCGATGCGCAGGGTCTGCCCTTTTACATATTGGAATTGGCCGTAAGGCGAATCGGCATTGGTTGGTCTCACACCATCCTTCATCGCCGCGTGCGCGTTCATCACCGTGTTGGAAGCGCCGGTATCAATCGCGAAGCGCTCCGGTTTGCCGTTAACGAAAACCGTCGCTTCCAGTTGGTTGATCGTCTGCCGACTCAACTGCACCGCGACGTAGCCAGGGACCTGCGGCGGTGGCGCCGGCGCGGCCTGGGTTGACGCGCAGAACGGCAGGAGAATTACGCTGAGAAAAAGTGAACGAAAGGAGTGGCTGTTACGGGAAGCGTTAGTTGTTGTCATCGGTTATTCGGCGCTGATCGTTTCATTTGGTTTCTCTTCCCGGTAAGCCTGATGATTCTCGTAAAGGCGCAGGCGCTTCTCGCCTCCGCGCAGATTCTTCCCCTTGGCCAGTGCCAGAGCCTCCCGCTCGTCCCTCGCCGCGCCCTCAAAATCGCCCGCCTCCGCTTCGGCCGCCGCGAGCGTATCGAGCATCTCCGGATCCCGGCCGCCGCTCAGCTCATTAGCGGCTCTCGCGTAACGAACTGCCTGCGCGCCGTCGCGCACCGCCGGGTTGAGCGAAGTGGCCAACAACCACGCCAGCGCGTTGTTGAAATTCGCGTTCTTTCGATTCGTCCGAAGCGCACGCTCGCGGTCTGCGCGGCTGGCGGCGGCGTTGCCCATAAGGTAATAAATGTCCGCCCTGGCCGCAAAACCCTCGCCGAGTGCGGCTGGTGTCTGCTCCTTCAAGAGGCGGATGGCTTCCCCACAATCATGCAAGGCCGCATCAAACCGGTGCATCAGTGCGTGCACCCGTGCGCTCCAGACCCATGCGGACGGATCCTCCGGCGATTGCCGCACAAATGCCGCGACATTTTTCTCGGCCGCCGCGAAATCCTTCGCGCGCAACTCGCGCACGATCTGCGCGCTCCGCTCCTGTCGCGACCGTTCCCCCGCGCTGCCCGGCTGGCGCCAGGTCTCGCCCCAACCCCGTTCCTGCGCCGACGCTTCGCGAATGTTCAGTGAAAGCAGGAAAGCGAAAGCGAGCAGGAGCTGGATGCGTCTCATTCGGAAAAAGGCGGAATGGCTTTGCCGGAAAGGAGGGCGCCCGTCAAACGAAAATCTGCTGGCGCGGAAACCTCGCTGGGACTGCCGCCGCTTCACCTAACGACGATGCAGGTCGGCCTGCTCGTTAGGCGCGCTCCGGCGCGAGAAAACGCTGATAGAGAAACGAAGCCGCAATCAGGATGACCGCGACGCCCACGAACGCGCCGATCCGGTAAAGCTCGTCCAAGTCGCTCAGGTCATGGAGAAAAAGCTTCGCGAGCGTTAGGCCTAACAATGCTACTCCTCCGTAGCGCGCGGCTTTTCGCCTGATCCGCATGCCAACGGAAATCAGCCCAAGCGCGAAGAGCGCCCAGCCGATCGAGTACGTCATGTCACGCGCGAAGTTCCCGGAGAAAGAGAAGGTCAGCGTCGGCCCAATCGAGAAATAATCGGCAATCTCGATGTTTAGGAGAAGGAAGGCGAGAATCGCGCCTAACGAACCGATAAATCCCGGCGCCATTCGTTCGAGATGACTTTGGCGCCGCTCGCCGAAAATGGCGGCGCCACCGAGAAGGCAAGCGGTCGTGAGGCCATAGGCATAGAGATACCAGTTCCAGATCGGGGTCGCGCTCCGTTTGTGATACTCGAGGACGGCGGGATTGAGCGAGAGCCTGACGAACGCCGCCGCCAGCAAAAACACCGCGACCGCGCGCAGCCCGCGATGCGACACCCGATGGAAAAGTGCGAGCAAAGCAAAACCTTCCAGCGCCCAACCGAGGGTGATGCACTCGCGCTCGAACTGGAGCGGGAAAATCAGACTAACGAAAAGCAGGAACGCGCCCCCTTGCCAGGCCAGCCGGGCGTCGCCGCTTGCCGGTTCGGCGCCGTAAAGTTTCCATAAGCCGAAGAGCCCGATTGCGCCCGGCAGGAGAAAACAAACCGGGAGCAGCCCCATTTGTTCGTTAGGGAAAGCGGCCACGATCGCTCGATGGAAAAGCCAGAACGCGATCACTTGCGCGAGCGCGCTGATCGCCCACGACCAGACCTTTTCTTTTTCCGCAGAGCAGAACGGAAAGGCGACGAAGAAGAGCAGCAGCAGCCCGTAGCAAACGAGTGCGGGAATCGCCTGCGCGTCGCTGAACCGGAGACCTTGCCAGGCGAACTCTGTCAGAGTGCTGCCTAACAATGCCGCGGTCGCGAGCCAGTCGGCGCGTTTTACGATCGCGGCCCCGAGCAGGATTGCCGTCAGGATAAGCGTGATGGCAAAGACCGGCGTCGGGTTCCAAAGCGGGACGCGTTGAATCAGAACGATGAGCAACAGAAACGGCGCGAGGGTTCCGGTGGCCGTCAGCGGCGCGATCCGCGGTCGCCAGGCCGCGGCCGGAGTCGTCGCGGCATGGAGGAGCGCGAAGATCACGATCGCGGAAAGCGAAGCGGCGAGCGCAATCTCACGCGCGAACATCTCGATCCAGCTCGAAATCAAAAGGAATGTCACGGCCGCCGCGCCGACCGCGATAAGACGATGCGTTCGGCCAATCAGCGGAAGCGCCAGCAACCCAGCATCCGCGAGAAAAATGAAGCCAAAAAAATAGAAGGGCGCGCGGGCGAGCGCGGGAACCGCAAGCAACCAAACCCCAAACCCCAGCGCGACGAGACCGAGGACCGCGGCGGCTGCCGCCGTCCAAGTCTTTCCCGTAACGTCCGCGCAGCGGAAGAAGAAGACCGCCAGAAAAAGCGCTTCGAACCCGAGGAAAATCCAGAAAACCTCGGGGCCTTGCGCGCTGGTGCGAAAGAACTGCGCGGCCCATCGAAGTTGCGTCAGCGCCGTTCCGAGCGCAGAGAGAAGCACGAGATAAGCCCAGCGCTTCCGCAACGCGACCGCCGCCACGCCTAGATCGAGGAGCGCGATGTAAAGGAAGAGCGCATGGGAATTGTCGGATTGCGCGGGCAGCAGGACCGGCGTGAGAAATCCCCCCAGCAGCCCCAGGACCACGATCACCTGCGCGCTCAGATTCACCGCGAGCAGGAACGACCCGAGCGTTACGGCCGACATCGAGAAAAACGCCGTCGTTAGGCTGATGAGCCCGTAGAAGGAATGGGCGGCAAAAATATCCGCGTAGAGAATTACGATACCGGTCGCGCAGAGACTTTGCGCGGTCGCGCGGTAGCGGCCGCGAGCAAGCCACCAGCCGGCCGCGAGTAAGCCGAGGCCAACGATCCCGCCGATCAAAATCCGACCCAGCGCCGTAACCAGGTTGTTCTCGAACGAGTATTTGACCAGAAAGATGACGCCAAGAAAAAGTGCGAGCCCGCCGAGCCAGGCGAACATTTTTACTCCCATGAACTGTTCCCAATCGATCGGCGGTTTCGAAGGCCAGTCGTTCTGGCGATGGTAGGAGGAAGCTCCTGTCGGGCGACGGGTCGGATTCGCAGCCGTTGCCGTAGCCTGGAGTTGCATTTCCGCAGGTTCCATCGGCGGAACGGGCGCTCGCACCGACTGCGGAATGGGTGGCGGAACGCTGCGGGAGGGTTCGTTAGGCTGGCGTATTTCCAGACCGTTGATTCTGCGCTCAAGCGCATCGATCTGCCGCTTCGACCGAGCGACCTGAAACGCAAGCAGACCGACAATCGCAATCAGAAAAACGAGGAGCGCGATCACAAACCCGTCGGACGATCGAGAAATTCCCACGGAACGTCGAAACGTTCCGCGAGATTTGCGGCGAGTGCTTTTACGCCAAAAGTTTCCGTCGCGTAATGGCCGCCCAGGAAAAGATTGAGGCCAAGTTCTTCCGCCGCGACCGCCGCCCAATGCGGCGCCTCACCGGTGATGTAGCTGTCGATCCCTTCCCGCGCCGCCGCGTAAATTTCGCCGCCGGCGCCGCCCGTGACCATGCCGGCATGCCTGATTTCCATCGGTCCCGCGCCGATGCATCGAACCGGGCCGCCTAACGACTCTTCCAGCTTCCCGAGCAGCTCGTCCCGGCGCAGATTTACCTCCGCTTTCAATCCGATCGATTGCCCTTTAATCACGAGAAACGGCTCCGTCTTTTCCCATCCAAGTGACGCGGCCAGGAGCGCGTTGTTGCCTAGCGTGGGGTGAAAATCGAGCGGCAGATGCGCGCTATAGACCGCGAGGTTGTGCCGGAGCGCGAGCCGGAGCGCGCGGAAATGTGTTCCGGTCAGCGGACGCAGCCCCTGCCAGAAAACGCCGTGATGCACGACCAGCAAATCGATCTCGCGCTCGATCGCCATCTGGAACGTCGCGCCGGAAGCATCGACCGCCGCCCCGATTTTGCTGACGCTGCCGTCGTTTTCGATCTGGAGGCCGTTCAAGGCGTTCGGGTAGTCGTCTATACTCGTTAGGCGCAGGCTTTCATCGGCGTAACGAACCATCTCAGCGAGCTCAGCCATGGCCCATTTTGCCGAAGAACTGCGCGCTTTGCACGAGTGTTTCTTCGCGCTTCGTCCGGACGGAGCGAGAGCATTTCTTGACGAAGCCCCTCCCGCTGAACATCGTGCAGGAGAATTCGAAGCTTCAGCCTAACGAAAAGGAGTTTGCGTGGAATTGGAATACACTGATACGCCTGTTGCCGCCTCAACCGATCAAACTTTCACTACGACGAGTGAGGCACGTGGTTACTACGACACGACGGCCGAAGGCGCCGCGAGCGACATGGTTGCCGTCCTGCTCAGCATCCTTCCGGGCCTCGGTCACATCTATAAAGGCTATCGGCTGATCGGTGTGCTCCTTCTTTTCGTGGGAACGCCGATGTCGGTCGCGCTCGCTTTGTTGATCGCCACCGGCACGGCCGGTTTCGGGTTCTTCCTCCTCCCGGTCTATTGGATCGCGGTGATGGTGCACGTCTGGGCGATCCCCGATCGCATCGCGCCCACCGTCTCGGACGAGGGCGAGGAATATTAAGCCATCCTGAGCTTCGTCCCCGTCGCGCCGGACTACCGCAATTCGGGTGGTGTCTTAAAGATACTACCCCAATTAGCCGCGGCTTGACGTGCTTCTCGCGCACTTGGTGAAACGAGCGGCGCGTCCGGGACCCCCTCTCCCGAATGATGGCGGTTACTTTTCCGGTATCGACCCGATTCACAGTGACATAAAACAACGTCGTCGCGAATGGAGTGACGATTGATCCGAGCGCGCAGCTCAATCTGCGTAGCCCAGGCGACACGACTGTCGCGGCTGGCATGGTCTTCCCGGCCCATCACAGTACCGAAGCGACGCCGATCTCTGGCAATTTCAACGGTTTCCCGGGGGGAGCACCATCATCGCCGGCAGCAATCTTACCGGTCAGCTACACCGGCGGCGACGGCAATGACCTGACGCTGACGGTGCAGTGAGCTTTATTCGTTAGGGCTTGCGGCTTCAATCGTCAGGGCGCGACCGCCGCATGGATCTCCTCGAGAATCTCGCGCAGGCCGTAGCGGAAGTTCCACTCAGGATAATGCTCGCGGAATTTCCGCACGTCGCTGATCCACCAAACGTGATCGCCGATCCGATTGTCCTCAATGTATTCCCAGGACAGCTTGCGCCCGCTGATTTCCTCGCAGAGCTCGATCGCTTCGAGCATCGAACAATTGGAATGGCGGCTTCCGCCCATGTTATAGACTTCGCCGGCGCGCGGCCGGCTAACGAATGCAGCGAACGCTTCCACCAGATCGAAGCTATGAATGTTGTCGCGCACCTGTTTCCCTTTGTACCCAAAAACCCGATAGGGCCGACCAGTTACGGTGCATTTCATAAGGTAGCTAAGGAAGCCGTGCAGCTCCGTCCCGGCATGCGCCGGACCCGTCAGGCAACCGCCACGAAAACAGGCGGTCGGCATCCCAAAATAGCGCCCGTATTCCTGGACAAGCAGGTCGGCCGCGGCTTTGGAGGCGCCAAAGAGCGAGTGCTTTGTCTGGTCGATGCTCATGCTTTCGGAGATGCCCGGCTCGTACTCGTGACCCGGCTCGATCTCCCAGCGCAAGGCCAACTCCCGCAGCGGCAGCCGATTCGGCGTGTCTCCGTAGACCTTGTTTGTCGAGGTGAAGACGAACGGAGTCTCCGGGCAAAAATTCCGAGCCGCTTCCAGCAGATTCAGCGTCCCGTTCGCATTCACCGAGAAATCCATCTGCGGATCGCGCGCCGCCCAATCATGCGACGGTTGCGCCGCGGTGTGGACGATTGCGGCGAGCGCTCGACCATGCTGCGCGAAGGTTTCGTTCACCGATGAAAGATCGCGAATGTCGATCTCGCGGTGTTCGTAGCGTGGGACCGTGGCGATCAGCTGATCGCGCGTTTTCCGGGTCGAAGCCTCCGGGCCGAAAAAGCGCTGGCGCATGTCGTTGTCGATTCCGACGACGTGGTAACCTGCGCCAGCAAAGTGCTTGATTGTTTCCGAGCCAATTAATCCTGCCGAACCAGTGACGAGAACGGTCTGGGCCTTTGGCATTCGTTAGGCGTCTTCTGCGATCAGCCAGGTCAGGTGGCCGTTCTCGGGAGAAACCCGCGCCGCCGGAAAGGCTTCGTCGCCGGCCAGGACGCGCTCGAGCAGCTCCGGGTTTTTCCCGGAGCCGACCAGAAACAAGACCTGGCGCGACTGGTTCAAGAGCGGCAAAGTCATCGTTAGGCGCCAGCTCTGAAGTTTCGGCACGAAGTTTGAGACCACGCGCCGCATCTGCTCATTGAGCGCGAGCGTGCCGGGGAAAAGCGAAGCGGTGTGGCCGTCGTCACCGATTCCGAGCAGCATCAGGTCGTGCCGGTAGATCATCTCGCCGCGCTGTGTCGCAAGCAGGTCGAGCTGATCCTCATATTCCTGCGCTGCCAGCGGCGGATCGATCTCTCCGCGCATTCGCAGGATCGAGGCATCCGGCACTGCGAAGGGCACGAACAAACTCTCGCGCGCCATCCGGTAGTTACTTTGCTCATCGTTAGGCGGAACACAGCGTTCGTCGCCAAAAGTGAAACGCACCTTCTCCCAGGCCAGATCGCGGGCGATCCGGCCGAACTCCGCGTAAACCGGGCGCGGGGTATTGCCACCCGACAGCGCGAGCCGGAATTCACCGCGCTCCGCCAGCGCTTCGCGCGCCCGCTGGAGAATGAGTTCCGCCGCTTCGCTAACAAAATTGTCGCTCCGGATGACGGCACTCTCAGCCATGGCTAAATCGCGCAGTGCGAACGTCCGTGCTTTGCCAGATAACGCTGGTGATATTCTTCCGCGCGATAAAAAGCTGGCGCCGGCTCAATCTGGGTCACGATTGGCCGCTGGAACTTGCCGCTTTTTCCGAGCTCATCGCGTTTCGCTTCCGCGGCGGTTTTCTGCTCCGGTGAATGATAAAAAACGACGGAGCGATACTGCGCGCCGATATCCGGACCCTGCCGGTTACGGGTCGTCGGATCGTGATTGGCCCAGAAAGTTTCGAGCAATTTCTCGTAGCTCACCACCGCTGGATCGAACTCCACCTCGACCACTTCCGCATGGCCGGTCGAATGACTGCAAACTTCTTCGTAGCTCGGATTTTCCGTGGTGCCGCCGGCATAACCGCTAGTGGCTGATTTCACGCCCGGGATGTTGTGAAACAGTTCCTGGACCCCCCAGAAACAGCCGGCGCCAAAGGTCGCTTTCTCAATACTCATGGAGGACGATCAGGCGGAAGCGCCCAGCTCGCAACCGCCGCCGGAAGGTTTCCCAAGCATGTACGCGAGCGAAATCGTCAACACCAGGCCGTTGATGAAAACAATCGCAAGGCCAGGAAAAGGGTTAGGCAGGCTTGCGCCAGCCGAAGATGCGCGCCGGCAGGAACAGGATCGCACTCACGAGCGCAAGGAGCGCTTCGAACGTCATTCCCAGCAACCGAAAGGGCAGCGTGACCAGCCAGACGAATGGAAAAAGCACCAGAGCAACGAGTGCGAGCGGCCAGGAAAGGACGAGGAGAATGCACCAGCCGACAAAGGCAATCAGCGTTTTCATTTATCCAGCATTTCACTCGCTGCCCAAAGGGCAACCGCACGTCGCGCGCGGCTTCTTTCGCTACAGGCGTTCGGTAATGAAATGGCGCCAGATTCGGCGACCCTTCTAGGCCGGCGGCTGCACGCTTTCGATTCGGATATCGATCTCGGACACGAGCGTGCGATGAACTGGACACTTGGCAGCGACTTCCATGAGTCTCTTCCGCTGTTCTTCGGTGATTTGCCCCTTCAACTCAATTCGGACATCAATCCGATCGAGCATCGCTTTTT
>JAICMR010000092.1 GCA_025929155.1 Chthoniobacterales bacterium | reverse complement strand
GGCGGGGAATTGGCTGGGCATGCGCACCAATCAATCGAGATTCGCTCCCGACGAAAGCGCAAATGCCGGGCGGAAGATCAACCGCAGAGAACGCAGAGGATGTTGAGAAGAGAATCAGAGGGCCCGGAGGCACCCTGGGCACAGTGGAGCGAAGCGGAACGGAGTCGAATAATCCCGCAAAGCAGCCGTGCCGTCCGCTTCTTTGAGTCGCACGAAACCGAGGCATTTCCGGTGACGCTTCTTGGAGGCCGCGCAGGATCCTTCGACTCCGCCCGCTCCGCTCGGGATGACGGCTGCGCACCGCGTCCTCTGCGGTCAGTTTCTGATCACACCGCGAAGTAAAACGCCGCCTCGAAAAGCCCGGACGTCCACGTTTCCTCTCGACGCACAGGCACTTGGAGAAGTTTCTCAAACATGTCCTGCTCGAGTTTGCCGATGAATTTATATTTCTCGATCAGGTTCATGATCGGACTGTGACATTCCAGGATCTGCGGCCCGCCTTCGTTCGGAGCGGAGAGATACTGGGACATGTAGCCTTCCTCATCCCGAAGCGCGGCTAGCTCCTTCGCCCTGGCCTCGACTGTTTCGCCGTTGATTTTTGGACGGAGCGCTTCGGTTTTCCTCTCGTAAAGGTGGTAAATCAGCTTCTCTGGCGCGCTCGGGCCGTGGATTTCCTCGATTGAAGTGAGAAGTTCGAGTGTGAAGGCGTTGCTATCGGACTGGAAAAGCGCGTGGCTCCGGCGGGTGAGACGATAGACCATCTCCGGACGCCCCATTTTCTGCGGGCGTCGCCAAGTGTCGAGGTAACCGTCCCGCTCGAGCGTGAGGCAATGTTGCTTGATACCCATGTAGCTCATGTGCATCCGCTCGACGAGTTGATTGACCGAGAGGCCGCGGGTGCGCTTCAAGGTGTTAAGGATTTCGAGCCGCTGCGTGCGGCCGATTTCTGCAAGTAATTGTTGGTTCAAATCTTAGGTCTCCGATTGAGGTGCGCTCCAAAGCCGGCGGGAAACCCGTTTATACGCGAAGGGTTTACGAGTCCGCAAGTAAATCTATGCAGCCGCTGACGGCTGAACGTAAACCAGGCTCCGCGTCGAAACGGGATCGAAAAGATGCGCCTTCTCCAGATTTACCTCGAACTGGAACCGGTGGCCCGCTTCACCATGATCGAATGCACTCCGGCTGCGGCAGACCAACGTATGAGCCCCCGTTTGCAAATACAGATTCGTCTCCGCGCCCATCGGCTCGACGATGTCAACAATGGCAGGAAAGACATTGTCGGCCGGAGCGCGCCGGCCTTCTTTACGCTCGAATCTAACCGCTTCCAAATTTTCCGGACGGATCCCGAGAATGACCGGCTTGCCGATAAACTCCCGCACTTCAGGCCGCGAGTTCACCGGAAACGTGATCTCGATTGTGCCGCCTTCGATCTCGCAGAAGCGTAGCTTTTCGCCGTCCGCCTTCAGCGTTCCGGTGACGAAATTTATTGGCGGACTGCCGATGAAACTGGCGACGAACTGGTTCACCGGCTCGTTGTAAAGCTTTAGCGGCGCGTCGTTTTGCTGCACCACGCCGTCATTCATCACCACAATGCGATCGCCCAACGTCATCGCCTCGACCTGGTCGTGCGTGACGTAGATCATGGCCGTCTGGAGCCGCTG
The DNA here is from genome assembly GCA_025929155.1 of Chthoniobacterales bacterium. Taxonomy (GTDB): domain Bacteria; phylum Verrucomicrobiota; class Verrucomicrobiia; order Chthoniobacterales; family UBA10450; genus Palsa-1392. The sequence goes on along the minus strand of JAICMR010000092.1, from coordinate 12,965 downwards.
GTGCAGCTTCGTGATCTCAGTTCGCATTTGCAGGCGCACCTTCGCGTCGAGGTTCGAAAGCGGCTCGTCGAAGAGGAAAACCTTAGGTTGACGGACGATGGCGCGACCGACCGCGACGCGCTGACGCTGACCGCCGGAGAGCGTTTTCGGTTTCCGGTCGAGCAGGCCGTCGATCCCCAGGACGCCCGCCGCATCGACCACCCGTTTTCTGATTTCGGCCTTGGAAAATTTTCGCATCTTCAATCCGAACGCGAGATTATCGAAAACGGTCATGTGCGGGTAGAGCGCGCAGTTTTGAAAGACCATCGCGATGTCGCGGTCTTTCGGCGCCAGGTCGTTCACCCGTTTGTCGTCAATGAAAATGTCGCCCTTCGAGATTTCCTCGAGGCCGGCGATCATCCGCAGCGTCGTGGATTTTCCGCAACCGGACGGACCGACGAGGACGAGGAATTCCCGATCGGCGACCTCGACGTTCAGGTCCTTGACCGCAGTCACGTTCCGACCTTTCTCGGCGAGATAGATTTTGGAGACGTTTCTGACGGAGACCTTGGCCATGAAGGAGAGGCGCACAGTAGGGAGCGGCTTCTGCGAGGTCAATTCTGGGCGGTGAATGAAAAGCCGCGAGTCAGCGCCGGCGCGCCTTGGGAACGCTTGTCGCCGGCGTGCTGACGATTGACGGCCCAAATGGCCCTTTCTGGTTGTGACCGACCGTAACGAGGTGGCCAGGCGCCGAAACCGGCGAGTGAAACGCTTGCGCTCCCCATACGAAGCCTGCTTCGGTGGCTGTCTCCCGCCTAACGAAAGGGCAGTGCAACGACCTCAATCGGGCCGGGCGCCTGCAACTTCGCGCCGGGATCGTTGAAGCCGCGTTTCACATAGCCAAGCGCAATTTCTTTCCCGAGCCGGTCGCTCCGTGTCGCGCTCGTGAGCCACCCGACTCCTTTGCCACTCTCGGGCGCGATAATCTTCGCGGTCGCTTGGAGAGGCATGTCGTCAAGTGAGATCAAACCGCAAAGGCGCTTGTTCGTCTGGCCGGACGTCTTCATGCGCGAAATCACTTCCTGCCCGATGTAGCAGCCTTTGGCATAATCGATCGCATCGCTCTCGAGATTCGCTTCCACCGGGATGATTTCATTTGTCAGCTCATGTCCCCAGCGCGGCACGCCTTGTTCAATCCGGAAGCGCTCGGCACGCTCGGCGTCAAGCAGCGTTTCGCGGGCCGCCAGCGCCTGCCGAGCTCGCTCGTGTTCCGCGGCCGGCACAAGCAAATCCCAACCGGTGGCGCCGAAACGCTGACCTCTGCGCCAATGCCAGGATTCGTTAGGCAAAAACGGAGGCTCTTCCCCGACTTGGTGGAAAAGCGCGAACTGATCGCCCACATCTTCGATGGCTACGTCATCGGCGATCAGGTAGCGCTCGAGCCGCAGTGGCAAGGCTTCGTGCAGCTCCGCATCGGCATCGAGCAGCAAATCGTCGCCCACGACGGTAAGATAAATCAGCGCGTCGATTTTGCCCTTTGCGCTGAGCACGCACGCCATCATGGCGAGGTTGGCGTTCGCTTTCCGCACGTCGTTCGTCACCTGCCCGTTCAGGTAACGCACTCGATCGGGGCCGCTCAGCCTCAGCTTCGTTCGCGTCGAAAGATCAACCAGCACCGGCATCCTCTCTCGCGCCGCGTCGCGCCGAACGCCGGCTCAACCAACCGCGAAATCCACCGGAAAGATTCACGCCTTCTGGAATTTCTTCCTTCTTCGGTTTCGGTTCTTTCGTTTTCATCTCTGGCTCCGGAGGGACGGGCGGCTGCGCCGATTCAATCCTGAAAGGCTCGGGTTTCACGGGCTCCGGCGTCGCGGGGTTCACGGGCTCCCGGGTCGCGGGGTTCACGGGCTCCGGCGTCGGGGGTTTAGCGGGCTGTGGCGTCGCGGGTTTCACGGGCTCTGGCGCCTTCTCCACAACCTTTCGAACTTCCGCTGGCTGCGGATTTGTCTCCACCGGCTTTGGGACTTCCGTTACTGCCGGCTTCGCAACGGCAAGCTCGGCGCGCGACGGGAAATAAACTTGTGCGACGGACGAATAATCGGCTTCGCCGTGACCGCGTTTGATCTCGTCGAGCAGGATGTCGCCGGACAACTCTGTGACCGGGAGCTTGAGCGAATAGCTTTCCGCCAGCTTCGAAGCGATGCAGACATCCTTGAGCATGTGCTTGACCGAGAAATGCGTCGCGTAATCGCCGGCCGACATCAGCGGGATCTTCATCTCGAGCGTAGCGGAGTTGCTCGCATTGTATTTCATCGCTCGACTGAATAGCTCTGCGGAAAGCCCGGCTTTGCGCACGAGCGCGAGCGCTTCCGCGCCGATCTGCGCCGTCGCGGCGGTCACGATGTTGGTTGCGACTTTTATGATTGAAGCGTCGCCAATCTCGCCGATCAGGATGATCTCCTTGCTGCTGCCCTCGAGGACCGGCCGGACCTGTTTCAGCGCCGCTTCGTCGCCGCCGATGTAATAAACCAGCTGCCCATTTTCTGCGGCGACCTTGCTCCCGGTAAAAGGCGCCTCTAGAAAACGGGCGCCACGTCGCTGCACGATCTCAGCCGCGGCGCGGGTCGTTTCCGGTGCGACCGTGCTATGCGCCAGGACGACGTGCTGCGCCGTTAAACCCGGACTGAGCTGTCGTGCGATCGAGAGCAGTGCCTCGTCGTTGCCTACAAAAATTTGCACCACGTCACACACCTCCGCGACCTCAACGGGCGACCCGAGAAAGTTCTGCTCCGGCTTCGGTGTGCGATTCCAAACAAAAACTCGATAGCCCCGCTTTCGCAGTGTCGCGGCGACGCGGGTTCCGATGATTCCGAGCCCGATCAACCCGATGTTTTTTGATTTGGAACGTCCCATGAATCAGGCCTGCAAGGTCCGGTTAATCCCGAGGCGTCGCAAACTCGATTTTGGCCGGGATCTGCGCGACGGCTTGCGCAACTGCGGCGGCGCGCCGTTCGTTTTCGAGCGCGAGCGCGATCTCCGGTTTCGCCTGCTCAAAGGTCATTTCCGCCGGCGGCAGCCGGCTCGTTAGGCGCAAGATATGGAACCCGAGCCGGCTGCGAATGGGCGCGCTGGTTGCGCCGGGGTTGAGCCTTTGCGCCGCTTCCCAGAGGGCGGGCAGCATGCGCACTTCCGAGAAATAATTCATGTCGCCGCCGAACTTCTTCGTGGCGGCGTCCTCGGAAAACGCGGCCACGAGTGCTGGAAACGGATCCGCATTTTTCAGCCGCTTCGAGAGTGTTTGGATCAGAGCGCGCTGGCGCGCAATGACTTCGTCCCGATAACCCTGCGGCGCGGCCAGAAACAAGTGGCTCGCGCGGAAACGAAGTGGTTGTTGAAAAGCCGCGAGGTGCGCGGCGTAAAACTGCCGCAACTCCGGTTCGTTAGGCGGCTTTCTCGCGGCGGCAACTCTGGCCTCAAGCCAGGCGCGTCCGCGCAGGTTGTTTGTGACTTCCTCGCGCAGTTCGCCCGGGCTGAAGCCGGAGCTCGCAAGCAGCGCGTCCCAGGCTTTTTCGTTAGGCAGTTGCCAGCGCAGCAACTCCATTTCATGCTCGATCTCGGCTTCGGTCACCGGTTCTTTCGCGACCACCGGCGCAAGCCTTGCCTGGTCGAGGGCGCGCGCACCGTCGCGGTCGTAAATCCCACGCTGCCCGAGCAGGGCCCGGAGTTCCCCGCGCCTAACGACTCGTCCCAGCCAGGCCCGGAAAGCAAAGTTCGTCGTGAGGTATTCGCCCGCAATGATGCCGGCGAGAAGCGCGAGCGCCAGGAGCAGGGCGCGCTTCATCGAAAGGCCATTTCGGCCAGGTAATACGCCGTCACCGCGCCGACCGTTTGCAGACTCTCCGCGCTCAATTTATCCATCGTGTCCCCGGCGGTGTGCCAGGGCGGATAATCGAAATCGATCAGATCGATCGTGGGGATGCTGATTTCATTCAGCGCATTGTGATCGTCGAGCGTGTTCGACGTCGCATAAGTGAAATGGCTGCGGGCTTTGAGCGCTTCCGCCGCGGTGAAAATGTCGCGCGCCAATTGCGCCGGCGAGTCGGGCGCCAGCGTGATCGTGAGGTCGCGGTCGCCAATCATGTCCCAGAGGATGCCGCCACGGTAACGTTTCGCGGCCCCGTTTTTTTTGAGCTGCTTCGCGAAATAACGGCTGCCGTAGAGGCCATCGGTCTTAGTGAAACCATTGAAGGCTTCCTCGCCGTCAAAGAACACAAGCTCGACTTGCGCGGCCAGCTGCGGGTGGAGGCTGAGGACGCGCGCCATCTCGAGGAGTGCGCCGGTGCTCGAGCCGCCGTCATTCGCGCCCACGAACTTAATCGAGTCGAAACTCTTGGTGTCGTAATGCGAGCAGAGCAGGAAAAGTCTTCCGCGCGACAATTCGTTAGGCCAGCGTGCGATCAGGTTGACGAAAGTGACCTTCCCGCGCGGCGTGTCGTCGGAGAACGTTTGTAAGCCCACCTGCCAGCCGACTTTCTCAAGCTCCTCCTTGATATAGGCACGCGCGTCCTTCAGCGCAGTGGATCCGGGCGGGCGCGGCCCGAAATCGACCAGTTTCTGCGTCTGTGCGAGCGCTTTTTCGCCGGAGAATTCGAGCCAGGGCTGGCCGTAAGTTTGCCGGCGTGGCCCGCGGAAAAAGAGGAACGCCACCAGCAGAAGAAGCGCGGCGGCGAAGAGCGCGTAGCCGCCCCAGCTCCGCCATCGAGCCGACAGCTGATTCGGGGCGACGCGCCTTTTGCGACTTGGGCTCATAGCGGGCAGGCCGGAACGGCGATCGCGGTGTTGCGACCGCGTGATCGGCATCGGCGGCCGGCGATCGGTCTCGGATAAGACAGCACCCGTCCCTTCCGTCGCGACTTGTCGTTAGGCGCGGAAACGGCTCCAAAAACGGGTTGCACCCTGTAGAGCCGGTCGATGACCGCCGCCTGCACCCGCGGACTGATGCCAACCCGGCTGTCGCCGACCGCGGCTACCGGGATTCTGCAATCGCCTTTAGGCATCGGGTGGCAGGCCGAGCTTCTCGATCACGCGCTCAAGATCGTCGGGGCCATAATACTCAATCTCGATTCGGCCGCGCTTCTCGCCGGGATGAATCGTGACATGGGTCGCGAGATGTTGTTGCAGGCGGTTCTCCAATTCACCCATCGCCGCATCCGGCACGCTGACAGCGCGTTTCTTTCCGCGCGTCGTCGCCGAGCGTCCGAGTTGCCGGGCAACCATCCGTTCGGTCGTGCGCACGGTCGAGCTCTGGCGCAAAACCGTGTCGGCGACGGCGCGCTGTTCCTCGTGGTTTTTTAGTCCAAGGAGCACCTTGGCGTGGCCGACCGAGAGCAATCCTTGGACGACCCAGCTTTGCACCTGCTGGTCGAGGTCGAGCAGGCGCATCGCGTTCGCGATCGAAGCGCGGCTGCGCCCGACCTTCTGCGCGATGTCGTCCTGGCGCATCCCAAATTCTCCCGCGAGCCGCGCGTAGGCCTGAGCTTCTTCGATCGGGTTGAGATCGGCGCGCTGGAGATTCTCGATCAGGGAAAGCTCGAGCACTTCAAGATCGCTCGCCTGCCGGACGATCACGGGCGCTTCCGTCAGGCCAACCTCTTTCGAAGCGCGCCAGCGGCGTTCGCCGGCGATTAATTCATAGGTGTCATTGATGCGCCTAACGATCAGTGGCTGGATGATCCCGCGCTGCCGAATCGAATCGACCAACTCCTCGAGCGGTTCCCGTTCAAATTCGCGCCGCGGCTGGAGCGGGCTCGGAACGATGTTCGTCAGGCTGACGAGCTGGATCTTTTCGCCGGGTTCTGGATCGGCGGTGCGCAAGGCCGGGCTGGTGGCACTGATAAGTGCGCCGAGACCTTTGCCGAGACCGGATTTTGCCATGGCGCTGAGGCTATCGAAGCAACTCGGCGAACGCAAACATCCCCTTGGTTGCGGTGCAATTAACGGTCGAGACGCAAAGCGGCGCGGAGGAGCTTATGGGCCGGGACATCGGTGGTTTCCCCACGAAGCTGGGCGGGCGAGGCACGCCCTACCGCTTTCGGCTGAAGCTCGGCGTCAGAATCTCCCCCTACCGCTTCAGTCCGACGCGAGGCTCACTTGTCTTGCCTAACGACTCAGGGAGCGGGCAATCACGGCGGCGCACTGCGCGAGCAGACGGCTTTCCGCTGCCACGACGGCGGCGTAGCCGTCGCCTTGAATCGGCTCTCGAAAGCTGCCGCTGCCGTGCGCTAAGGTGTTGCCGCTGGAATCTTGGAGGCGCCAATTAACATCGAGGATCGCATCGCCGCCGCTGATGCCGTGGAATTGCCGGATGTCCAGCGCGACGCGACGCGTGGGCGCGCGACCGGAAGGCCAGGGATAGCTCACGACTTCGCGCGCGCCCAATTGTTCCTGAAGGTTTTGTGCGATCACGGCCGCGATATTTTCCTGGAGCGACCCCGCCCAGCTGACATTCGGCGGAACCTGAAACTCGTTTGGCCCGTTTTGAAAAACCAGCTCGCTGCGATCGATGTAACTCGGGAGACTGATCGGCCCGACCCCGAGGCTGATCGTGCGGTCCCCGGCGCTGGAGGTCGCGGACGACTCGGCGCTGAGACGGTAATACTCCTGATTTGAGCCGCAGGCTACGAGGCCGAAAACAGCCAGGAATGCGACGGTGACATGGAAAAACCTGGATTGTTGCATCGTGGTTGGTGGCTGCGTCATCCCGGGCGTAGCTGAGGAATCCGGTCGAACCGCCATGAAGATCCTGCGCTTGCGCAATTCTGAGTCCGGACGCGATCCTTCGACCTCGCTCCGCTTCGCTCGAGACAACCGGTCTTTTCCGGCTCGGCTCTTCTGCTCGTAACGCCGTTCAATGGTTGCTTCCTTTCGGCGGCGCCACGCTGCCGGGTTTGCCGAAAATAATCGAGTTCGGTTTGCGCTCGAGCGTGTTCGTCAGGTCACGGAGCGAACGCAGCGTTTGATCGAGTTGCCGCAAGGTTTGGGAGAGGTCGTGATAGAGCGGCGAGTTGTCGTTGAAACCGCTCGCGGTTTTTTTCAGATCGTCAGCCGCGGACTTGATTGAAGCGAGCGCCTCGGAAGCATTGTTGACCGTTTCGTCGAGCGGCAAAGCCTGCAACTTCGCGAGCAGCGCGCTGGCTTGTTCCTGGATTTGCGCAAGCCCGCCGGCCGGCGCAGTCGGCAGAATGGTGTAACCGGCGTAGGCGCGCACTTCGGCCGGCTTGGCATCCTTTTGGTAGTCGAGGTCGATGAACATTTGGCCCGTGAGCAGGTTGCCCGATTTGAGACTGGCGCGCAGTCCTTTCTCGACATTTTTCGCGATGAATGCCTCGGAAGCCTCCCACCCTCCGGAGAGCTCGGTGATCAGATCCGGATCAATTTTGATCAGGACCGGCACGCGCCGCTCGGGGTCGTTAGGCAGGTATTTGAAAGATACGCCTTCGACCGTGCCGATACGAATTCCGCGGAACTCGACCGGCGCATCCGGATTCAATCCACGCACGCTTTCGGTGAAGAGCAGCAGGTAGGGCAGCGGATTTTGCATCATGAATTTCTGCGTGTCCTCGAGGCTGTCGTAGAGCGTGAAGACGGTGCCATCCGCGACCGGCTGCGATTTTTCATCGGGACCGGGCTCGCTAAAAGTGACGCCGCCGAGCAGGAGGGCTTCGAGCGTGCCGGTGTGGAGCTTCACCCCGTTCGCGCCGACTTCGAGATCGATCCCGCTGATGTTCCAGAATTTGCTCGATTGCCTAACGAGCTTGCCGTAGTCGCCCTCGATGAAGGCATCGAACTCCACCAGGCCGGTCTGCGGAAGAAAAGTGCGCTTTTCGATTTTGCCGACACCGAGCCCTTTGTAAGTGATGGGCGAGCCGGGATCTATCCCGCCCGCTTCCTCGGCGATCAACTTGATGTGCAAACCAGGGACGCCTTTGGGCGTGACGGGCGGTTGCTCGAGACCGACGAATTCGGTGCGCTCTTTTTTCGAAAGGCCCGGCTCGAGTTCGATGTAATTCCCGGAAACGATCGTGCTCAAACCGGAAATCCCCGAGGCGCCATAGCGTGGCCTAACGACCCAGATCTGCGTGTCCTGCACGAGCAGCTTTTCGGCGTCGCTCGTCATCTGCATGGTTACGCGCACCTTCAGTTTCTCGGTCAGTTGAACTTTCTCGACGGTGCCAATGTTCACGCTTCGGCAAAGAACCGGCGTTTTGCCCGCGACGATGCCTTCCGCAGTCTCGAAGCGCACGGTCACTTCCGGGCCGCGCTCGGAATAATATTTCCAGACGAGAAAGAGCCCGAACAAGGCCGCGACCACCGGGATGATCCAGACGGCGGAGAAGTGATGCTTCTTCGGTCTCACGACCGTTGCGACCGGCGGTTTTTTCTGGCGCGGGTTCGGAGTCATTCTTCGTCGTTAGGCGTGAACTCGGGCGGCGGCTGCGGCGCAGCCGCGTCCCAGATCAGCCGCGGATCAAACGTGATCGCGGCAAGCATGGTCAGGATCACAACGGACGCGAAGGAAAGCGCGGCGTGGCCGGGTTGAATCGAGATGACGGAGCCAAGCTGCACGACCGCAACCAGGATCGCGACGACAAAGACATCGACCATCGACCAGCGGCCGATGACTTCGGTGACGCGGTAAAGCCGGGTCATGCCAAAGGGATGATGCCCAAGGCGCGCGGCGAGACAAAGCCAGAGAAGCGCGATGATTTTCAACACCGGAATCATGACGCTCGCCGTAAAAATGATGATCGCCACAGGGTAATCCTTCGATTGCCAAAACTGGATGACGCCGCCCACGATCGTACTGGTCTGGGTGCCTGCGAATGATTCGACCTTCAAGATCGGCAGGAGATTTGCGGGGAAATAGAGGATCAAGGCCGAGAGCGTGAGGGCGATGGTGCGTTGCAGGCTCGCCGGAGTGCGCAGGTGCAGCCGCGCGCCGCACCGTGGACAACGTTCGCGCTCGATTGCCTCGACTCGGCCGCAGGCGTGGCAAAGCGCCAGACCCCGCGCGGCAGCGGATTCGGGATAAAATTCAGCCACGGTCGATGGCCTCCAGCCGGGCCCATAGTTCCCGGTAATCGATCGAGGTAAGCGCGGCCGTGAGGCAGATGATCAATCCGACGAAAGCCCAAAAAGAGATGCCGAGGGTAAGCGTCGCCAGCTTGCCGAGCTTGAGCAGACTAACGAGTGCGCCAAGAAGAAAAACCTCGAGCATGTTCCAGCGTCGCGCCCGATAAACCCAGCGGCAAAGCAGGATCGCGCCTGGCAGGCGGCGGCCCGCGAGCAGGCCGAAGAGCAGATAAATCAACCCGCCCATGACGAGCGCAGGAGCGAAGAGAGTAAAAATTCCCACCCCGAGGCCGAGATAAGTCGAGCCCTGATGCTCAAGACCGGAAGTGCTCTGCGAGAAGATCATCTGGCTTTCTCGGAACCCGGCGCGCAGCGTCATGAAAGGAAAGCAGTTCGCCACGATGAAAAGGAATGCAGCCGCCACGGTCAGCGCCGCGGCGCGTTGAAGTGAGTTGCGCCGATAATAAAACAGCGATGCATGACATTGGGCGCAGATCACCTGTTCCCCCTCCCGGAGGACCGGCGCGAGATAGAGTGCGTCGCAATCCGGGCAGGCGATATGATTCGAAGAGCCGGAAGGGCGCACGGTTGCCACCGTAGCATCGCAGGCAAAAACGAAGGCGATTTTTCTTGGCCGATGATTCGAGCGACCGAAGAACCGCGTCACCCCGGGCAAGCGCAGCGGAGTCGAGGGATTCCGTCTGGTTGCCGGCAAGATTGACCGCAATCGAGGCGTCAGTAGTTCCTTTGGCCGCAGCTGACAAAATTTTGTCGAACGCTGCACGCTTTCGCGGCGGAAGCTTCACCGCGAATTTGCGGGGTCCCTCGGCTTCACTCGGGATGACGGCTTTCTTTCTTTACCAGAGGCGGCGGTTTCATCCCCGGAAAAGTGTGGCTAAGTCACTCTCCAAAACGCCATGCCCTGGACTGTTTCACATGCCACTGCGGTTTTGCCGTTGCGCCGTTTCTGCCCCTGGCCGCTCGATTTTGCCGCGCTCGTGATCGGGAGCATGACGCCAGATCTTGGCTACTACATCGGGTGGTTCCCTCTCGCGACCTTCGATCACACTCTGAAGGGCAGCTTCCTCGCCGGTCTGCCGGCTGGCGCGGTTTTACTGCTCGCCTTCTACATTTTTTGCAAACCGGTCGCTTATTTTATGCCGGGACCGCATCGGACGGCGCTCCTGCCGATTTGCCCCGGGTTCAATCGGTTGCGCCCGGCGCGCTGGCCCATCCTCTTGGTTTCGCTCCTGATCGGAATCTGGACGCATAACTTCTGGGACGCGTTCACTCACGACACCGGGTGGTTCGTGCAACGAATTAGATCGTTGCGCCAACCGGTGGTGCATTTGGCCTCGGCGGCTTTCAGTTTGCCGGTGGTTTTGCAATTCCTGAGCACGTTCATTGGCGCGGCGATTGTTGGGGCCGCTTATTTTCTCTGGCTCCGCCGGCAACCGGCGCGGGAACGTTTCTCGAATGAGAGCGACGCCTGGCGTTATGCGCTCGGGCTCGGCATTTGCGCGCTCGCGCTTCTCATCGCCTTCCCAACCGCAATCCATGTGGCGTCGACCACGCCCGGTGTCTTTTTCGCCCGGGCAGTGCTGTTTCGAACGGCGATTTATACGCCGGCCATCGCGATCCCGTGCCTCTTGTTCGCCGCGAGCGTGAGCTATTTGCGCCGGCCGCGGACGACTTAAGGATTCGCTTCTTTTTTCTTCTCGGGGTGAATCTTCTGGTCCACCCAAACCTCGATGCGCTTTCCTTCCTTTTGGAATCCGGTGCCGAAATCGCTCGGCCCGTACTCGAAAAGGACGAGGAAACAAAAGGTGAAAAAGACGAACAAAATCGCCCAGAAAAGCGTGCGGATGAGTCCCACGCGGCCACGCTAGCTGACCGCCTCTGGACGGTCAATGCCTCGTTCCGGAGCGTTCGCCAGCGCGTGGCTCCCATGCTTCGTTGCCGGATGCGCGTCCCTTTGCTCGATCTCAGTGCTCAATACGAGCGGCTCGCCGACCCGATCCGGCGGGAGTTTGACGAAATCCTGCGCACGCAAAGTTTCATCCTCGGACCGAAAGTTGAGGAGTTTGAGCGCGCGCTCGCGGAGCATTGCGGGGCGCGCCACGCGATCGGCGTCTCGTCGGGAACCGACGCGCAACTTGCCATCATGATGGCGCTCGGGATCGGTGCGGGTGACGCGGTCATCACGAGCGCCTACACCTTTTTCGCGACCGGCGGCTGCATCGCGCGTCTCGGGGCGACGCCGCGTTTTGTGGATATCGATCCCGCGACTTTCAATCTCTCACCCGTCGCGCTCGAGGAATTCATCGGGCGCAGGTGCCGGCGAAACCGCGACGGCCGATTGATCGACGACGAGGGACGGATCGTTAGGGCGATCGTGCCGGTGCACCTGTTTGGATTGTGTTGCGACATGGATCCGATCAACCAGATCGCCGCGCAGAACGGTCTCACGGTGATAGAGGACGCCGCCCAGGCGATCGGAGCGGAATATCCAACCGCAGCGCGCGGTGTGCGCCAGGCCGGCACGATGAGCGCGGCCGGATCTTTCAGCTTTTATCCCTCAAAAAACCTGGGCGCTGCGGGAGACGCTGGCGCGATCGTTTGTGACGACGATGCACTCGCCGAGCGGTTCCGGATTTTCCGCCAGCACGGAATGGAGCCGCGTTATTTCCACCATGTGGTGGGAGGGAATTTCCGGCTCGACGCGCTGCAGGCGGCGGTTTTGTGGATCAAGCTGCCGTATTTGAACGAATGGTCGACTGCGCGCCGAGGCGTGGCCGATTTTTACCGTGAGCAATTCGAGCACGCCGGCCTAACGAACAGGATCGCGCTCCCGACTGAGCCTTATCGCGCCAGCGGACTGATGAATCACCACATCTATCACCAGTACGTGATCCGAACGCCGCAGCGCGACGACCTGCAAAAACATCTCGCAGCGCGCGAAATCGGCTCGGCAGTCTATTATCCTCTCGGGCTGCACCAGCAGAAATGTTTCGCCGCGCTCGGCTATCGCGCGGGGGATCTGCCGGAGACGGAACGAGCGGCGCGCGAGACCCTCGCGCTGCCCATATTTCCGGAGCTAACGCACGAAATGCAGCACGCCGTCGTCGGGGCGATCGCGGACTTTCTCAAATAGTTGCGAGCGCTGGGGAGCGAGCCTATATCAGACGCTCGTCCCCGCGGGTAGGTACCGAAGTGGCCAAACGGGGCGGACTGTAAATCCGCTGGCTTACGCCTTCGTTGGTTCGAATCCAACCCTGCCCACCACTCCCGCCACCACGCGCAGCGCGAAGTTATCCGCCCTCATCTTTCTGCTCTGCGGCCTCCCGATGCTGCGCTTCGAATGCTCTCATTTTTTGACGCTGCGCATTGGTTAACTGCGGCGCCAGCTCGCGGTCGGTCTCGGAGAAAACTTCCCGGACGCGCTGGCCGCTCTCAGTGCGGATTTCTTCCAGGCGACGTGCAGCCTTTTCCAGAATGGGATCGCTTTTCTTCATCTGCTCCGGGGTCAAGTCGAGGCGCGAACGCATTCGATCCCGGACCCTTTGCACGAGTGGCTGGTGATGCGCGCTTTCCCAGCGATGGTGGCGCTCGAGGACGGCGCCGAGAAACGCGCCTGCGATGCCGCCGGCGATAAAGACAACCACAAACCCGCCGATTAATTTCCAGCGGAGCGGCGCGGTCATTGGTTGAAGACGCCGCCGATTGCGGTGTCGGCGAAGGCGTATTCGTCGCCGAAGAGCTCTTCGCTTTGCTGGTACTCGCGGTAAGCCCCCGCGCTTCCAAGCACGATCAGCGCAGTTGCCAACAGCATCACGCGCCGGAGCAGGCGCGCG
>JAICMR010000133.1 GCA_025929155.1 Chthoniobacterales bacterium | reverse complement strand
TCAATGACGGCTCCTGATGGTCAACCGCTCTAAAGCACGTGGAGCTGACATTTCAGAGACCTACGACGTAGGATTGCCCGCCTAACGAGTATAGCCTGTTGGCACCGGCGAGAGCGCGGCCTGCTCTGCGATCGAAATGCCTGGATCTCCGAACCATCCTTCAAGCCGGAGAATCGGCGGCTCCAGGTAGCGGTTGGAAAGTGCTGCCACTCTGACCGTCTCGGCCAGCCTGAGCAGCGAGATCGCTAGCAGGTTCAGCCAGTCGTGTTTCCTCCTCCAGTGCTCATACGCAAAAAAGATCGGCAGATGATAAAGGTATATACCATATGAACGCCGGCCGGACCCAACGCAAAGTCCGTTGCGAAAGTAGAGTTTGCGCGGGATTCAGCGCCGCCAGCCCGACCAGAACCGCGCAAAAGCAGATCGGTTCCCAGGAAGCCGCCGTGGCGCCAAATGAATTCGGACCCGTCGAGGAAGAGCGCGACGGCCAAGAGAAGGAGAAGCGCTACTCCCGAGGCAAGGGAGTGATAACTTCGACCCAGCTCGCGCGACCCGCGACGCATGACTATCTCTAGGAGATAGCCCATCAGAATCGCTGCCATCCGATAAAGGTGAAGCGGTAGAAATCCAGCTCCAGCGCACCGTAGTCGAAAGAGATCGACTGGCTCAGCCCATACGCGAAGGCGCGTTCGGCTGCTGGGGTCGCTCATCCCAATGTGGCCGCCACCAGCGAGTTACCGCTCCCGCCGATCGCTAATCCCAGAGCTCGACGGCGACGCTGGCGTTCATCGTTAGGCGAACTCCCGGGTCGACGCGGAGCAGCGCGTTGGCGCGGCTCAAGCCGAAGAGCGCGTGCGATTCCTGCCGGCCGCTCATCGAGAAGAAACCCTGCTCCAGCCTGCCGCGAAAGTAGTGGGGCCGGTCTCCGTCGTTTTCGAGCGCGCAGCCAAGCTTTGCCGGAACCTGACGCAGACCGAAGTGTTTCTCGGACGCGCCCGCCATTTTGCGGAGCGCCGGCCTAACGAGTTTCAAAAAGGTCACAAAGGTGGAAACCGGATTCCCCGGCAACCCGAAAACCGCGCAGCGATCGGAGCGGCCAAAGACGAAAGGCTTTCCCGGCTTGATCGCGACCCGCCAAAGAGCGATCTCCACGCCGAGTTGCCGAAGCGCAGCCTTCACGAAGTCGCGGTCGCCGACCGAGACGCCGCCGGTCACGATCAGAACGTCGTGGGTCAGGCCGCGCCGCAGGATTTCGACGAGCCGATCGAAGTCGTCCGGCGCGTGCTCGACCAGTTGAATTTCCGCGCCCGCGGCGAGCGCAAGCGCGTGCAGCATCATCGAATTACTCTCGAAGATCTGTCCCGGCCGTGGCGAATCCCCGGCTCGCGCAAGCTCATCACCGGTGGAAACAATTGCCACTCGTGGCCGCGCGTGGACTTCGGTCGTAGCCATGCCCTGCGAGGCAAGAAGGCTGACGATGCCAGGTGTGATCGGCTCGCCCGCGTGCAGGATCATCTGGCCCTCGGCCAGATCGGAACCGCGATGCCGCAGGAATTCTCCTTCCTCCACTCCGGAATTCGCAACGATTGTTTCCCCCTCTCGCGTCACGTCTTCCTGCATGATCACAGCGTCCGCTCCCGCCGGCAGCGGCGCGCCAGTAAAAATGCGGACCGCTTCTCCCGCTCCAATCGAAAGGCCGCGGTCGGCGCCAGCCGGTTGTTCGCCCACGACTCGGAGTCGCGCGCCGGACTGGCAGGAAGCAGCCTGCACCGCGTACCCGTCCATCGCCGAATTATCGAAAGCCGGCAGTGATCGCACCGCTCGCGAGTTCCGAGCCGCGAACCGCCCTAACGAGTCGATGAGCGGCGCTTCTTCTTTTGGAAGCGGCGCCACCTTTTCGAGAACGGCCGCCCTTGCTTCTGCTTCGCTCAACATCCGATCGGCCCGCGGGCTCTCCGGCCGGTCCCGACCGCCCAGAGGATATGATTCTATTGCACTGGATCGACGATCTATTGCACTGGATCGACGAAAACCAGATCGAATGGCTGCTGATCGAGCTGGATCGTATTCACCACTTCCCACGTCTTGGGATCGACCACGGTGAGGCTGCCGACTTGCCGTTTGAGGTTTGCGCCTGCATTCGTGACGTAGAGCAGGGACTCATCCTTATTATATGTGGCGAAGAACGGACCCTCTCCAGTCGGAACGGTCTTTATTACCTGGAAGGTGGCAACGTCGATGACAGAAAGGTTATCGGAACCGCTATTGGGCACGACCATGACCGTCCCAGCCGCGTTGAAAAGCAAATTCCACGGGTTCGAGCCCACCGTGATTTCGCTGAGGGTTTGCGTGTTCTTGGTGCCGAGCACAGTCACGGTGCCGGCGCGCACATTGGTAACCCAAACCTGATCTCCTTTTGGACTGACCGCAATACCGCGAGCTCCTTCTCCCGTCGGAACGGTCTTCAACGGGCTCAAACGCTTGGCATTGACGGCTGTGACTGAATTTCCGGTAAAGTTAGAGACAAAGACGCGCTGTCCGTTCGGCGTAATGGCAACCCGCCGCGGCTGACCGCCGGTGGGAATGGGAGTCAGCGCATAGGTCGTGGTATCGATCGCGTCGACCGCGTCCTGCGAATAATTCGGAACATAGGCGTAGCGCCCATCGGGCGTCATCAGAATGTCGGTGGCAGTCTCACCATGGACATCGGTATCATCGCTCATGGAGATCACCTTGATCACGGTATTAGTGGCCAGATCGATGACGGACACGAGTTGGACGGGATGATGCACGACAAAGAGCCGGGTGCCGTCGCGTGTGATTGCCGCTTCCTGGGGCGACTCCGGCGTCGGGATCGTGGCCACGACGGTGTGATTAACCGTATCGATGACGCTTACGCTCGAGTCATGGAAGTTCGAAACGTAGGCCCTCGTGCCGTCGACGTTGGCTACAATCCGGATCGGTGATTCTCCCACGGGAATTTCCGTGACGACGGACTGGGTGGCGTTATCGACTACGGCGACGTTATTCGAGCCCGTGTTGCAGACAAAGATCTCGCCCGAAGATTGGGCGCGCAAATTCGCAGCGGTGCAAACCAATCCAACAAGGAGCACGACCGCCATCCGGAGCGGTTTCTCACCGCGATACGCTCCGCGGCTGATTCGGAATTGGTTCTTTGCCAGCAGGAGCGATTGTTGGCGACACTCTGAAACCGTCTGTTTATGCATGGCCTTTGATACCGGATACCAACTGGGTTTGGCAAGGTATTTCCGGTATTTGCCTCCAAACCGCCGTCTCGATCCATCGTCGCACGCTCAGTTCGTCAGCGTTCCACCCGATCGCCCACTTTTGGTTTTCCCTCGACGATGTCGCCTGCAATGAACGGCCGCTTTTGTTCCGGCGCCGCCTTTAATTGCGCGATCACCACGCCCTCGCGCACGACACGCAACAATGTGCCCGGATCCGGAACATAAAGATTTGAACCGAGATCGATCAGGACGAATTCCTTCTTCTCGTCCACAAGCGAAACGGCCCCGATCTGAAAATGGATTTGCGAGGAAATCGGCGCGGCAGCGGCTTCGATCTTCGTCTTCGCATCCCGCCGGCTGCGTGAAGCACAGCCAGTGAACGGCAGAAGAAGGAGCCCAACAGCGAGAATCGTTAGGCGAAAAGTCGGGAAAGGCGGAGCAATACGCATAGCCGCGCGGGCAACTGGTTGACGAGCATGGAACGGCCCCGATATTCCCGCAACTTCGACGGCGCACAGGTGAGGTGGCTGAGTGGTCGAAAGCAGCGCTTTGCTAAAGCGCCGTACTCCAAAAGGGTACCGAGGGTTCGAATCCCTCCCTCACCGCGTTGCGCCTCAACGCATCGCTGCCCGGACTCACCCCTCACCGGCACGAAGCGGCGCGATCGAATTCCAACCTGGCCGCGTCGGTTGTTATTGGCTTTCGCCCCCTGCATCCGCCTCGAGCGTGGGCCGGTCGAGATGAGAACCAAGAGCGTTCTCCTTCCGGAGATGGCCGGCGACCAGTGTCAACCCAATGACCACCAAGGCACCGACCAGCGCCGTCAGCCAAATCATGCGTTCGGCTTTCTGTTTTCCGGCGGCGCGCCATTCCCGTCGTCGTCGTCTGCCCGGTTCGCTCATCTCCGCGATCATCCCAAATTCGGTCTCTGATGTCCACCCTCGCGCCACTGGATTGGCGCGCCTGGCCCGTCCTCCTCTTCCGGGCTACCCAACTATTCGTTAGGCACCTTGTCCGCTTCGGCGTCAATCGTGACCGTCACATCGTGCCCAACCACCGCTGTGCCTTCCACTGTCTTGCTCCAGTTCAACCCGTAGTCGCTTCGCTTGATCGGCTCAGCGAGAGTCAATTGCCAGCCGCTGATTTGTTTTCCTCCCATGCCCTGGCCCTTGCCGAGAAATTTCCCGTGCAAAGTGACCTCCCGGGTCACGCCGTGCATGGTCAGGTCCCCCACGATATCTCCCGTGTTTTCACCCGTTCGCTTCACGCTTTTGCTCTTGAAGGTGATCGTCGGAAACTTGGCGGCGTCGAAGAAATCGGCGCTGCGCAGATCTTCATCGCGCTTCTCGTTTCCGGTATCGACGCTCGCCGTCTCGATCTTTGCAGTCACGGAAGACTTCTCGGGCCGCTCCGCATTAAAGATGATGATTCCCTCGAACTTGCGGAAGTTGCCTTCCACGTAGCTGAAGAAATGCCGCACCTTAAACGTGATCGAGGAATGGACCGGGTCGATCTTGTAGGTCTCGTCGGCACGCACATTCGTTAGGCCAGCAGCCAATGCGACGATCGTGAGCAGAAGCAATGATGTTTTCATGAAGACGCGAGCCTAGGTTACGCGAGGCTCTTGAGCAATGGAGCCCGGCCGCGCGGCATTCGGCCAAAGAGCGCAGCCAAGGCCGCCGCCGGGTCGCTCCGGAGGAGGGCGGCGTCGTGCACGCCGGCGCAGCGCGCCAGTTCCGCTTCAAAATGTTTCACGGCTTTCCGCGTTGGATCATGCGCAGCAAGAAAACCGAGAGCCCGTTGCAAGAGGTGGAATAGTTCGGGTGCCGGATGTTCCAGTTCGGTCGTGGCTTCGATCCATTCGACGAAGCAGGAGGCAGCCAAGGTGCGTTGGTAGTTTGTGCGAATCCCTTCATGCGGATTTCGCAGAACCGCTTCCGTGAGCGTGTGCAGGCTGGAGCGACGGCTGCGCTGGAGCTGAATTTCCGCCTCGAAAAAAAGATCGAGTTTCCCCGCGAACGCGCTCTTCGCCCGACGGGCACCGCGCGCCACCGTTTCGACGCAGCCTAACGACTCCGTGCACCATGCGATGATCAGGCTCGTGTCGCTCAGCTTACGCTTGCGCAGGAGAATCGCGTTCGTCGTTTCCACGAGTCCCTCCTACGCGCAAACCCGTCGAAACCCAAGCCCGCACCCTCATTCGGTAGCGCCAGCGAAAACATCCGTGCTGGTCAGGTGAAACTTCGCCGGCAGCGCTGCACAGTACGATTAATTCCTAATCCAAGGTCGGTTTAAAATCGGACGCCCAGTTACGGCTGTTCCTGCGAAAACTTCCGCACACTCTATGCATAAAAAAGCTCTCATTACCGGCGGCGCCGGCTTTGTGGGTTCGCATCTCGCGGACGAACTCCTGGAACATGGTTACATCGTTAGGGCACTGGATAATCTCTCCGAGCAGGTGCACGGACCGGAGCGCGCGCGACCCGCTTATCTCGACCCGGAAGTGGAACTGATCCGCGGCGATGTACGCGATCCAGCCGCAGTCCGAAAGGCACTCGCGGGGATCGACGTCGTCTTCCATCTCGCCGCCGCCGTCGGGGTCGGACAAAGCATGTACCAGATCGCGGAATACACCGACAGCAACGGCATGGGGACGGCGGTCCTGCTCGAGGCGCTGCTCGACCAGCCGATCGAGCGTGTCGTGGTGGCCTCGAGCATGAGCATTTACGGCGAAGGATTTTATCGAGACGCGCACGGGCGGATCGTCGCGCCTAACGAGCGCAAGATCGACCAACTTCGCCGGCGCGACTGGGAAGTGCGCGACGCGCAGGGCGAAGCGCTCATCCCGGTTCCCACAGATGAAAGCAAATGTCCGGCGTTGCCCTCCGTCTACGCGATTTCCAAATACCACCAGGAACGCCTCTGCATGAGCGTCTGTCCGGCCTACGGCATGGAAGCGGTCGGTTTGCGCTTCTTTAACATTTATGGCTCGCGCCAGGCGCTCTCCAACCCGTACACCGGCGTGCTTGCAATCTTTGCCTCGCGTTTCCTGAACAAGAAACCGCCGCTGATCAACGAGGACGGCCGGCAGCAGCGCGACTTTGTCAGCGTCCACGATATCGCCCGCGCCTGTCGTCTCGCGATGGAGGAACCGGCCGCGGCGGGCGAAGTCTTTAATATCGGAAGCGGCCGCGCCTTTAGCATTCTCGAGATCGCCGACCAAATGGCGCGGGTACTGGGCCAGGAAGATCTGAAACCAAAAATTACCGGCAAATATCGGGTCGGAGACATCCGCAACTGTTTTGCGGACATCTCGAAGGCGCGCCGCGTCCTCCGTTACGAGCCGCAGGTAAAACTCGAGGACGGCCTGGAGAACCTGGCGGAGTGGCTGGAAGGCCAGATTCCGGTGGACCACGTGGACGCCGCGCAGGAGGAACTGGAAGCGCGCGGCCTGGCTGTCTGATTTTGCTGCATGACTGAAACTGCGGGCGCTCCGACTCGAACCCAGATGCTGAGCGCACAGGTCGTGGCCCCGGGCGAGGTTGAGTTGCGGGAGCGGGCGCGCCCCGAACCACAGCCTAACGAACTTCTCGTCCGGTTGGAAGGCTGCGGCGTGTGCGCCTCGAACCTGCCGCCGTGGGAAGGCCGGCCTTGGTTTCATTACCCGATGGAACCGGGTGCGCTCGGGCACGAAGGCTGGGGCCGCGTCGAGTCGTTAGGCGAAAAGGTGCGCAACTTTGCTGTCGGCGATCGCGTCGGGCTCCTCTCCCAACACGCCTACGCCACCTACGACGTCGCGCCGGAGGATGCGGCGGTGCTGTTACCGGAGAAACTGGCTGGTCTCCCCTTCCCCGCGGAACCGCTGGGCTGCGCGCTGAATATTTTCCGGCGCAGCGAAATTCGTGGCGGACAGACCGTCGCGATTGTCGGGATTGGTTTTCTCGGCGCCCTCCTCACGCAGCTCGCGAGCCGCGCCGGGGCGCGCGTCCTCGCGATCTCGCGGAGGGAATTCGCTTTGCAGATCGCGCGTCAGATGGGCGCGGCCGAGACAATTTCTTCCACGGACGACTTACGTGTCGTCGAGCAGGTCCGCAGCCTAACGAACAACCGGCTTTGCGAAGTCGTGATCGAGGCGACCGGGAAACAGGCTCCGTTGGAGCTCGCGGGCGAACTCACGGCGGAGCGCGGCCGCCTCGTCGTGGCCGGCTATCATCAGGATGGCCTGAGGCAGGTGAACCTGCAGCTCTGGAATTGGCGCGGGATCGACGTCATCAACGCCCACGAACGCGATCCGAAGATTTATCTACGCGGGATGCGCGAAGCGGTCGAGGCGGTGGTGTCCGGACGACTCAATCCGACTCCGCTTTACACGCATCGTTACCCGCTCGCGCAACTTGGCGCCGCGCTCGACGCCACGCGGGAGCGACCCGACGGGTTTCTCAAAGCGCTGATCGAATTATGAAGGACCGGTTCTATGAACGAAGTTCCCGCTTCCCCATCCGGGGAGCTTTACGGGAAAAGCGGCCGACCGAATCTCGAGGCGATACCTTCCCGTGAAGCCGCTCCGGATTCTTCTCACTGCCGACCCGATTGGCGGCGTCTGGACTTATGCGCTCGACCTCGCTCGCGCTTTCGGCAGGCGAAGCGTGGACGTGGTTCTCGCCACGATGGGTGCGCGGTTGCGGCCGGAACAGCGCACGGAGGCGTTGCAGTTGCCTAACGTTGAGCTGCACGAGAGCAGCTTTGCGCTCGAGTGGATGGAAGATCCCCGGCGCGACGTCGACCGCGCGGGCGACTGGCTGCTTGAAATCGCCGACGAAACAGAGCCTGATCTGATTCACCTGAATGGTTATGCGCACGCGACTTTACCATGGGCGGCGCCAGTCGTGGTGGTGGCGCATTCGTGTGTCCTCTCCTGGTGGCGGGCGGTGAAGCGCGAGAACGCGCCTAACGACTGGAAGGAGTATCAGGAGCGAGTCGGCGCCGGACTCCGGGCGGCCGATTTCGTGGTCGCGCCAACGCAGGCTCTGCTCGACGAACTCGAGGAAATCTACGGCCTCCTTCCGCGCAGCGGCGTGATTCCGAATGGTCGCGACCCGAAAGACTTCACCGTCGGCGTCAAGGAACCTTTCGTCTTTTCCGCCGGAAGGTTTTGGGACGAAGCAAAAAATCTCGCGGCCATTTGCCGTGCGGCATCCGGCCTCGACGCAAAAGTGATGATTGCCGGCGATGCGGAAGGTCCGGACGGCAATGCGGATGTCGGCGGTGAGGCAGAATTCCTCGGCCGTCT
>JAICMR010000018.1 GCA_025929155.1 Chthoniobacterales bacterium | reverse complement strand
TGCTCTACGCTAAGGATGAGCGAGATTGGTTTCGCCGTCGCGATTCTGCGACCCTGCGTCCGGTTGCCAAGTCCTGTTGCGATAGCGCTGGAATTCGCGATCGATGCGATTCAGCTTGTGATTAATTTCATGCCGCAATCGCCTTCTCTTCCGCCCGGCACCACGCAACGCACCCTCTCCATCATCATGGGTGGCGGCGCCGGGACCCGGCTTTTTCCGCTCACCCTCGCGCGGGCCAAGCCGGCGGTGCCGCTCGCCGGAAAATATCGAATCGTCGATATCCCGATCAGTAATTGCCTCAACTCCGGACTGCGCTCGATCTACCTGCTCACGCAGTTCAACAGCATGTCGCTCCATCGCCACATCCAGGCGAGCTACAAGTTTGATCATTTCTCGCGCAGCTTTGTCGATATTCTCGCCGCGCAGCAGACGCCCGAAGGTTCCCAGTGGTATCAAGGAACAGCGGACGCCGTCCGGCAAAACCTGCGCTACTTCCTCGAACAGCCTTACGAATATTTCCTGATCCTGAGCGGCGATCAGCTTTACCGGATGGATTTCCGGGTGCTGCTCCATCAGCACATCCGTTCCGGTGCCGATATCACGCTCGCGACGACGCCGGTAAAGCGAGAGAGCGCTTCAAATTTCGGATTGATGCTTAGCGGGCCCGACCTCCGGGTGACGCGGTTCATCGAGAAGCCGAAAGACCCGGCGGTGCAGGACGAATTCAAACTCGATCCCGAGCTGCTCGAATCGATTGATAGCGATCCGGCGGAAGAACTTTTCCAAGCCTCGATGGGCATTTACGTCTTCAACCGGCAGGTGCTGATCGATTGTCTCGACAGCGACCTCGACGATTTCGGAAAGCACATCATCCCGAGAGCAATCGGCGAACGGCAGGTGAACGTTTTCATTTTCAAAGGCTACTGGGAAGATATCGGAACAATTCGCGCCTTCTACGACGCCAACCTCGACATGACGAATCTCGTGCCCAACTACAGCTTCTTTGATGCGCAGTGGCCGATCTACACTCACCCGCGTTTCCTGCCCGCGAGCAAAATCAACGGCGCGACCGTGCGCCAGGCGATCATCTCGGACGGCTGCATCATTTCCGACGCGCACATTGAGCGCAGCATGATCGGCGTGCGCAGCATCATTCGGAGCGGCGCCACGATTCGGAATAGCGTGCTGATGGGCGGCGACCATTTCGAAGGCGACGCCGTCACTGACGGGAAACCGCCGATCGGCGTGGGTCGCAATTGCGTGATCGATCGCGCGATCATCGACAAAAACGCGCGAATCGGCGACGGCGTCGTGATCACGCCTGAAGGAAAACCGGATCACGTCGATGCGGAAAATTACTGCATCCGCGATGGGATTGTGGTCGTGCCGAAAGACGCGGTCATCCCCGCGGGCTTCTGGATTTAAACGGCGCGGCCGCCGATCCAAATCGACTCGTTAGGCAAACGAGGCTTAGTAGCCGCCGGTCCCGCCGTTGCCGGATTGGCCAAACGGATCCTGACCGGTGCCCGCGACGCCCGGCGGAAGATTACCGCGACCCTCCCAGTTTGCCGGCCGGTTCCACGGAATTGACGACTCGCCGCGGGCGTCTGGATCGGAAACCAAAGCGGTCTTGGGCTGCTCGCTGGCACAGGATGAAAAGTCGTTATCGCCGTCGCCGCCAGGAACAAAATCACCAGGTTGTGCGGCTGCGCCATTTTAAAGATTGGAATTCCCAGCATAGACGACGGTATCTCCCGGTTGCACTTCCACCCCACGTGGCAGGCTGCTTGTAACGATATCGCCGATGGAGGTCGTCGGTTCAACCGACGAAATGCGGATCTTCCCGATGAGCGCACCGCTCCGCATCACGAGCATCTCCGAGCTTGGCGCCACACCCTGGCGCTCGCCAATCCCGAGGACGACAAAATTGTAGGCTTGGTTAACCGCCAAGACTTTCCCGTGCACGCCTGCGGTCTTCGAGCCGCCGGTGCGCCGCTTTTTCTCTTTCTGCAACGCGGTCACCTGATCCTGCGCGGCTTTCACCTTTCCGGCCAGAACTTCCTTTTCCCGCTCGGCCGCGTCGAGCTCCTTCTTGGCGTCTTGCAGTGCTTGCGCTTCGTTAGGCGCGCCCGCGATCAACTCTCCACTCGCGCCGGCGCCGGCCGTCACCTCCGCGATTTGCTTTTGCAACTCCGCAATCTGTATCTCGTTTGCCTGGAGCTTCGCCTGCGCTTCCGCCTTCTCTGTTTGCGTTTTGCTCAGCTCCGTCCCGACTTTCTGCGCTTTCGCTTCAGCCTCGGCCAGCTTCGCCTTGGCGCCGCTTAGTTCTTGCTCTTCTGCCTTCAGTTTTTTCTCGCTTGCGACCCGCCCGTGAATTGCCAGGTCGCGTTCCGAACCGGTCGTCACCAACTCGGCGCGCAGCGTCTTAATCTTGTTCCTGTTCAGAAACCCGAAGACCAGCGCGAGCGCCATCAAGAGAATCGAAATCCCGATGAGTATCTTCGGCATCAGCGTGGGGACTGGAACATGCGGCGGCAAAACTTCAAAATGAGCGGCCGTCGACTTTTAGACATTCCTCTCGCGCTCTGGCAATCTTCAATTGCAACCGATCGCTTTTGTCGTCGCGACCGCGCAAGGGGCCGGCCTTGCTCCGGTTTAGCAATTGCGCGCGCCATTCTCCCGGCCTATAGCAACTGCCTCATGGGTCAACAACACCGAGTCACCGTCAAACGCCGGCGCCGCAAAGCTTATCTCGAACGCCAGAAAGTGGCTGCGGCCGCCCGGGCGCCCCGCCGCACCGCCACGGCGAAAACGCGCGCGAAAAAGACGACCGAGAAGACTGCGGAAAAAGCTTAACCCTGCAAGTAGGTCCTCCCTTCACCTGCACTTTGGCTTTCTCTTACACTCCGCGTCGGTCCGGCGAGGAAGTGCCGGTGCAAGTTAAACCTTAACTGCAAGTCAAGCAGCCTAACGAACCCCGGACGGCGGCGCGCCGTGCTCCGGAGCCCCCCTGTTTGCGCCTCCGGCTTCGGCTGTTCTATCGTGCCTTGTGCGACCACAATATCTTCTGGTCGATGGCCACAGCATCATTTTCGCCTGGCCCGAATTGCGCCGGCTGCATGATCGTCGCACCGCTCTCGCGCGCGATTCGCTTACGCGACAACTGCGTGATTATCAGGATTGGAGCGGCGTCCGTGTCGTAGTCGTTTTCGACGGGCGCGGCTCAGCCGTTTCGCAAGAGGCCTTGCCGGGTGAAATCCAGATTTTCTACTCGCGCTCCGGACAAACGGCTGACTCCATCATCGAGCGACTCGCGAGCAAATACGCGGAGCGTT
Source organism: Chthoniobacterales bacterium (assembly GCA_025929155.1). Taxonomy (GTDB): domain Bacteria; phylum Verrucomicrobiota; class Verrucomicrobiia; order Chthoniobacterales; family UBA10450; genus Palsa-1392. The sequence continues at coordinate 32,016 of JAICMR010000018.1, read as the reverse complement.
TTCAACTCGTGGTCGCGACCGGTGATTATCTGGAGCAGGAGACCGCGTCGGCTTGTGGCGCTGAAACCGTTTCGCCCGATGGCCTTCGCGAGATGCTGGAGGAAGCGCGTCCGCGTCGTTAGGCGCGATCGCGGCGGTGGCGCGGACGCGATTCAGGCCGCGCCGAGCAAGGCCGGTCGCACCCGGGTCATCGCCTCATGCCGGGCCCGCTGGCGGCAGGTCCCGAGCACACGCGAGAGCACGCAGTAAAGTTGTTCGACCGGAAGATTTTTGCTCACGTATCCGTTCGCGCCGGCCCGCAAGGCGCCGTGCATTTTGTCTTCTTCGTAGCCGACGCCGGTGAAGACGATGATCGGCAGTTTTGGCCGGATCTCGCGAATAAAAGTGATGAGAGAAATGCCATCGACCTTCGGCATGTTCAGGTCCACCACGACTACTTCGCAATCGTTCATCTCGAGCCAGGAGGCGGTTTGGAAACCTTCGATCAGCGCCGCGCAGGAGTGCCCTTTCTGCTTCAGGTACGCGGCGAGAAAGGTGGTAATGGCCGGGTCGTCATCGATGATGAGGAATTCGGCGCGCTCGCGGGCGAGGAGTTTCATAGGCGTAAAGAAGTGGTGTTTCAAAGGGGTTATAATTTCCAGAACTCCTAAAGCAGTAAGCTTGCCACTCCTCCGCGGCCTCCGAATTTCTTCCCCGCTCGCCTCGGCTGGCGCTCTCCGAAACCCCAGTAAAGACGGCGCAGGGTTCGTCGTCCGCCTCGTTAGGCAGAAGCTCCACGCAGGCCAAACTTTTCGTTGAAGTGCCCCGCCCGGCACTCCAGCGTAACCTCCCAATGTCCCGCGATTACACGCTTCAGCGCGCCCCTTCCGCGGCCACAATCAGCATCGATTACGCAGCGGAGTTAAACGAGCAGCAATACGCTGCCGTGACCGCGCCGCCCGGCCCGCTTCTCGTGATCGCCGGCGCCGGCTCGGGCAAAACGCGCACTCTCACCTACCGCGTCGCTTACCTGCTCGAGAACGGAGTGGATCCGCGCAATATCCTGCTCCTGACTTTCACGAATAAAGCCGCGCGCCAGATGCTCGACCGCGTCGCCAACCTGCTCCCGATCGACGCCACCGGACTCTGGGGCGGAACCTTCCACTCAATCGGGAACCGGATGCTACGACGCCACGGCTGCGCCCTGGGTTTCTCCAGTGGATTCACGATCATGGATCGCGAAGACCAGAAGGATCTGCTCAACTCCGTCGTCGCCGGCGCGGGCATCGACCCGAAGGAAATGCGCTTCCCAAAAGGCGATGTGCTCGCGGATATTTTCAGTTTCGTCGTCAACACCGAGCGCACGATGGAAGAGCTGCTCGCGGAAAAGTTTCCCTATTTTCTCCCGCTCCTCGAACAGATCAAAGACGTCCAGGCGCGCTACGAACGGCGGAAGAAATCAACCAACTCAATGGACTTTGACGACCTGCTCGAGAAGACGCTTCGGATGTTGAAGGAACATGAGGAAATCGCTGATTTTTATCGTCGGCAGTTCCAGTTCATCCTCGTCGATGAATACCAGGACACGAACAAAATCCAGGCTGACCTGATTGATCTCCTCGCTTCCGAACACGGCAACGTCATGGTCGTCGGCGACGATGCGCAGTCGATCTATTCGTGGCGTGGCGCGAACTTCCAAAACATCCTCGCCTTTCCCCGGCGTTACCCAAACGCGCAGACCTTTAAGATCGAGATCAACTATCGGAGCGTGCCCGAAATTCTGAGTGTCGCGAACGCCGCAATCGCGCCAAACACGCAACAGTTTCGGAAAAACCTGAGCGCCGCGCGCCTAACGAATCACGCGCGGCCCGCGATGGTCGCCCTGAATGACGGCGGGGAACAGGCGCTCTTCGTCGCGCAGCGCATCCTCGAGCTGCGCGATGAAGGAATCGACCTGAACGAGATCGCGGTGCTTTATCGCGCGCATTACCACGCGGTCGAATTGCAGCTTGAGCTCTCGCGCCGCGGAATTCCCTACCAGATTACCAGCGGCATCCGCTTTTTCGAACAGGCGCACATTAAGGACGTCGCGGCCTTCATTCGTTTCGTCGCCAATCCCCGCGACGAAGTCGCTTTTAAACGAATGGTCCGATTGCTTCCAGGGATCGGCGGAAAGAGCGCGGAAAACCTCTGGCAAAACTGGGAGAAGTCGTTAGGCGAAAACGCCGTGATCAGCTCTTGGGGCGAACGGATGCGCGTTCTTTCCGTCGGCGCGCGTTCCAAAAAATCGTGGGAACAACTGGCCGATACCCTCGAAGAAATCGCGCCGGGCGGCGTCCCGATTCAGCCAACCGAAATGATCATGTCGATCGTGGAAGCGATCTACGACGATTATGCGAAAGCGAATTTCGCGAACTACGAGTTGCGCAAGGAAGACCTGACCCAGCTCGCGAATTTTGCGCGCCAGTTCGAGGACATCCACGAATTCCTATCCCAGCTCGCGCTCATCAGCAACGTCGACGCCGAGCCGGCTGTGAATCAGGCCGGCGAAAAAGAGGCCGTCAACTTGTCGTCGGTGCATCAGGCGAAAGGCCTCGAGTTTCACAGCGTGTTCGTCATCTGGCTGACCGATGGGATGTTTCCGAGCTCACGCTCGCTGGAGACTCGCGAAGCGATCGAAGAAGAACGGCGACTCTTCTACGTCGCGATCACCCGCGCGAAAGACGAGCTTTACCTGACCTACCCGCACATGCGCCTGAACGCCGGCTACGGCGATATGTTTCAACGCCCCTCGCGCTTCCTGAAGGAAATCCCACCGCAACTCGTGGAGGATTGGAATGTACGGAGAGGGTGATTTTGGGCATGGATTGAACACGGATGAGGCATGCTTTAATTCGATGCCAGCGACAGGGTGAAGATTGGCCTCCTGATCAACTCGGCCGAACAAACGTTGCGTTCGCCGCTTTGTTTTCTGGATCTGTGTCGGTCTGTGGCTAAGAATGAATCTTTTCCCTAACGATAAGATCGCTGGTTTACTCGCACCGCTCTTCGCCCTGCGTACCGAGGACGATCTGGGCATTGGCGACGTCGCCGCGCTTCGCCAACTGGTCGAATGGGCCCGCCCGCTCGGCTTCCGGCTCATTCAGCTCCTGCCGATCAACGAAACCGGCGGCGATCACAGCGCTTATAACGCGATCAGCTCGCGCGCGATTGATCTCACGACGCTTCATCTCGCGCCGGGTTCGCCGGCGGATCTGTCGCCGGAGATTTTCGACGAAGTCACCGCAAGCATCGACTTGAGCAGACTGCGCCACGGCGGAGTCCAATACGCAATCGTAAAGCCGTTGAAGAAGAAGTTGCTAGAACGCGCCTTCTCGGAATTTTCCCGCCGCCCGCCTGATGATCCCTTTCGTTCCTTTTGCGCCAGCGAACAGGAATGGCTCGACGATTACACTCTCTTCCGCGTCCTGATGGAGCAGAACGACGAGCGTGAAACCTGGGACGAATGGCCGCAGAACAGCCTCGCCTCTGCCCGGGAATGGCTTTACTCGTTAGGCGAAGAGAAGCGCGCGCAATTCGAGCAGCGACGGCAATTCTTCCGCTACATCCAATGGATCGCCCATGAGCAATGGCGGGCCGTCAAGTCGTTTGCCGAAGAACACGGTGTGGCTCTGATGGGCGACATTCCTTTCGGCGTCAGCTACTATAGTGCCGACGTCTTCGCGCATCCCGAAGCGTTCGCTCTCGACTGGTCCGGCGGCGCTCCTCCTGAGCCCTATTTTAAGGACGACGAGTTTACGCAAAAGTGGGGCCAAAACTGGGGCATTCCAATCTATCACTGGAGCCAGATGCGCACCCAAAACTTTGCCTGGTGGCGGCAACGCGTCCGCGGCGTGAAGGAAACTTTCCACATCTTCCGGATTGATCACATCCTCGGCTTTTATCGCATCTATGCCTTCCCTTGGCGGCCGACTCGTAATCCTGAGTTCCTCCCGCTCACTTGGGAAGAAATGCTCGCACGCACCGGAGGTCGGGCGCCACAGTTTGCGCCGCGTGACGACACCACGTGGGAAAACTGCGAGCAGAATCGGCGCGAAGGCGAGGAATACCTGCGCGTCGTGCTCGATGAAGCCGGAGCTGCGCGGGTTGTCGGCGAAGATCTCGGGACGGTGCCCGATTACGTGCGGCCCAACCTACACTCGTTAGGCATCGCCGGCTTCAAGATCCCACAATGGGAAAACGATCGGGAAGAGCGCACGATCCCCGGCAGTCAATATCAACGGCTCTCTGTCTCGACCTTTGCCACTCATGATCATAAGCCGGTTCGGGCCCTCTGGGATGAAGCCTTTGCGGAAAATTCCGAAACCAGCGAACAGGCGCGCCACGACCTGAACAAAATCGCGGTCTTCGCCGGGCTGCCGCCGCCCGACGAATCGATTGACTACCTTCGCGATTTCTACCCGGCAATCTTCGCGGCGCTGTTCCAGAGCGAATCCTGGATCGCGATCGTCATGATTACCGACCTGCTCGGGCGCAAGGACCGCTTCAACGTTCCAGGTATTTCCGCAAACTCGAACTGGACGCGCCGGCTTCACACCACCGTGAAAAAACTCGGGCGCGGTCACGCCTTGAAACGCCAACTCTACCTCGTGCGCGACCTCCTGGAGAAGAGTGGCCGCGCCAATCCATCCTCCTGAGCAAGCCGAAGATCTCACGTGATCTGCTCAAAGGTTTTCGCACGCCACGCGCAGCCACAGCTATCAGAGGAACTTTAGCAGAATCCGCGGGATCCCAGACTTCGCTGCGCCACACTCGGGATGACAACCGTTTGAAAGGCGGCTAAAGAACGATATGAATTCACCCATCAAAGTCGCCGTCACCGGCGCCGCCGGCCAGATCGGCTACTCGCTTCTCTTTCGGATCGCTTCGGGCTCAATGTTTGGTCCGGACCAACCGGTGCACCTGTCACTGATCGAAATTCCACCAGCGCTCGGCGCGCTCGAGGGCGTCGTCATGGAATTGAATGATTGCGCTTTCCCATTGCTGAAGGCCATCACGCCTACTGCCGATCTCGACCAAGGTTTTCGAGATGTAAACTGGGCGCTCCTTGTCGGCAGCGTTCCCCGCAAAGCCGGGATGGAACGCAAGGAATTGCTCGGCATCAACGGCAAAATCTTCATCGGCCAGGGGCAGGCGATCGAAAAGAACGCTGCCTCCAACGTGCGCGTGCTGGTTGTTGGTAATCCGTGCAACACCAATTGTCTCATCGCGATGAACAACGCGAAATCGGTGCCTAACGATCGCTGGTTCGCCATGACCCGCCTCGATGAAAATCGCGCCAAGGCCCAGCTTGCGCAAAAGGCCGGCGTCGATGTCACGGCCGTTACAAACATGACGATTTGGGGCAACCATTCTTCTACCCAATACCCGGACTTCTACAACGCCAGAATCAACGGCGAGAACGCGGACAAAGTCATCAATGACGAAACCTGGCTGAAGGAAACCTTCATTCCCACAGTCCAACAGCGGGGCGCGGCCATCATCAAGGCGCGTGGCTCCTCCTCCGCCGCCTCTGCCGCCAACGCCGTCGTTGACACCGTCCGCAGCCTAACGAATATAACTCCTTCCAGCGACTGGTTCAGCGTCGCCGTCTGCTCCGACGGAAGCTACGGAGCCGACGAAGGTCTGATCAGTTCTTTCCCGATCCGCAGCAACGGCGAGACCTACGAAATCGTGCAGGACGTGCCGATCAAGGACTTTAGCCGCTCGAAGATCAACGCCTCGGTCGCTGAGCTGAAAGAAGAGAAATCGCTTGTGAGTGATCTCATTAAGTGAAGGAAGTCAGTTCCTTCGCCGCTACACCGGCCAAAGATTCGCGGGCGTTGCCCGCAACAATTCGTTGCCACCTTTAAGGCCGGCGCGCCTGGTCAGGGCGGCGGTCCTGGCGAGATCGGCAAAGTGTCTTTCGCGGTGCATCGATCCGCATCGGAGATAAGGGAGGATCCTCACCTTCGCCAGTTCCTTTTGATTATCAAAGTCCGCGCTCTTACGTGGGTCGCGGTCCCCTTAAGCCCCCCCTGGCAGGGCGCGCGCAGCTGTTAATGTTGGAGTTAAGCACTGGATTGCCCGACTCGGCAGATTTCAAATCGACCAGACGGTGAAACTCGCTGCGCGCCAAAATCATTTCGGGCTCTTCTCGCATCAGAACTGGATGAAGCCACTTTCGGCCTCCTTCTCGGTCCCTGGGGCAGCACACTCCGGCAGCGAAAAGATCATCGCGCAAACTTCCATGCCTCAGGCGGCAGCGTGGTCGATAATTCCCTTGCCGGTCTCTCGATTGTCAGGAGAGGACCCACTATGGCGAATAGAAGGTCCATTTCTCTTAAGGGGACATCTCGCGACAAACAATTTTTCGTTGTTAGTCAGCCGCGCAAGCCGTCCCTAACCAAGTCTCTGGCTCGTTATCAGACGAAAAGCTTCGCGATACTTGGCGGAGGTCTTTTCGATCACATTCTGGGGCAACTTTGGTCCCGGGGCGGTCTTATCCCAGTCCAGTGTTTCGAGATAATCGCGCACGAATTGCTTGTCGAAGCTTGGCGGGCTTTGGCCTGGGACATAACTGTCGTCCGGCCAGAAGCGCGAGGAGTCGGGCGTGAGGCATTCATCAATCAGGATCAGATCTCCTTCAGTCGTTAGGCCAAACTCGAACTTGGTGTCGGCGACGATGATACCCCGGCTCGCGGCATAGGCCTTGCCGGCGCGGTAGATCTCGAGGCTGCGTTCGCGGATCGCCTCCGCCTGCTCGTCGCCGATCAGGTCGCAACAATGCGTCCAATCGATATTCAGATCATGCCCGGTCTGGCTCTTGGTCGAGGGCGTAAAGATCGGCTCGGGGAGCTCCGACGCGAGCTGGAGACCGGACGGAAGTTGGTGCCCGCAGACGGCGCCCGTCGCCTGATAATCCTTCCAGCCGGAGCCGGCCAGATAGCCACGCACCACACACTCAACCGGAAGCGGCTTGGTTCGGCGCACGATCATCGAGCGACCGGCCAGTTGCGCGCGATGCGGACGCAACCCAGCGGGAAATTCCGCGAAGTCAGCCGTGAGCAGATGATTCGGAACGTTCGAAAATTTCCAAAACCAGAAGGCTGAAATTTGATTCAAGACCGCGCCTTTATCGGGAATTGGATCGGGCAGGATAACGTCAAAGGCCGAAAGCCGATCGGTCGCAACGAAGAGCAGCGTCTCTCCGAGATCGAAAACCTCACGGACTTTTCCGCTGCGCAGCCTGGGGATACCGGGAAGGTCGAGCGAAGTAATCGATTCGTTAGGCATATCGGCGATCGCTGAAGATAGACACGAACTGGCGGTTCTGGCCAGTCGGACTCAGGCGGCCCGACAAAAAATGTTCATTCCCGCGGGCTCGGCAGAAGCGAAAGAAGTCTTCTTCGAAAAGTTCGACAATCCGTTTTGGAGAAAGTGCGCCGAAAATGCCTCGGGATGGAAATGGCAGGCGGCGCTCCGTCAGCATCTTTGCGGCCGCTTCCCGCATTTTTTCTTGCCAAAGCTCCAACCGCCTCGGTAGCGTCGGGGATGGACCTGATCCTACTTTCGATTCCTGCACCAGGGATGAGACGAATCATTTCCGCATACCTATTCGCGGTGACTCTCGTGACGGCAACTCATAGCGTCCAGGCAGGCAGCGCCACCTGGAATGCCAATCCCACTGACTCAAACTGGTATACCGCCGACAACTGGACGCCGACGACAGTGCCCAATGGACCTGGAGATGTCGCCACCATCTCGAATACGAAGACGAGTATAATTACGCTTCCGGCCTTCTCCGAGACCGTGCTCGACAGCCTGATCTTTTCGCAGGATCTTTCGCACCCTGCCTTTGTCGAAATTGGCGATCAAGCCAGTCTGACATTCGTTGGAACCGGACTTCTCAATGACGTCCTAGGCCAATTGGTCGGAATCACCGTAGATAACACCAGCGCGCTCACCTTTGAGGGAGAATCGGTGGCGCAAGCATACCTTTCGAACCGCGGTCAGCTCGAATTTCACGACCATGCGATGAGTAGCGGCGGCATCACCTGCTACGGCGGCGAAGGCGCCCAGCAGCCGGGATCGATCACGACGTTCTCGGAAAATGTTCAACTCCAGGCGGGAGAGATTATTATCAATGACGGGATCTTTGGCGGCCTTCCCGGCCAGGTCTACTTCACCGACGATACGGCGGCGGATCAGGCGCTTGTCCTGATGGGCGGAAAGGCACTCCTGGATATTAGCGGCCATAACTTACCGGGGCTCGCGATTAAGAGTCTTAGTGGTACCGGCGAAATCTTTCTAGGCGCGAACAACCTCACGATCACAAACGAGTATGCCGCCGGACCCCCTCCGGGAACGGTCATTTCCGATGGTGGGACGAACGGAGGCACGGGCGGTTCTCTTACTAAAGTGGGCGACGCTGGCGATATTCTCTCCCTCTTCGGCGGGAGTAGTTACACAGGCGGCACAATCATCGAAGGCGGGATCCTCTTCGCGGGGGCTACCCACGGCTCTGCGACTGGGACCGGTCCCGTGTGGGTGAAGGCGGGTTCGTTAGGTGGGGCGGGGAATATTAGCGGATCAGTGAAGGTAGGCACGGGGAGAGGCAAGACAGCGATCCTGACCCCGGGACATAACGATGTCAGACCCGCGATGAAGATTGGAACCCTCACAATTCGTGGCAGCCTTAGCTGTGCGGCCGACGCGATCGTGCAAATTCTGATCGACACTCGCACTAGCCTCGCGGCAAAAGTGGCGGCGGCAGGAGTGACTATCGATCCCGCGGCGCGGATTCAATTCCTCGGCTTGCACCAGCAACCACTGGTGCCTGGGATGACATTCACAATCATCGAGAACAATGCGGCCGCGCCGATCTCAGGCACTTTCGTAAATCTGCCCGACGGTGGAACAATTACTGTCGCAAGTAACACCTACCAGGCGAACTACGAAGGCGGCGACGGGAATGACCTTACGATCACAGTTATTGAGTAGTTCTCTCAGCGGCCATTAGCCGCCGCCTTCCTGTCGTTGTCGCTGATTAAGCTTCGCGTAGCTGCACGTCTTTAGCGTCAGGAACCTCGCAGATACCAACCGATCTCCGGCCTTCTACACCTCGAGCAGTTGGAATGATGCACCGCTTTTCCGCAAGAGCGGAAGGGAAACGTTGAAAACCGGGATGCCGCTGCCCATCACGCCTTCCCGCCCGCCGTTATGCGCGTGCCCGTGGAAAACGGCGCTGACGCGAAAACGGTTGATCGGTTCCTCCAGCCGGCTCGATCCGAGGAATGGGAAAATTTCCGGATCCTCCCCCGCGACCGTGGCGCGAATCGGCGCGTAATGAAGCACCGCAACACGCTCCGTTTGCAATTTACCCAGCGCCTGTTCCAGGCGAAGCGCCTGGTCGAGCGCTTCCTAGACGAAATTTTTGATCAGCGGTTCGCCCCACGCATTCAACATTCGGCGTCCAAAACCGCCGCCGAAACCACAAACCCCGGCAAAGCCCACTCCCCCGATTTCGATCGCTTCGCCATCAAGCATTTCGACTCCGGCATTTTCAAAAACTTGTCGCACTCGCTCTGGTTGGCCGGATTCAAAATCGTGGTTCCCCAGCACACCGACCATCGGAACCCGCACAGCCGCGCGCAGGTCAGCAACCAGTTCTTCGGCTTCCTCGGCAAGACCGTAATCGGTCAGGTCGCCGCAAAGCAGGAGGACATCCGCCTGCTCCGAGACTTCGCCGAAGACATCGTGCAGTGAGCCGCGTGAATGCTTGCCATAATGAATGTCAGCCAAGGCGGCGATCCGAAGTTTGGCCATCTCGAAATAGAAACGTCTGCCTTTCGGCAATCGGACGTTTTAAGAGTAGTTGTAGCCGGACAAATCTGCGGGAACCGATGCCAGAATCTGACCCCTCAGCGACCGTGTTTTTTCGCCAGAGCATGGAAGTGCTTCAGGCGGCGGAGGTGCCATTCCTCCTCGGCGGCGCCTATGCTTTTGCGTTTACACCGGGATCGCGCGGCACACGAAGGATTTCGATCTTTTCGTTAGGCCGGACGACGCCGAGAGGGCGCTCGCGAGTTTCCGCGAAGCCGGCTATCGGGCGAAGAAGACGTTTCCGCATTGGTTAGGCAAAGCCTTCGGCGACGGGGAAAGGATCGACATCATTTTCCGCGCCGGAAACGGTCTATGCCCGGTGGATGACCTCTGGTTTGCGCGCGGCCCGAGAAGAGAACTTTTCGTTCTCCAGGTTGATTTGTGTCCGGTGGAGGAAATGATTTGGATGAAAAGCTTCATCATGGAGCGGGAACGCTTCGACGGGGCAGACGTCGCCCACCTTCTCCTCCATCGCGGACGCGAGATTGATTGGGAACATCTGCTCGCGCGTTTCGGGGCGGACTGGCGCGTGCTACTCAGCCACCTGATTCTCTTTGGCTACATCTATCCGACGGAAAGAGATCGGGTGCCGGTTGAAATCATCTCCAGCCTAACGAGTCGGCTGCGGGCGGAGAACGTCCCGCCAGAGCGCCTTTGTCGCGGACCGCTTCTCTCCCGCGCGCAGTATCTCGCCGATTTGGGCGCTGGTGGCTTTCGCGACGCCCGCCTCGACCCACGGGTCGGCCTCACGCAGTCCGAGATCGATGCCTGGACGGCGGCGATCGATGAATCTGTGAAACCGCACGCGGTCGAGCGGCAGGATTGAGATCGCTCGAATTCCGCGACAGAGTGCGGCATGTTCCGGTGCATTTCGCTTAGCGGCCTTTCGCTTTTCGTTAGTCTCTCTCTTCTCGGCGCGGCTCCCAGCCCGACCGCCGCTGCGCCGGAAGCGCCTTCGACGCCAACACCGTCTCCTTCCGCCACGCCGGAGCTTTATTCCGCGCAGACTGTGAGCGATTTGCAGAAGCTCCGGGAAGCCGCCCTAACCAGTGATTACGCCTATCGTCAGGCGGCGCATTTGAGTAACAACATCGGCCCTCGCCTGAGTGGGTCGCTTCAAGCGCAGAAGGCGGTCGACTATGTGGCCGGCGAGCTAAAAAAGCTCGGACTCGAGGTGCAGCTCGAGAAAGTAATGGTGCCGCATTGGGTCCGCGGCAACGAGACCGCGGAGCTCGTGCAGTGGCCCGGTCAGGCCGAGAAGACCACCCAGAAAATCGTGCTCACCGCACTCGGCGGCAGCGTCGCCACCCCGGCGCGCGGACTGACCGCAGAAGTCGTGACGGTGCATGATTTCGATGAGTTGACTTCGTTAGGCAAAGAAAAGGTGCAGGGCAAGATCGTGCTCTTCGATCCCCCTTTCGACAAGGAAATGGCGGCGACCGGACACGGTGGCGATGCTTATGGCCAGGCGGTGGTTTATCGGGACGGGGGCGCAAGTGCGGCTGCCCGACTAGGAGCGGTGGCGGCCCTCGTCCGCTCCGCCGGCGGCGCGGCTTTCCGGCTACCCCACACCGGGGCGATGCACTACGCGTCCGATGCGCTCAAGATCCCGACCGCAGCCGTCACGGAAGAAGATTCGCGCCTGATCGCCGCGCTAACGGCTCAGGGGCCGGTGCGAATGCGCCTCGTGCTCACGCCGCAGACGTTGCCGGACGTGCGGAGCTCCAACGTGATCGGCGACTTGAAAGGCAGCGAGCAACCGGAGGAGGTGGTGATCGTTTCCGGTCATCTCGATTCCTGGGATCTCGGTACGGGGGCGATCGACGACGCGGCCGGTGTCGCGGTGGCCATGCAGACCGCCAACCTCGTTAGGCAACTCGGTCTGCATCCGCGTCGCACCATTCGCGTCATCGCCTGGATGAACGAGGAAAACGGCTCGCGCGGTGGTAAAGGCTACGCCAAAGATCACGCCGCCGAGATCAATCACCATTTCGCGGCGATCGAAACGGATCTCGGTGCGGATCATCCGGTCGGGATCAACTATGCCGGTCAGCTGGAATTGCAGGACTTCCTCCAGCCGATCGCCAAAGTCCTCGCGAAATCGGGCGCGGGATTGCTCGCGCGGCGCACCGACGTGGGAGAAGACGTGAGCGAGTTAACGAAACAAGGCGTGCCGAGTTTTAGTCCGATTCAAGACAGCCGCTTCTATTTCGACTATCACCACACGGCTGCGGACACGTTCGACAAAATCGATCCCCGTCATCTCGCGGAAACGGCGGCGATCAACGCCGTCCTCGCCTACGGTCTCGCGAATCTGGAGCAACCGCTCCCGCGCGGAATGCCAGGGGGCGGCGATTAGCGACAAACGCGGCCGCTTGTTCCGAAAGCCTTCGCAAGAGTCCTGTAGTGGCAGTCTATGACCGCCGGAGCATCCCGGCCCCGGAGACAAAGCGCGGCGGTGACGGACCGCCGCTACCGAGCAAAATGACTCTTGAAACTGCCTTTCGCACAGGCACAGGCATCCCCAGTGAGACGCCCGGCTCGCTAACACTCCGTTCACCCGGCGGAATGCTCGGTGGTCCCACCGGTAAGCTGCCTATGCTAGGCCTGAGCTGCGTGCAACGCGCGTTGGAGTGAGCCGCGGAGCGTGGAGACTTTGCAAATGCGTGGGCGCCCGGCAGAATCCGGTGTGCCATGGGACCTCACGCCGCTCGGGGATTCCGCGTTCGTCGTCCGCGTCGGCGACTCGTTAGGCCAGATCCTCGCGCTCACGCACAAACTGGAAACTGCGCGAATTGAGGGTGTCGTTGATGTCGCGCCCGCCTTCGCCAGCGTGGCGGTTTTCTTCGCCTCGCCGGAAGCGCTCGTCCGGGGCACAAACACCATTCAGGCGCTTCTGCGGCGGCCTGATCCGGCACGTCGCGAGAAGCAGAAGACCCGCCTCATCGAGATCCCGGTTTGCTATGAACCGGAGTATGGCCTGGACCTCGACGTTGTCTCGCAAGTCTCCCGGCTGTCGCCTAACGAGATCGCCTTGCGTCACACAGCCGCAACTTACCGGGTGCGATGCGTCGGATTCACCCCCGGATTCCCTTATTTGGAGGGTCTGCCGAAGATTCTCGCAACTCCGCGCCGTGCCTCGCCGCGCAATGCGGTCCCGTCCGGCTCGGTCGCAATCGGCGGCATCCAGACGGGCATTTACCCGCGCGCTTCGCCCGGCGGTTGGAACATCATTGGTCGAACGCCAATGCGTCTTTTCGACGTTGTCCGTGAACCGGCCACGCTCCTGCAAGCTGGCGATCGGGTTCGGTTTCGCGCAATCAGCGGTGAACAATTTCGAGAATGGGAAAAGTAACGATCGTTCGCGCGGGACCGCTCCTGTCCGTGCAGGATCTTGGGCGTCCGCGGTATCGGAGTGAGGGGATTCCACCGGGTGGCGCACTCGATGTGCACGCGGCGCGGTTGGCGAATTTGCTGGTCGGAAACGCGGAGAAAGACGCGCTCTTCGAAATCACGTTTGGCCAGGCACGGTTTCGTTTCAACGATGAACGCATCGTTGCCTGTTGCGGCGCCGATTCTGGGATTCCGTTAGGCAAACCCGTTCGCGTTTTGCCTAACGACTTGCTCGCATTTACGGCGCCGAACCGCGGCTGCCGCTCGTGGCTCGCCATCTCCGGGGGACTGAACCTGTCGAAATTGCTGGGAAGTTGCTCGACGGATCTGCGCGGAAATTTCGGCGGCTGGGAAGGACGCGCCCTGCGCGACGGCGATGAGCTGCCGCTTGGTCCCGCCACGAGCGACGTCAGGTTCACCGGCCCGCGCGCGGACTGGAGCGCGCCTAACGAGTGGGCACGGACGGCGCCGCCGCATCCGATGTTGCGGTGTGTCGCGGGTGCGGAATGGGAAAGTTTTACCGCGGAAGCGCAGCGTCTTTTTCAGCGAGATGCTTATACGGTCAGCGCACAGGCCGATCGGATGGGGGCGCGTCTTGAGGGCCCGAAGCTCAATCGCAGAAGCAAGATGGAGCTTGTCTCTGAAGCCGTCGCGCCGGGCACGGTCCAGGTCGCACACGATCAGCAACCGATCCTGTTGCTCGGAGATTGCCAAACAATCGGCGGTTATCCGAAGATCGCGCACGTGATCACCGTGGACCTGCCGATCGCCGCGCAACTTCGGTCTGGCGACTCCGTCCGTTTCCAACTCGTGACGCTCGCGGAGGCGCACGAACGCTTCGTAACACGAGAGAGGGATTTTTCCCGTTTCCGTGTCGGGCTGCAACTGCTCACGCCGCGATGAAAATCGATCTGAACGCGGATCTCGGAGAAAACATGAGCGGGGAGCGGGAGCTGCTCGAGCTCGTGAGCTCGGCGAGCATCGCGTGTGGATTTCACGCAGGCGATGCATCGTCGATGTCGGCTTCCATCCTCGCGGCCCGCGAGGCGGGAGTCGCGGTCGGCGCGCATCCGAGCTTCAATGATCGAGAAAATTTTGGCCGCAGCGAGGTGGCGGTGACGGCGGAGGAATTGTTTGCGCTGGTTGCGTATCAGGTCGGTGCCTTTGATGGCGTCGCGCGGTCGTTAGGCGTGCAGCCGAATCATGTGAAACCGCACGGCGCGCTCTACAACATGGCAGCGCGGGACCGTGCTTTGGCTGATGCCGTGGCCCACGCGATTCTGGCGGTCGATCCAGCACTCATCGTTTTTGCGCCCGGCGGAAGCGCCCTCGCGCAAGCGGCGAATGCGATCGGACTGCGAACCGCGCGCGAAGTGTTCGCTGATCGCAACTACCTCGCGAACGGCGCGCTCGTTCCACGCACGCGGCCGGACGCGCTCCTGCACGACGCGGGCGAAGCGTCCGCGCGGGTGCTCCGGATGTTGCGTGACGGGTTCGTGCGCACGGTCGATGGCGGCGATTTCGCGATCGCGGCCGACACGATCTGCGTGCATGGCGACACGCCGGAGGCATTGGCGTTCGCGCAGAAGCTGCGGGCTGAACTGTCCGCCGGCGGGATTGTCGTGGCTGCGCCGTGAGTTGGATGAAGGCGCATCCTCCGGGTAGCGCACGCGTCCCGCGTGCTGGTCGAGGTGTCTCGCGGCGACGGACTTCCTTCGGCACGGAAATATCCTGGCCGGTCGAAAGTCCACGAAGGCGGGACGCGTTCGCCAGCAGGCGAGGCGCGTGCGCTACCCGGACTCTGTTAGCTAACGAATGAGCCAGCCTAACGATAAGCTGGTGCGTGGCCTCGGGCCGCTCGATGCGACCATGATCGTGATCGGGTCGATGATCGGCTCCGGCATTTTCATCACCTCCGCGGAATCGACCCGTCTCCTCGGCGCGCCCGGCTGGTTGCTTCTCGCCTGGACGATGGCTGGGATCCTCACGGTTGCCGGCGCGCTCTGTTGCGCGGAGCTGGCGGCGATGATGCCACGCGCGGGCGGCCAATACGTTTTCCTGCGCCAAGCTTATGGTCCGGCAATTGGTTTTCTGTTCGGCTGGACACTTTTTCTCGTCATCCAAACCGGTACGATCGCGGCGGTAGCAATCGCGTTCGCAAAATTTGCCGGCGTCTTTCTTCCCGCGGTCGGATCGGAAATTTATCTCGTTAGGCCAATACATCTCTCAGATGCCTTCGCAATCAGTCTCTCGAGCGAGCAGTTCGTGGCGATCGCGCTGATTTTCTTGCTCACCTGGGTCAACACGCGCGGGCTCGAAGCGGGCAAATGGGTGCAGAACATTTTCACCCTGGCCAAAACCGCGGCGCTCCTCGCGCTAGTCGTTCTTGGGCTTTCGTTAGGCTGGAAAAGCGGGAGCGCCGCACGGGCCTCCGATTGGTGGAATCCGTGGGCGAATGGGTGGTCGCCACAGCTCGCGCAGCCGGGGCTAACGATTGGTAGCGGGCTCGCTCTCGTCATCATCTTTGGCAAGGCGATGATCGGTCCGCTCTTCGCGCAGACGGCCTGGACAAATGTCACGTTTACGGGGAGCGAGATCCGCGAGCCGGGACGAAACTTGCCGCGCGCGCTCCTGCTCGGGTGCGGTGTGGTCGTGACGCTCTATGTGCTCGCGAATCTCGCGTATGTCGCGACGCTCTCGTTAGGCGAAATTTCGCACGCGCCGCAGAACCGGGTCGCGGTCGCCGCGGTCCGCTCGATCCTGGGTGCACCAGGAGCGAGCGCCATGGCGGCGGCGATTTTGGTTTCGACGTTTGGTTGCGAAAACGGGCTCATCCTGGCAGGGGCGCGGGTCTCTTTTGCGATGGCGCGGGACCGGTTGTTCTTCCGCGCGGCTGCGCACACGAATACGCGGCATGTTCCCGCCGCGGCCCTGCTCGCGCAGGGCGTTTGGGCCGCGCTCCTGACTTTGCCGCGCACGGTGAGGATTGATTCCGTGACGGGGGCGTCCGGTTACGGAAATGTTTACACGCAGTTGCTGGAATACATCGTCGCGGCCGATCTCATTTTCTATGTGCTGCTCGTCGCGGCGGTGCTGGTTTTGCGCCGAACCGCTCCGGAGACGCCGCGGCCTTATAGGGCGTGGGGTTATCCGATCGCGCCGCTCGTCGCGATCTTCATCGGGCTCTTTTTGATTGTGGACTTGGCGGTTCTGGCGCCGGCAACCTGCGGAATCGGGTGCGCGATCGTTCTTAGCGGATTGCCCGTTTATTTGCTTTGTCGACGTCCGCCTAACGAGTGCGAAACCGATTAATTTCGTCATCGGGAACAGGCCAGGAGCCGGTCGTGTCTACCATTGTACTTAAACTTTATCTTACGCCTGCACTCCCCCGCACTGAATAGCGCAGCGGAAAAACGCCGGGCCGGATGCTACGGTTTGCGCGACGCTATGGCGTGTTTGCGCGCGCCTTTTGCTGACGCACACGATCCTGCACCGCGGTCTTGAATTGCTGGAGCGAGAGCGACGGGCGATTCCGCGCGATTCCCGACTCGTCGTTTCCGAGCTGGCTGACATCGGCCAGAGGCTGGTCTTCACCAGTCAGCAGGATCTCCTGCCCGGCCTGATCTTTTTGAATCCGAATCCGCCCGTGCTGAATTCCGACGAGCGGGATGAACTGACGGCCGTTGTCCTTCACAAAGAGCAGGTCGTGATCGCCAACGGCGAATTTCGGCGCGTCCGACACGCTCATCGTTTCGCCGTTAACCGTCCCGCCGAGCATGCGAATCGTGTAACTATTCCCCACATCGCCCTTGAGCGATTGATCAACCTTGAAGGTCACGAAAGTGACGATGCGATGTTGCTCGCCTTCCCCGATCCATTGCGACCGAACATCGGTGACATTGCCTTCAAAGATGGCGTCGGCGCGGCTGACGAGATGATCGAAATCAGGCGCGATCACAGTGGTGGCGTGGCTCTTTCCCGCGAAAGCGGACATCAGGAAAAGGATAAGAGCGAGACGAACGCGCAATTTACGGACGGGGAGCTTTTTCATGTTTGATAACGATAAATGTGAGCAGGGCGTTTTCAATTGCGGCTCAGTCGGGATCGATATCGTAGATTTCGACCAGGCCGATGCCTTCGTCGCCCTCGGATCCGCTAACCACGGCGGTGTAGCTGCCGGGACCGAGTGTGGCGACGAGCGCCGACTCCAGCGGATCGTTAGGCGGAATTCCGCTGGCGCGGATATCGTCAGCGTCCGGACTGGTTTGCCAGTCGTCATTAATCGCGACGAGTTGGCCGTCGCCGTCGCGCAATTCGACGCTCGGGTTCTGGAGCACGCGCGCGGTGGTGCTGTCGGCGAGCG
Source organism: Chthoniobacterales bacterium (assembly GCA_025929155.1). Taxonomy (GTDB): domain Bacteria; phylum Verrucomicrobiota; class Verrucomicrobiia; order Chthoniobacterales; family UBA10450; genus Palsa-1392. The sequence goes on along the minus strand of JAICMR010000018.1, from coordinate 14,357 downwards.
AGGGACCGAGCGCGCGGATGATCGCTCGTTTGGTAGTTGCGCCCCGCACAATAAACCCGCCGATCAGCGCGGCTTCGCCGCTACCGACGTAGCCGCGGGTCGAGATGTTGGCCGCGCGCGAGCCTTGATACGTGTCGAGGGTATAGCTTTCGACCAGGCCGATCCCTGTGGCTCCGTTCACACCATCGACGACGACGGTGTAGCTGCCAGGCTCAAGCCGCGCGATCAGCGCGGATTCCCGCGGATCGTTAGGCGGAATTGTGGTCGCGGTGATCTCGACGGCGTCCGGATTCTGCTGCCAATTGTCGTTGGTCTGAATCACCACGCCCTTCGAGTCGAGCAACGTCATGCGCGGATCGGGGAGCGCCCCGGTCACGCCGCTCGCCCCGAGCGACGGACCGAGGCCGCGGAGCAGGATGGTCTTGCGTTTGTCGCCTTGGATAATGAAACCGCCGATAAGGACATTATCGCCGGTGCCGACCTGCATCCGAGTAGAGAGGTTGACCAACCGGCTGGGGCCGCTTTGATCGGGGGTCGGTGTGGGCGTTGCTGTCGGCGCGGGCGTTCCAGAAGGCGCCGGAGCACCATAAAGGCTATGGATTCCTTGCAGATCATCTGCGGTCAGCAGGTAGGTGTCGCTTACGACCGAATTCATGACCGCCGCGACATGCTGGCCAGCCTGATCCGGGTGATCGAGCCCCAGCGCGTGACCCAGCTCGTGCAAAAAGACGCGGCGAATATCCGCGAGGGCGTAACCGTTGGAGCCGAACTGGAGCGGACCCCGATAAGAATCGAAGGTCTGCCCCTTGTTGAAGAGCACGTCGGCTTCCTGCAGGACATTGTCACTGTTATGCCAGTGATAGGTGACTGCGAGAACGCCAGCGCCAAAAGCGTCGCCGAAAACATCGTTGGCGAAGACAACCGAGTTCACCCCATCGCCCGAGGAGACCGGGGCGGAAGAATTCATTACATACGAAAACTGACAATGCGCCATGTTGCTGTTCCACTGATCGGTAGCTGGGACCGCGGCTACATTCCAGGACGAGCTGCCGTCCTGCAGTGTCTTGCCGGGGTTGCCGAGGCTCATCTGTAGCTTCACGACAGAGCCGTTCGGCCAATGCACTCCTTCCAGTGCATAGCCGAGCGCGAACGGTGAAAAAAATGAAAAAGCAGCAAGCGACACCAAAGCAAAAGCAGAGCGGCGAGAGTGGTGCGAGCGCATGGCAAGGTCCGGTTAAATTGATAATTTCTGGAATTGGGTAAAGCAGCTCGCGTGCACGGTTGCGCTGCTTTCTCAGAAAAGATGTGTCCCGCCGGAAGCGCGGCGGCCCAACACGATCTTGAGCAATGCCGCTCGAAAAGTCGGTTTTACGCTTCCCAGACTTCAGCTCGTGCGCTATAACGCCTCTCGACTCCGCCCCCTGCCGTGCCGAACCCCGAATCGAACCCCCGTCCTCTTTCCGCTTTCACCCTCGTCGAGATGCTGGTGGTGGCTGGGATTATCTCCATCCTGTTAGCCCTGCTCGCGCCGGCTTTCACCAGTCTGAACAATGCGGGAAACATTACGGACGCGGCATACTCCATCAAGGGCCTGCTCGAGGAGGCACGCGTCACTGCCATGGCAAATGACACCTACGTTTGGGTGGGGTTTTATGAGGAAAACACGAGCGCCTCCGCTCCGACAAATACTCAACCACCTTATCCTGGCAAAGGTCGACTTGTGATGGCTTCGGTTCTTTCACTTGATGGCACTGCTATTTTTGATGACGCAGCCACTGGCGCAGCTTTGCCAGCAGATCGGATTAAGCAGGTGGGCAAGCTGCTTCATATAGATGGTGTCCATATCACGGAGGTTGGCCCGCCTGCCGCACCGTCGCCCGTGCCTGGTCCGCTCCAGGGTAAGTTCGATGGCAGGCCTGACACTCCTTATATCGAAGGCGCGCCCTACGATCATTATGATCGGATCAGCAGTGATGATCCCTACGGCAAACAGTCACACGGCGATCAAACAAAGTTCCCTTTCTCCGCTCAGAACTACACCTTCTACAAAACGGTTCGGTTTGGTCCTGGCGGAGAGGCGAACATCAATGGCACGTATAGCCTGAAGCACCTGGCTGAACTCGGACTTGTCCAAACACATGGTGATCAGGCGCCCACACCGCCTCCGGCTGGCGCGACCTACTCCGGCAATGCCATCGCGATCCAGTTCAGCGGCGTCGGGGGAAACTTTACCATCTACACTCGATGAAAGCACCGACCAGACCGCGGTCTGCTTTCTCTCTTGTCGAAGTCACACTGGCCCTCGGTGTCGTCTCCTTTTCACTTCTTGCAATTTTGGGTCTCTTCACCACTGGCTCGCGACTCAGCCACAGCGCATCGGAGCAAACGGTTTCGCTCGGGATCCTCAGTGCCGTTGCCGCGGATCTTCGGGCGACACCTAGAACGGCTTCGGTCTCGCTCCAATTCGGAATACCCATTCCTCCCACGCCGAATGAAGACTCCGCGACCACTCTCTATTTCGATTCGACCGCCGAAGCTTCGACGGAACCAAGCAGCACTTCTCGATACCGCCTGATTATAACATTTGTGTCTCACCCTGGCACATCGACAGCAACCCTCGCGGACCTACGCATAACATGGCCTGCCAGCGCTGCTCCGACGAGCCCAAAGACCGCGTCTTCGGAAATTTTTCTTGCCCTCGATCGGAGCTAGACATGCGACGCTCCTCTAGTGGTTTTACTTTGGCCGAGCTCTTGGTTTCCATCACCGTGCTCACCATCATCGTACTTCTGACAAGCACGATGGTACACAGCGCCGCGGATGTAATTGCCCTGGACACTAAAAAGCAGGACGTCGAGACCCAGGTAAGACCGGTTTTTGATCGGATCGGCTTAGACCTGGCCCGAATGGTCCGGAGACCGGATGTTGACTACTACGTCAAGGGCCCGCTCGATAGTGAGGTAGGCAATGACCATATCGCCTTCTTTTGCAGCACACCGGGCTATTATCCTTCAACCGGTTCGCAGAGGCCGTTGTCTCTCGTTTCGTACCGCATAAACTCTGATAGCACTTCCGTCTCCTCCAATCGGATGGAACGGATGGGCAAAGGCTTGTTGTGGAACAGCTCGGACGCGACCGCGGGAATGGCTTTTGGATTGGAAAAGATAGCCACCAACTGGCCTGCCGCTACGAGTAATAGCTCTCCAGACTCTGACTATGAGCTGATCGGGCCGCAGATTTTCCGATTCGAGTACTCGTACATTCTAAACACGGGGATCGTCTCGGCTTTTCCCGGAGCGAACGGGCTCAAAGAGGTCAGCGCAATTTCCGTGACTATCGCGGCAGTCGACCAGAAAAGCCAAGTTCTTTTGTCAGACGTGCAGCTGAAAGCAATCATCGACAGCCTACCGGATTTTGCCCCGGATATGGGGCTTGCGGGGCTGGCTACTAGCTGGCAATCCGCTCTGAATGCCACTGCCGGCCTGCCGCGAACCGCCATTCACGGAGTTCGTATCTACCAAAAAACCTTTCCCATGACTCCATAGGATGCATTCGAAAGCGAAGAGAGACAAAGCTGCGGCTCTCGTTATCGTGCTGGCTTTCGTCGTAATTATCACCGGTCTTGTCGTCGCCTATCTGGCTCGAACAACTACCAACCGACAATTGGCGAATGGGAGCTTTAACAACAACAAGGCAGACATATTGGCGAGAAGTGCTTTGGATATAATCGTCGGCACCTTCAAAGAAGAAATTACCACCGGGGTTCCCATAACGAGTGTTAATATTGTGCCGCAGCGGAGTCCTGAACCGGGCGCTGGCGGGCTGCAGGGAACTGGCATCCCAAACTTGATTCGGCGGAGCGTGCGAGATGACGCTATCCCTGTCCCGGCGGTTTCTAGTCTCGCCTCGGCTGTCAATTCGCTATCGGACCCGGCCTTAGGTGGCCGGGTTATAAGCCTCGCTCGCTGGAACGCCCACTACATGGTTCCGAAAGCCGCTCCCGGCGACAGCAGTCCGGACCCAATTACCACTGGGTTCAGCGCACCTGACTATTGGGCGCCTGATTGGGTTATAGTGACCAGAAACGGGCCGACTCCGTTCAATTCCTGGGATCCCACTTTAGCTGATAAGACCTCATCCAATCAAGGTTACGCGGTCGGAAGATACGCTTATGCGGTTTACGACGAAGGAGGTCTGCTGGATGCGAATGTCGTGGGACTTCCATCACCCACACCAGCGATTACTGCGGTTGGCCGCAAGGGAACGATGGCGCTCGCGGATATTACAGCGATGAAGTACACGCCAAGTGGTTCCACCGCTTCCGCCACTGCCATCAGCAAGATCGTCGGCTGGCGGAATTACGCGACCGTTCAATCCTCAGGAACTTTTCCGAGCTTATCCCCGACGCCTGATCCGAGTCCTTTCATGGCTTATGTTCTTGATACGTCAAGGGATTTCAGGAATGTTTCGGCGGCTATCTACTTGGGCCACACCGACCAGGCTTTCCTCGACCGCAAAGACCTGATCGCTTTTGTTAGGGTGGCCGGACCGAGCATTAACATGCTCCAGTTTCTGGGAACCTTCTCGCGCGAGCAGAACATTCCGACCTTCCAGGTAGCCGGCGCTAACCTGACTACAAGATTTGCACTTGGAAATCTCGCCCTACTGAAAGACAAGCCCGAGCCGTCACTGGCTGCAGAGATTAAACAGTTGTTCGGTCTCCAATGGGTCGACGGAACTCCGGGCGCGGTGGGGCCGCCGGTAAATCCGGCAACACCGGGACATTGGCAATATGTGGGTAAGACGGGAACAGCTCCTCGTTCAACTATCGGGGCATTTACGGGTGAGCCAGACTTTTTTCAGTTACTTAACTACGCGGTCTATTCGACAACATCAGACGACGCAACTCATATAGACACAACCCTCACTCTTGGAGCCACGATCATAGACCAGTATGATGATGATTCCTCAGTTGATCCTACAACGAACACCACCAGCACGATGATTGAATACGGTGGAGGCAATTGGGCGACTGGAATGGAAAACGTCGATCCGGCGAGACCGTCACCGTCCCCTCAACCTTCACCATTCCCGCCACCTGCGGGAATGTCTCCGACCCCGCGCCCATTCATCGCCGGTTACACCATGCTGAACCGCCCATTCCGGAACGTGGGGGAAATTGGCTATGCGCTAAGACCTGAGAAGAGTCCAGCGCCACAAACTGTCGACTTCCTTACCTCGGCAAGTCAGGACGCTCCTATCCTCGATCTTTTCACTTATAACACGGCGCCCCTCCGGGCCGGCATCGTAAGTCTCAACTCCGCAAATCCAGGGGTTTTCGCGGCAATCCTTAAAAGCGCGATTACCAATGAAGCAACTCCCGGCACAGGGGTTGGCCTGGCCTCTGCAAACAATGCTGCAGCGAGTCCCACACCATATCCGACGAGTGGTATTATCGGACATACAACCCTCGGGACCATGGCCCAACCCGCTCTCGGCCGAAGCGGCATTAGCCGGCTGGTCGAGGCAACTGGGACCTCGATTGGATCGACGGACGAGGAAAAAGAAACAGTCGCTCGCGCCATCGCGGAAGTTACCCAGACACGAACGTGGGGGCTGTTTATCGACGTCATTGCTCAAAGCGGTCGCTACCCGCCGAACGCCAAAACTCTAGCGAGCTTCACGGTCGAAGGCGAGAAACGCTACTGGCTTCACATCGCGATTGATCGATTTACGGGCGAAATTCTCGATCGACAGATTGAAGCGGTTGACGAGTGAAAACTAGTCCGTCGATAAGAAAAGCTACGAACAACCAAGGCCGGCTGAGGAGTGTATTGGCTTTGTTACTCCGCCGCAGGAATTGGCGGTCAAATCCAAGTCGTTTTTGGCGCGCCTGAGCTGCAGGTCGCAGCGGTCCTCCGCCAGCGGCAGGTTCGCCACATTTCGGCTTTCCGATTCAATCCGTAGTGAGAAGCATGGGTTGGGTGGGACTCGAACCCACAACCAACGCCTTAAAAGGGCGCTGCTCTACCATTGAGCTACCAACCCGGCGGAGCTTTTGCTCTTACGATGTTTCGCTGCCCGGTGCAAGATCGCGGAGCAGACCGCGAAGGCTATTCCGCGGTCGGTCGAGCTCAAAAGCGCTTAATCCCGCGGCGCGCGCGGCCGCCCAGTCGCGCTCAGGATCATCGCCCACGTGGAGGATCTCTCCGGCGGGAAAGCCAGAGATCTTGATCGCGCGCCGGTAGATTTCCGGGTCGGGTTTTTCCGCACCCAGCTCGCTCGACAGAAACACGTAGCGAAAGAATTTCGTAATCCCGAGGTGCTCGAAGATCATGCGAAGGCGACCGTCGAAATTTGAGACGACTGCGAGCTCGTAGCGTGGTGCGAGCTTTTCCAGGACCTCTTCTACTTCCGGGTATAACTCCCAGACGCCGGTTTCGGCGAAGTGTCCGTAAGCGGCCTCGAAAAAATTGTCTCGATCGAGCGGTTCAATCCGCGTAGAGGTGCGGTCGAGGACGCGCTCAATCAGTTCGCGCCACCAGCCTTTATCGTCGTCAGCGCGCGGCGCACCGGAGGCGGAACGCGCCGGCATGACTTTCCAAACCTCGCGGAAGGCCTCGTCGAGTTCGCCGCGATCGAGCTGCAATCCCTGGCGTGCCGCGACGAGCGCGTAGTTTTCGCCGACGCTCCTCGTCAGATGAATCAGCGTGCCGGCGGCATCGAAGAAGATGGCTTTCGTCATCGACATTTACTCGATGGCACGATCTCGAAGATGCAACTCTTTCCTTTCGACCTGAGCGTTCGCGCGTAGGAGTGAGATTTGCGCGCTCCGATTCAATTGCCTCTCTCGCCACCACGGGTCGACGATGACCCGCGATGGGACCAATCCGTAGCCGAGGAGTTCGCGAACAGTATCAGCCACGGGCTCGGGCTGATTGCCGTCCTCATCGGCGCGCCGTTTCTGATCATGGCGTCATGGCGTGGCGGTGACCGTCTTTTCTTCGTCGGCGCAGCGGTTTTTGTGGCCGCGATGTTACTCGTCTATCTCGGGTCCACGCTTTATCACGCCTGCCCACGGGGTGGAGTGAAATCGGCTCTGCAGGTGATCGATCATTCCGCGATCTTTCTGCTGATCGCCGGGACCTACACGCCGTTCACGCTCGGTCCGCTGCGCGGCCCCTGGGGCTGGACGATTCTCGTACTCATCTGGTCGCTCGCTCTTTTCGGGGTCATCCTGAAAAGCGTCGGCGGCACGCAGCGAGGCCAGCGATTTTCACTCGCGCTCTACCTCGCGATGGGTTGGCTGATCCTGGTGGCGATCCGCCCACTGATCGCGCACCTGCCCGCCGCCAGCTTGGCCTGGCTTCTGGCCGGAGGATTCGCTTACACCGGCGGCGTTTATTTTTTCGTGAACAAAAGCAGGCGCTACACGCATTTTGTGTGGCATCTGTTTGTGCTGCTCGGGACCGCCTGCCATTATTTTGCCGTCCTCGCCTGCGCCATCGCGTGAACATGACTTTGCCTAACGAGACCATTCCGGTGGAACACAACGACCCGGTCAACGCCCGCATCCTCGCGATCTCAGAGGATAAAATCGCGGGCTTCGTGCTCGAGCCGTTCGCGGAAATCGCGGCGCGCTCCGGGGTGCCGGTCGGGACGGTGTTGGAGCGGATTGCGGCGATGCTGCGAGCGGGAACGGTGCGGCGGGTGCGGCAAACTTTACTCGCCACGAACCTCGCGAGCGGCGCGCTGGTTGCCTGGAAAGTGCCGGCGGAGAAACTCGAGGCGGCGTTCGACTACATGTCGCAGCGCGATCCCTTTTCCGGCCACGTCGTATTGCGCTCCACCGATGCGGTAACGCCCGGATCGGAATACAAGCTCTGGACCACGCTGAAGGTCCCGGACGGTTTCTCACTGCAACGCCACGGCGAAATCTTGACGCGGCTGGTGGGAGCCGAACATTTCCGGCTAATGCCGGCGGAAGGGATTTTCACGCTCGGCGTCGGGCATGTGCGGCGGAAGAATGTCGAGCCGGGAACACGTGCGCCGGCGCCGGCCACGATGATCGTAGTGCAGCCGGCAAGGTTAACGGAAAAGGAGTGGACGGTGCTGACCGCGCTGAAGCGCGAGTTCGCGCCTAACGAAATCAAGCCGTCGCCGTGGATCGCGCGCGCGGCGGAAGCCGGCGTATCGCTCGAGGAGTTCGAGGCCGTCGCGCAGGACCTGACGCGGCGCAAAATTATCGGGCGATTTTCGACTTTCCTCGAACACGTGAAGCCGTCGTTAGGCGGAGTGCGGGTGACGCGGTTCAATGCGCTTTTTCACTGGGCGGTGCCGCCCGGGCGCGAACTGGAAGCCGGGGGCGAAGTGGGCCGGCACGATATCCTCACCCATTGCTATTGGCGGAACGCGGGACCGGAATTTCGCGACGTTAACATCATGGCGGTCGCGCATGGAACGGACAAAACGCGGCTGCTCGAACACAAGGCAGCGATCGACCGGCATCTCGAGGCGTGCGGTATTCCGGTTTCCTACACGAATGTTTTCTGGGGCGGGCGGAGCGAAATCAAACCCTCGGAGATTGCGCCGCAGATTTACCGGCGTTGGCTCGCGGAAGTCGGCGCGAACGGCGCTTAGATAATCGACCAAAATTCCAGTCGCGCGCCGCACCGGGGCATTTTCGGCAGAGCGCCTGCGCCTCACGCTGGTTTTGGCGGCCTCGCCCAAACGAATTTTCTCAGCGATCCGTGCGCTGATCAAAGTTCGCGGCAGCGCGGGCGCTCTGCCCAAAAGCGAACCCGATGCGCTTGCAGATGCACTTCAGAAATTCGCAGCGTAGCTGCGATCGAGCTCACGAATCAACGCCACCGCAAACTCGCGGCGATCGATCGCACGCCCCGCCGCCATCGCAAGCGAACCGGCACGCTCCTGCAACTCGGCGGGAAACGCTTCGAGCGGCTGGTTAACGTTGACGCCGATTCCGGCGATCGCCGCAAAGTGCGGCCCGCATCCAGCGACGGTTTCGACAAGGACGCCGCAGACTTTTCGCGAGCCCATGTAAACGTCGTTAGGCGGCTTGATCGCGGGAGCGAGGTGAAGTTGCGCTCGGATCGTCTCGGCGACGGCTTCCGCGGCCCAAGTCGTGAGGCGCGCGGATTCCGCGACGGGAATTTCCGGGCGCAGCAGAATCGAAAACCACAAACCCTGATGCGGGGCGGAGTGCCATTGGTTCGCGCGCTGGCCGCGCCCGGCGGTTTGTTCTTCGGCGAAAACGATAATGCCTTCCGCCAGCTCCGCCGTGAGCATTTGCCGAAGGAAATCGTTCGTCGAACGGGTTGATTCGAGCACGATGATCTGGCGGCCGATGACGACTTGGCCCAACGATCCGGTGATTTCAGCTGGGAGAAGCCGGTCATTTTTTCCCATTGCATCTAAACTTTAACTTACACCTGCACTCCGCGCCCAAAGAGGTGCAAGTGCAACTTAGAGCGCTTGCCGGAATAATTTCCGGCTGTGTCGGTCATGTTGCAGCCGGAAGCTTTCTGGGCATTCGCTCTGGTCCCCTGGATCAGAAATAGACTGTGAGTTCTGCGATGGGGTTGCGTAAGATCTGAGGAGCGCACGCGGCCCGCGTGCTGGCGATGGCGTCTCGCCATCGGGGACTTTTGCTTCGTCTCGGACTTTTAAGAGGAAGTTCGTTTCGGCGAGGGCGCCGAAACCAGCACGCGAGGCGCGTGCGCCCCCCAGCAGTCCCTCGGCCCCCGCTCACTTCCCGCTCACCCAAAAATGACCAAAAAGTCATTTGAACGGAGCGAAACAGCCCGCTGTCTAAGTGCTTCGGTTAAGGCGATTCGGGCGGCGGCACGGCCTCGCAATTGGAAGTTTCTCCGCGGCGTGCCCTGCCCGGATCTTTTTTTGTCCACGGCCGCTTGTTCAGCTGGCTGTTTGCCCTCATCCTTGTCGCTCGCGCCCTTCCGGCTGCACGACGCTCATGGATTTCTCAGCTGACGACCTCCTTCTCATCGATCTCGCGCTGCGCGAAGACGTCGGCGACGGCGATATCACGACCCAATTTTTCGTCGCCGAAACGGAACAGGCTTCGGCGCGGGTCATCGCGAAAGAGCGGGCGGTGGTCGCCGGCGCGGAAGTCGCCGCGGAAGTGTTTCGACGGGTCGATCCGAGCTTGCGGATCGAAATCGTCCAGAACGACGGCACCGCGGTGGCCGGCGGTGCGGCTGTCATGGAAATTCGCGGATCCGCTCGTTCGATTTTGACTGCGGAACGGGTTGCCCTGAATTTCCTGCAACGCCTGAGCGGAATTGCTACTTTAACCCGCGAATTTGTCGAAGCTGCGGGCAAGACCGGCGCAAAAATTTTGGACACGCGCAAGACGACTCCTGGTTTGCGGAGATTTGAAAAAGCGGCGGTCGTCGCCGGTGGCGGAGTCAATCATCGCATTGGCTTGCACGACATGGTGCTGGTGAAAGACAACCACCTGCTTGCGCGCCCCGGGATCGGGAAGTTAACGGCCGCGATCGAGCGCGTGCGGCGGGAGCATCCGGGGATCCGGATCGAAGTCGAAGCCGATAACCTCGATCAGGTGCGCGCCTTTCTCGAGATCGAAGGCATTCAGGTGATCCTGCTCGATAACATGAAGGGCGCCGAGATGCGCGAGGCCGTCGCAATCGGGAAGGGAAAAGTGGAGTTCGAAGCGAGCGGCGGAATCAGTTTGCGCAATGTCCGGCAGGTTGCTGCGACCGGGGTCGATTACGTTTCGATCGGCGCGCTTACCCACTCCGCGCGCGCGATCGACTTCTCGCTCGAGCTGACGCATGTCGCAGCCTAAAAGATTCGCCGGCTTTTGACGGTCTCGTGCCTGCACTTGCTTTCACTTGTCGCTCTCCACGCGGGAGTGCAAAAAAGAAGTCCAAAGCGCAGGACTCGCCGCGCTTCACCGAGCGAAGGACGAGGGGCTCGCGGTTACAAAAGAAGCTCGCCCTGCGTTTGTTTACCGGCGCGAGCGGCTTCGTCGCGCGCTTCCTGGAGGAGTGACTTAAACTCGCACTTTTCCATCGCTTCGATCATCCGCGGGTAATCGGGCGCGATCCGCAACTCCTCGATCGGGATCGGCAGATCGAGGTGACAATCCAGCTCGACCATCTTGCGATTCTGCAAAATGCTTTCGCGCGCAGCTTCCAGCTTGTCGCGGGTCTTCGGAAGTTTCACTCCATCGAGTCCGGCGAGGAGCGCCTCCAGGCCGCCGAATTCGCGGAGCAATTTCGCCGCGCTCTTCCGGCCGATCCCAATGCCTTTGATGTTGTCCACCGCATCGCCCGAGATCGCGAGCACGTCACCGATTTGACTGGGCGGGACTTCCCATTTCCGGGTGACCTCCTCTTCGCCTAACAATGCGAAGCCATCCTTTGGCGAGGCGAGATCGGCCTTCGCGGTGCTGTAGATTTTCACCTGCGGACTAACGAGCTGGTAGAGATCCTTGTCGTTTGTCGCGAGGATCACTTCCATGCCGCGCTCCGCGGCCTTGATCGCATAGCAACCCATCAGGTCGTCGGCTTCGGTATTCGGCACCGCGATGTTTTTGAAACCCAGGATCGGGGTGAGTTGCTGGATGTAATCGAGCTGCGGCAGCATGCGTTCGGGCATTTCCTTGCGCGTCTCCTTGTAGCCCGGTTGCAGCTCCGTCCGGCGCTGCGGCAGGCCCATGTCCCACATCACCGCAGCGAGATCGGGCTGGAGATGTTTCAGCATGAGTCGCAAGGTTTTTGTGAACCCGAAGATCGCATTCGTCGGCTCGCCGCGGGAGTTCGAGAGATGCAGAATCGCGAAGTAAGAGCGGTAAACGTAGTAGTGGCCGTCGACGAGGAGAAGCTTCACCCGATGATGTTAGCGCAAGGTCCATGTGCGCCCACGATTTTTCGTTCATCTTCCCTAATCCTGCTCCCGCTGTTTAAGAAGATCGGGAGCAGGAGAAAAGCACACCGCTAGTGTTCCGCTCGATTCGCAGTTAATTGGCCCGATGCCGGATGAATGGATCGTGCGCGTGCAGGGGAAAGAATATGGGCCCGTGGATGCGGATGAACTCCGCGCCTGGCGGCAGGACGGCCGCCTCATCCGGGAGAACGAGGTGCGCGAAGCAGGAACCGACCGTTGGTTTCCAGCGAGCGAACTGGTCGAAGTCTTCCTCGACGAGCATGAGGGAATGCCGCCACCGATCCCGCCGGCACGGATGACTTTCGGCGCGATCTTCGCCACGAGCTTTGGGATTTATCGCGAAGGTTTCTGGCGGTTTTTTCTGCTCGCGCTGTTGGTTTCCGGGCCGTCGTTTTTCCTGCAAATTGCCGCGCCTTTTCTCGAGACGCCGGATAAGGCTGGGCAGCTTCCGATCGTGATCGGTGCGGCTGCGGTGGTGTTCGTCATGATCGTGCTGCTCGTGATCGGCTGGCCGTTTTCGCTCGCGGGCTTGCAAATGCTCGCGGCAGACCTGCTCGAGGGACGCCAGCCAAATGTTCGGAGTGTGCTCGTCCGCTCGAAGCCGCTCTGGACCCGAATGTTCACGCTCGCGCTGATCGTTTACGGCTCTTATTTCCTCTGGACCGTTATCCCGCTTTTGGTCGCGTTCTCTCTCACGACCTCGGGGTCCGGCGGCGCGCTCCTGCTCGTGCTGCTCCTGCTGATTTTCACGGCTTACATGGTCGGCCGGCTCTTCATTAACTTCCTCTTTTGGCAACAGGCAGGCGCGCTTGGGGGCGGCGATTCGATGGAGGCGCTCCGCGAAAGCAAGGATCTCGCGCGGAGCGGCCGGGAACGTCCGCGTCTCGATCGACCGCTCTGGCGCGGCGCGATCATCGCTTCCCTGTGGCTGCTCGTGATCATCGCGCTGAATATCGCCGTGGAATTACCGGTGATGATCTGGCGGATGCGGGGCGTGACGACGATCGAACAAGCGCTGCCTCTCCTGCAATCGATGGCGACGAGCAATGCGCTCGATTGGGCGGGCGCGCTGACGACGCTTGCGAGCTGCCTGATCAGCGCGCTGCTGCGCGGTTGGCTCGCGGCGATTTTCGTAGTGCTTTATCTCGACACGAAGCGCGGGTATACGAAACGAGACATCGCCTGACGAATCCGGGCAGCGCGAAAAATCTCCGCATCTGCAAGTGCTCTCGTGTTGCGATCACAAAGGATCCAAAATGCCAGCATTCCGGCGCGCTGCCTCAACGGAAGCGTGCCCTGAACCTCCGCCACCGGCCTCGTTCGTCAGGTCTTTTTCCCGGCCAAGATGAAACCGTGGTCAGCAGCGCCGGCAGGGATCATGTCGAGCTTTTTCTTGCTCCGGGCCAACTGCGATCTGGCACGCTCGCGCCCGACCTAGGCAGCGTACCGCGAGTTTCTCGTGCCAGCAGTTCGGTATCGATTCTCACTCCTTGCGACTACCTTTGGTGACAGTACGGCAAAGGCAGCGAGTGACTCATCGGAGGAATGGGTGTTCAGCGGCTAAGAAATGACAAGCTATGGGAGCGTACCAGTAATCTTTGCGGCCAACCAGAGTCCGCTAAAGTCTTGCCAGGTAGGGAAAATCTCCGGTTGCTGGTTGGAGGCCAGAGCAACGCCGGATCCCCGCCATTCGCCCTGAAAATCCGGCGCATTGACGTCGTCCGTGCTGGCCACCAGCCAATACTGAACTCCAGCCTTCAAAGCGACTCCTTCGCCGGCCAATCTGACGATCGCCAGGTCACCATAGTCGTCATCATCTGGAATATCCCTGGTGCTCCCTTGGCCGCCCGGTAAAAGGCTGCCGGGAACGCCTTCGTTATCGCTGTAGATGCCCAAGTTCACCAGCTTCGTGCCGGCAGTGTAACCAACGCCCGCAGCCAGTGTGGTGGCCTGCACATCTGCTTTCGGAGTAAAGGGAAGCGCAGCCCAGACTTCTCCTTGGAAGGGCACCTTATCGCCGTTGAGCAACACTCCGACGGTGAGAGAGTGCTGCCCGGCCGGGCCGAGATTTTTGAAGATAACCGCATTCGAGCGGTTAGCTTTTGAGTCGCCAGCACCACCGTTTCCGGCCAGCTTTGTTCCCCGGATTAGCGCAGCTGGCCACGAGCCGCCGTAATTTCGCCACGACACAGTTGGAAGGCCTTGGGCATATGCTGCGCGGTAGGAAGGATGCCAGCCGCCCTCGAAATCTGGCGCATTGATATCATCCGTGCTGGCGACCAACCAATAGCGGGTGCCCGCCGTCAAACTGACCCCTTCTCCCGGCAAGCTCACCGTCGTCATCTGGCAGCACTCATCCAAATCCGGAATCTGCGTCGTGCTGCCCTCGCCGCCCGGCAACACCG
>JAICMR010000050.1 GCA_025929155.1 Chthoniobacterales bacterium | reverse complement strand
CGCGCGGTAGGAGCGGGTCGATTTTTACTTCGACAAAATGCACGCCCCACGATTGGAAAGCCTGCTTCTGGTTCTCGTCCGACTCGGGCATTTTTCCCTCAACTGTGAGCGAATCCTGGCCCGCGCGTTTCAGAATTTCGCTGTAGCTATCGGACTTCGCCCTGTCGTTTTTTAATCCGATCCGGCCGGGTTCCGTCATCGCGATGTCGTTAGGCGAAAGCCCATGGAGCGGCGATTGCGGGTCTTTCACCGCAAGCTCGGCGAGCGCCTGATGAAGCAGTCCCGCGACCTCATGAATCGCAGTGCCAACGGTGGCGGTGGAGTTCGAGCCGCCGGCGACGGGGCCGAACGGATAATCGGATTTGCCCAGCTCGAAATTCACTTTTTCGAAAGGTACGCCCAGTTGCTCCGAGGAAATCTGAGTGAAAGCCGTGTAGGCGCCGGTCCCGAGATCGTGCGTCGCGCATCGCACCGTCGCGCTGCCGTCGGCTTTCAGGATTGCCTTGGCGACCGCTTTCCATTTGTGCGCGGGATAGGTCGCGGTTGCCACGCCCCAGCCAACCTGCAGGTTGCCCTCTTTCATCGAGGCGGGCTGCGGGTTGCGTTTCGACCAGCCGAACTTCTCCGCGCCGACTTTGTAAACTTCCTTCAGATGTTTGGCGCTGTAGGGCTTTTTCTTGATTGGATGGATCTCCGAATAATTCGTTAGGCGCAACTGCACCGGGTCCATCTTGAGTGCGACCGCCAGCTCGTCCATCGCGCATTCCAGGGCGTAGGTTCCGGGGCATTCGCCGGGTGCGCGCATGAAGTTCGGCGTGCCGACATTCACCGGATAAACATATTCCTGAATGTCGATGTTCGGGCTCTCGTAAACCGCCCCGGTCGAGCGAACGCCGCACGATTCCACCCATTCGCCGACGGGCGAAGTGAGGGTCTCGCTGACGTGGCGCATCGCCTGCAACTTGCCGTCTTTGGTGGCGGCGAGGGTCAGAGTCTGGCGCGTCGGCGTGCGGTGGCCGGTGCAGGTAAACATTTCCTTCCGCGGAACGTAAAACTTCACCGGTCGCCTAACGACTTTGGCAGCCATCGAGGCGAGCAATTCATGCGGCCAGACCGGTCCTTTGCTGCCAAAGGCGCCGCCGACGAACGGGTTGATCACGTGCACGTTAGGCAAATCCAATCCGAAGGTGCGCGCGAGGATGCCCTGCACGCCTTTCACAAACTGTGTCGAATCCCAGACCGTCAATGTGTCGTCGCCATTCCAAGCGGCGATGGTTCCGTGCAACTCGATCGGGTTATGCGTCTCGGTCGGGGTAAGGTAGGTCTCCTCGATCTTGATCAAGCCCGGTTCCTTCAAAGCCGCGTCCACGTCGCCTTTGCTCGGCTGAACTTCTTCGTCCTTGTTTTTCTCCGGCTTCTTCGCCTTCTTCGCCCCCTCCGCCATCGTCAGGAGCGGGTCTTCCGGCGCATAATTCACGCGGACTAACGAAGCCGCGTGACGCGCCTGTTCGAGCGTCTGCGCGACGACCAGCGCGACGTATTGCCCGGCGTAATGAATCTTGTCGTCGTCGAGTGGATTGCGTTCCTCGATGCGGATCCCGCTCCCCTGAGTCTTCTCGCCTTTCTGCGCCTCGGCGTTCTTCAGCTTCGGCGCATCCGAAGGCGTCAAGACCTTGAGCACCCCGGGCGCGGACTCGGCCGCTTTAGTCTCGATCGCGGTGATCGTGCCCCGGGCGATATTGCTCACGACCGGCCAGGCGTGAACAAGATTGGCCACCTCAAACTCGACCGCGTATTTCGCCTTGCCGGTGACCTTGAGTGGACCATCCACGCGATCTCGCGCCGGGCCGAGAATTTCTGTTTTTGTCATGGACTATCGAAAGTAGGAACCTGAACAACAAAATCTGCCGGGAAAAGCCGCCGCAAGCGTGCACTGCGGTCGCGCTTGCCCAATGACCGGAATCCAAACATCGAACAGCATCCTTCGCGTCTCCGCGTTTCGTTAGCTCCTTCGGTTCGCGTTTCTTCCGGCTTGGTCATTTAAATAGATTATCGGATGTGATAAGCGGGTCGCGTCCCGTTTTCGCGTCTCCCGGACGATTGGATTGCGCTTTAGCCGACGTTGTTGGGCGGCCTCGGCTTTACACGATCCGAAAGCAGTGAAAAACAAGAACGTGGCCGCGGTTCGTGAGTGAATTCTCATTATTGAAGACGAGCAGGATGTGATCGGTCTGCTCATCCGAACGCTGGAAAAGGCGAATTTCATTCCTCTCCAGGCAGTGGATGGCGAAACCGGCGTTGCGAGAGCCCGCGAGCAACAACCAGCCTTGATCATTCTCGATTTGCTGCTGCCGAAGCTGTCTGGATTAGAAGTGTGTCGCGTCCTGAAGGGCGATCGCTCGACCGCGCAGATCCCGATCATTATGCTCACGGCAAAGTCCGAGGAGATTGACCGTGTCGTCGGCCTTGCTTGGCGCCGATGATTACGTCACGAAGCCGTTCAGTCCGCGCGAGCTGGTCCTGCGGATCGGTGCGATCCTGCGCCGCGTGAACGCGCCGCCGAGCGATAGGAAGCTGACTGGGGTCGATATCGTGATCGATCCGGAGCGACATGAGGTGCGCGTCGGGGGGAAGCAGGTCGATCTTACGGCGGTCGAATTCAAGCTTCTCTGCATGCTGATGCAACGTCGTGGTCGGGTGCAGTCGCGTGATCGCTTGTTGAACGAGGTCTGGGGTTATGAAGCCGCGATCGACACGCGCACCGTAGATACCCATGTGCGGCGGCTGCGAGAGAAGCTGGGTAAACGAGGCGATCTGATTGAGACGGTGCGGGGTTTTGGATATCGCTTCCGGGAAGCCGTTCGCTGATGGCCTGGATCGTCGCAATCGTCGTCTGCGTTGCGCTTTTCCTTCTCGGCCGCGTGCTCTGGCGCAATTGGGTCCGGCCATGGCGCGATGTCGAGCAACTTGTTGCTGACATCACTCATTCGCGCGCGCCCAAGACCTTTTTAGTGGACGGCAATGCCGCGGCGCGACACATCGGAGTTGCCCTTGAAGGTCTGTTTCTTCGGCAGCGCGAATTAACGGGTCGCGCGCAGGAAGGTGAGCTTAACATCCGCACAATTCTCGGCGCCATGCGCGACGGCCTCGCGGTCGTCGATGCCGATGGCCGGGTGCGGCTGCTCAACCGCGTGGTGCGGGAGATGTTCGCCATCGCGGATGAACAAACCGATGAGCGTCTGCTCGCGACGTTCCGGGATGGTCTGCTCGTGGAGACGGTGACTCGCACCCTCCGCAGCGGAACTATCGAAACTGCTTCGATCATCTTTGGGGCAGGACCGTGATGAGGCGCTTCGAGTCGCCATGACGTCACTGCCGATCGCGGAGGAAAGCGGCGGCCTGCGCGGCGCCATGGTGCTCTTTCATGATGTCACGCAGTTGCAGCAACTCGAGCAGGTCCGGCGGGAGTTCGTTTCCAATGTTTCCCATGAATTGCGCAGGCCACTCTCCATTTTCCGCGGCTATCTTGAGACGTTGCTCGATGAACCGGATCTCCCGGCGGATGAGCGGGAGCGAATCCTGCGCGTCCTCGAGAAACATTCGACGCGTCTCCAGTCACTCGTGGATGACCTGCTAAGTCTCGCGCGGCTCGAGGCGCCCGACCCGCAGCTTAATTTTGCGCCTATTTCACTCGTCGAATTCCTTCATCGCGTCGTGCGGGATTGGCAAAAAAGAACGGCAGCCAGGCATCTCACGATCATGCAGGAAATCGGGGATGACTGCCGGCGTTGGAAGTGGACGAAGCGCGGCTCGAGGAGGTCATGCATAACCTCCTCGACAACGCGACGAAATATTCACCGGAGAACTCGCGCATCACGATTCGCGCCGCGCGGGAGAGCGAGAACACCATCACGATTAGCGTGGGCGATGAAAGGCACAGGCATCGCTGCCGCTGATCTGCCGCGCATCTTCGAGCGTTTCTATCGCGCCGATAAGGCGCGTAGCCGTGAAGTCGGAGGCACCGGACTTGGTCTCGCGATCGTGAAGCATATCGCGCAGTTACACGGCGGCAGCGTCGATGCGGAGAGTCAGCTTGGCCGCGGCACTGTCATCGCCGTGACTCTGCCCGTTTCGCCTGCAGCCACCGAGCCTTCAGTTTAGTTCACAAGATTGTCACAAACGCGCCACACGCGCGCAACAAAGCCGTTCCAGTTTCTCGGCGTCGCACCAAAGCGACGCCTCAATCAAATCGAGAAACTGATGTTTACTAAACCTTGCCTGATTCTTACCACCCTCGCCGCGATGGCTTTCACGCCGGTCGCCGCTCGCGCCCAGGATTCCGACGCACTTCTCGACCTGCTCGTGAAGAAAAAGATCGTGACCGAGAAGGAGGCGGCCTCACTCCGGTCCGACCTTGCGAAGCAAGAGAGCGCCGCGGTCACTCCAGTCACGAGTAGCGCAACTAAGCTAAAGCTCTCGACGCCGCTGACCGAAATCGAACTCTATGGCGACGCCCGCATTCGCTACGAGGTCCGAAATGGTGAGACCGCGGCTCCCGATTCGATTAACCCGGCCGGCGACACCTACCAGCGGAATCGGGCGCGTTACCGCCTCCGCATCGGTCTCGAGGGCACGCTCGTGGATGACTGGTTTTTCGGCCTGCGCCTGGAGACAAACAGTAACCCGCGCTCCACCAATATCACCTTTCGCGATGACACCTCAGCCGGCCCAGGTCCTTTCGCTAAGAATAGCGACACGATTAACGTTGGGCAGGCTTACTTCGGCTACAAAGGATTCCCTGGTCTAACCTTGACTGCAGGTAAGATGCCAAACCCGTTCGTCACTTCCTCGATCGTCTGGGACGGAGACATCAATCCAGAAGGCCTCGCGGAACAGTATAAATACACGTTACAACTTGGCGGTGGACTTCCGGCGACAGACGCGGTGGCCGCTACGGATAAGGACGGTGAGACAATGGTCACTGAGACCACAGTTCCTGCCTTCGTGCCGACGCTCGCTCTCTTTGCCAATTTCGGTCAATTCGTTTACGACGATTCCAATTCCGAAAACCCGGTGGGACCTTCTCCGAGCGGAATTCCTGACACGGACGCTTATCTGCTCGGCTGGCAGATAGGCGCAAAGTATACCTTTCGAAAGGACATGTCCGTGCAGATCGCGCCGACGCTCTATAACTACACAGGCAATGGAGATACCTTTAACAGACAGTTCTCGGGCGATCCGACTTTCGCGGTTGTTGATCCCGTGAGTGGCCTCGTCACCACGACGACTCCCAACCAGACGGGAATCAACAGCCTCCTCGTGCTCGAGGTGCCGGCGGAGTTGGCTTTCAAGATCGGTAAGCTTCCGGCGAAGGTCTTCGGCGACTTCGCCTACAACTGTGAGGGTGGCGAGCGGGCTCGGCGGCGGGTCACCCCGAGAAAGGGGATCAAAACGTGGCCTACCAGATCGGAACCGGCATCGGCAGCACCAAGCACAAGGGAGACATCAGCCTGACGGCATTCTGGCAGCACGCCGAGCATACGCGCTCGACCCGAATCTCGTGGACTCGGACATTTATGACAGCCGGGTGAATATGGAAGGCGCCATGGTCCAGCTTGGGTATGCCATTACCGATGCGGTGACAGCAAACCTCACCTACGCGCGCGGCCGGCAGATCGATCACGCCCTCGGTACCGGCGGCGTCGGGGACTTGGGCATCAATCCCGTTAACGATTACAATCTCTTTCAGGCTGATCTCAGCTTCAAGTTTTAACCTAACGAACAAGGAACGAACATATCGACATGAAACTCATACCATTCATTCTCCCTCTGATTGCGATCGTCCCCAGCTTGAGCGGCAATCGTGCACCTGCACAACTGACAATCAACGGCGCGGGCGCCACATTTCCGTATCCGATTTACTCGAAGTGGTTCGATGAATACGCGAAGGTCGATCCATCTGTCCGCTTTAATTATCAGTCCATCGGTTCCGGTGGCGGTCAGAAGCAAATCCTCGCGCAGACGGTCGATTTCGGTGCGTCGGATGGACCCATGAGCGATGCGAACCTGGCGAAAGCGCAGGGTAAGTTATTGCACATCCCAACTGTCGCAGGCGCGGTGGTAATCACTTACAATCTGCCCGGCGATCCGGCTCTGAAACTCGACGGCCCGACGCTCACCGCGATTTACCTCGGAGAGATCAAAAAGTGGAACGATCCAAGAATTGTCGCGCTCAACGCCGGGGTGAGCCTGCCGAATGCGGACATCGCCGTGGTGCATCGTTCGGATGGCAGCGGCACGACCTTTATCTTTACCGATTACCTGAGCAAGGTGAGTGAGGCTTGGAAATCTAAGGTCGGGAATAACACTTCCGTGCGCTGGCCCGCGGCATCGGCGGCAAAGGCAATGAAGGCGTTGCCGGTCAGGTGAAACAGACGCCGAATGCGATCGGTTATGTCGAGCTGATTTACGCGATCCAGAACAGGATGAAACACGCGGAGCTGAAGAACGCAGATGGCGTTTTCGTAAAGGCTTCGACCGATTCTGTCACGGCGGCAATGGCGACTGCGGAGATCCCGGATGACTTTCGTTTCTCGATCACCAACGCGAGCGGCCAAGACGCGTATCCGATCGCGGGCGCGACTTGGTTGCTGGTTTACGAGCAGCAGAAAGACACCACAAAAGGAAAGAAGCTGGTGGAGTTCTTGAAATGGTCGCAAACAAAGGGCGAAGAGATGGCGAAGGATCTGGGTTACGCGCCGTTGCCGGAAAGTCTGCGCGAGCGTGTGCTAAGACGGATCGCTAAGATCAAATTCTAAGGAGTGTCTCGGATGAAAAACGAAGGGATGACGAGAAAGAGTGACTCAGCTCCAGGGACCGCGTGTGCTCCCAGAGTTCGCGGCGTAACTTAGCTCGCCAATGGCAATGACGTCTCAGACGATTCCAGCTCCCGCGATCGAGCTTCAGTCACGGTCCGGTCTTGGCGATCGCGCCTTTCGCTCGCTGACTCTTGCGATGTCTTTGGCAGTTGTAGCCTTGGTCATCCTGGTGGGCTGGCAGCTCGCGCGCGGGTCACACCTTGCGATCGCGAAGTTCGGGTTTCAGTTCCTCACCACTTCGACCTGGGATCCAGTGGCGGAGCAATACGGCGCGCTACCCTTCATCTTCGGCACGATTGTCTCGTCGGCGATCGCGCTTCTGATCGCGGTGCCGTTAAGTGTGGGCCACGGCAATTTACCTGACGGAATTAGCTCCGCTCTGGATTCGCCAACCGCTGGCGTCCGGCATCGAAATGCTGGCCGCGATCCCGAGCGTGATTCTTGGGCTCTGGGGGATTTTCGTCATGATTCCATGGTTACGCGCATTTGCTATCCGGCGCTGCAAGCGGCGCTCGGATGGACACCTTTTTTTACGGGTCCGATCTACGGCGTCGGCATGCTCTCAGGCGAAATCATCCTCGCAATAATGATTCTGCCGATTATCACTTCGGTCTCCCGCGAGATCATGCGTAGCGTGCCGGATCTCCAGCGCGAAGCTGCCTACGCGCTCGGACCCACGAAATGGGAAGTGACACGCATTGCCGTCCTGAGCTATGCGAAGAATGGCCTGTTCGGCGCCGCCATTCTCGGCCTGGACCGCGCGCTGGGTGAGACGATGGCGGTCACGATGGTGATCGGCAATACGCCGCAGATCAACGCATCGCTTTTCGCGCCCGGTTACACGCTGGCGAGCGTGATCGCGAACGAGTTCAGGGAAGCGACAAGCGATATGTATCTGCAGGCGCTTTTCGAGATCGGACTGGTGCTTTTCGGCATCACAATCCTGGCGAACCTGCTCGCGCAATTGCTCCTAAAGACGATGACGCGTGCCGTCCCAACGCGCGGAGCCTAACAGCGCCTAACGAATAAATGTCTAAGAAAGCAGAAGGAAGAAAACGATTAGGAGATTTGCTGCTTTCCCGCGTTCCCTGGGGATGCTTGCCTAACGATGACCGAATCTGCAAATTATCACTTCCGCAAAGCGAAGAGCATCATGGCGTCGGTGTTTTGCTCGCTCGCGGCGTTGCTCGTGATCGCTCCGCTCGCGCTCGTGTTCTACTACCTGCTGCGAAACGGTCTCGGCTCGTTGAACCTCTCGTTCTTTACCCACTTGCCAAAGCCGGTGGGCGAAGCGGGCGGCGGAATGGCGAACGCGATTGTCGGTTCGATCGAGCTGCTCGGGCTGGCGGCGCTGATCGGTGTGCCGATCGGCGTTCTCGGCGGCGTTTATTTGGCTGAGTACGGCACCGCCCGTGCGAATGCGCTGTTGCGTTTCGTCGCGGATGTCCTGAACGGCGTGCCCTCGATCATCTGGGGCGTCGTCGTTTACGGACTGGTCGTGGTTCCGTTCAAAAGCTTCTCCGCTTACGCCGGCGGACTTGCGCTCGGTTTCATGATGATCCCGCTGATCATGCGCACGACCGAAGAGGTTCTGCTCCTTGTGCCTAACGGATATCGCGAAGCGGCTCTCGCGCTCGGGATCAGCCGCTGGAAAACGATTTTCTACATCGTGATAAAGACGGCTTCGAAAGGTATCGTTACCGGGATTCTGCTCGCGCTCGCCCGAATCGCCGGTGAGACAGCACCCCTGCTTTTCACCGCGTTCGGGAATGCGCTTCTGGAATCATAGCCTGGCCGAACCGATCGCTGCGTTGCCATTGCAAATTTTTACCTACGCGATCTCGCCGTATGACGACTGGCACCGCCAGGCTTGGGCTGGCGCGCTCGTCCTGGTCCTGATGATTACCGAGGATTACATCACGGGCCGCTTCGGTTGATCACAATGGAAAACGCCAAACACATCCTCGGCACCTTCGACGACGCGCTTCATTCCTTGCGCGAGAACGTTCTCATGATGGCGAGCCTGACCGAACGGAATCTTAACAATGCGATCGAAGGGCTGCTCCAGCGCGATGACGAACTTTGCGCGCTCGCGATCGCCGACGATGCCGAAATCGATGAGCTGGAAAAGCAGATCGACAAGGAGGGAATCGATCTTCTGCTGCGGTTCCAGCCGGTCGCGTCCGATCTCCGCCGGGTTGTCTCGGCGATTAAGTTGAATTCGAATCTCGAACGCGTCGCCGACCAGGATGTGAGCATAGGACGGCGCGCGCGAAAACTAAACGCTCATTCCCCTCTCGCTGAGCTGGAGGTGATCGCGCCAATGCATCGCCACGCCATCGCGATGTTGCGCGACAGCATGGACGCCTACATGCGGGAAGACGCGGCGCTCGCGCGGGAAATCAAGCCGCGCGACAAAACGCTCGATGAGTTGAACACGAACGCCGGCCGCACCTTGACCGAATGAATGGCCGAGGATCCGGCGCAGCTCCGCGGCTACTTGAATCTCATGTTCATCGCCCGCTGTCTCGAGCGCGTCGGAGATCACGCGACCAACATCGCCGAGGATTCCGTTTATGCCGTCGCCGCCGAAGATATCCGGCACCAGCACACGGCCGAGGATCGTTCATTTTCAGAGGCGAATTGATCCCGTGCGGCGGGATCGAGGGGCGCGCACCCTGGCTGCGTTAATCCCCAATTTGACCGGAAGGTCGGTCTGAAGCGGAAAGCCAACTGCGCGCCGGATAGACGTTTGGCCTAACGAATCGCCGCGCCATGACGAACAGGCCTGAAGCGTCGCTGCAGTTCTGTTGGATTATCAGGCCACGGACGCGGTAGTGACGAGCTCGGTCATCTTTTACGCGCTGGCACTGGAGCGCGTCGTCGCTTTCCTCAGCCCATTCCCGCGACCGTTCGAAGCGCCTGCGTGATCGCACGCTTCGTCAGCTCGATCTTGAATGAGTTGTATTTGTAACCGTGTGCGTTGGCCAGTTCGGCTTCGGCCGCGGCACGGAAGCTCGCGTCGTTAGGCTCCTTGCCCCCGAGCGCCTGCTCGGCTTTGTGCGCGCGCCACGGTTTGTGGGCGACGCCGCCCAGCGCGACACGCGCCGATTTGATCCTGCCGCCGTCCATCTCCAGGATCGCCGCCACGCTGACCAGCGCGAAGGCGTAGCTCGCGCGGTCGCGCACTTTCAAATAATGCGAGCGCTTCGCGAAAGGCAGCGCCGGCAAATCGACCGCGGTGATTAGCTCGTTAGGCTGCAGATTCGTCTCGACCTGCGGAGTCTCGCCGGGCAACCGGTGAAAATCTGCGAGCCGAATCGTTCGCTCGCCGTTCGGTCCCTGCACGCGCACAACCGCCTCGAGCGCAGCCATGGCGACACACATGTCGCTCGGGTGAACCGCGATGCACTTGTCACTCTGGCCGAGGATGGCGTGGATGCGGTTGTAGCCTTCGAGCGCGCCGCAGCCGCTTCCGGGATCGCGTTTGTTGCACATCGGGAAAGCCGGGTCGTAGAAATAGTAACAGCGGGTCCGTTGCAGCAGATTGCCGCCGGTCGTGGCCAGGTTGCGCAACTGCGGGCTCGCGCCGGAGAGGAGCGCTTCGCTTAACACTGGGTAATTCGTTTTGATCAGGTTGTGCTCGGCGAGGTCGCTGTTCCGGACGAGCGCGCCGATGCGGACGCCGCCATTGCCAGGCAACTGCTCGACTTTCGTGAGATCGAGCCGGTTGATATCGACGAGTTGCTCGGGGTGTTCGACGCCCATCTTCATGAGGTCGATGAGGTTGGTCCCGCCGCCGAGATATTTGGCGTGCTCGTGCGCGGCGACCCCGTTGATCGCGGTCTGTTGATCACTCGCGCGTGAGTAGGTGAACGGGTTCATTTAAGGATGTGTTTGAGCCACAGATGAAAACAGATTTTCACAAATAGTGTTTTCTTCTGTGTTCATCCGTAGATCGAAGTCCTTTTCGTTAGGCATTGTAGGCCATCCGGCTCCGCGCCTCCTTGATCGCATCGACGATGTTCGGATACGCGCCGCAGCGGCAGAGATTTCCGCTCATGAACTCGCGGATCTGAGCGTCATTCGTGGCGTGGCCTTCATGCACGCAAGCAACGGCCGAACAAATCTGCCCTGGCGTGCAGTAGCCGCATTGAAAGCCATCGTGCTCGACAAACGCGGCCTGCATCGGGTGCAGCTTGTTACCCCTCGCAAGACCCTCGATCGTCGTAATCTGCTCGCCGTCATGCACCACTGCGAGGCTGAGGCAGCTGTTAATCCGGCGCCCGTTCACCAGAACCGTGCAGGCGCCGCATTGACCGTGATCGCAGCCTTTCTTCGAACCAGTGAGCTGCAAATGCTCGCGCAACAGATCGAGCAGCGACGTGCGCGGATCGATCCGCAGCTTCTGCGGGGCGCCGTTAATCGTCAGTGTAAGGTCAACCATTGAATCTGGATCGGTTCCCGCTCCGGCGGTTGCCGCCTCGAGCCGATAAAATCCCGCCAGATGCGGCCCGAGCGTGAGCGCCGCGCTGGTGCCGGCAACCTGCTTGAGAAATCGCCGGCGGGTTTCGCGGTCGCCGAAGATGAGTAACTCATCGAGCGAGTCGTCCGGACCCGCCGCACCAGTGGGATCGTTTTCCTCGGACATCCAAATTGTTTCGCGTCCCGAGCCGGCGCCGGATTCGTCCGCCTCAGATTTCACGACAAATCTCGCCGGCAAGCTTGACGCGGTCGCCGGATTCGGAGACAGACGCGGCTGGTAATCGGGTGATCCAGCTAAGATGACGGCTAGCCGTTCCCACCGGTTTCCCGCCTAACGAGTCGGCGGCACGCGATTCGCTTATGATTTCACCAACCACTCTGCGCCGTGCCTGGATCGTCGGTTTTTCTCTCCCATAAATCTGCGCTTCTCCCGGCGAGTTCACTGCCGGTCTTGGCTGCATTTCCGGCCGACGTGATAACGATTCATTATCATCGGCCGGACGGGAACTACGAAGGCGTCAACCTCTGGACGTGGAACGGCGAGAACCACACGCCGCCGCCGGACAACGCGATCGCGCCGATCGGTCGCGATGACTTTGGCGCGATCTTCCGAATCGATCGTGCTCAATACGACGGTTCGCGCCGGATCGGGATCATTCCGCGCATTGGGAATAATTGGAGCCAGAAGGATGGAGTCGATAAGTTCTGGACGCCCGCGCTCGGCGACGAGATTTGGCTCGTTAAGCGAAAAAATATTGTCTTCGCGCAGAAGCCGGACATTTCGCCACAGATTGAAGCGGCCTATCTGGATGCACCCGATCGCGTTGTCGTGCGTTTCTCGGAGCCGGCTGCTGCGGAACCATGCGTTCTTATTTTCGACCGCGAAAATGGCCCGCAACCGGCAACGATCATTGCGGGCGATGACGTGGCGGGCGAGCTCGACCTGACTGTGACGCCGGCGGAGGCGCTCAAGTTCACGCCCGGACGTTATCACGTGCAGGTGGAAGGCTTTGGCGCACCGGTGCCGATCTCGCCGCGCAGAATATTGGATGATTGTGATTTGTTTTTCGACGCCGATGCGAAAATGGGGGCGAGTTTGTCGGAAACATCGACGACCTTTCGGGTCTTCGCGCCAACTGCAACCGCCGTCAGTCTTGTGCTCTATGACGCGGCAGTCGGGCCGGAAGGCCGGACTTTGCGCGTGCTGCAGCCTCAGGGAAAAGGCATCTGGGCGACAACGGTCGATGGCGACTTACGCGGGAAGTTTTACACCTACCTGCTGAGCGGGCCGCAGCTCGATTCACGCCGGGAAGTTCTCGATCCCTACGCAACGAATACGGTCGCAAGCAGCACGCGCGGCCGCATTACCGAGCTGCCCGCACAAGCGACGGCCGCAGCGAGAATCGGATCTCCGGTTGATGCTGTCATTTATGAAATGCATGTGCGGGATTTCACGGTCGCAGCGAGCTCCGGCGTCGAACAGCGCGGACTTTACCTCGGCTGGACAGAGCCAGGAACGTATTTGCCTAACGAACCGCAGATCAGGACCGCGCTCGACCATCTAAGCGAGCTCGGTGTCACGCATGTGCAGATCCTCCCGGTGCAGGATTTCGAGAATGATGAGAGCCGGCGCGATTACAACTGGGGCTACATCACGAGCGCGTTCTTTTCACCGGAAGGTCTTTACGCATCGAATCCGAACGACGACAGCCGCGTCTGGGAGTGGAAGGCACTGGTTGATGCGCTGCACGCGCGCGGCCTCGGCGTGATCATGGACGTGGTTTACAACCACACCTCGGGGCGCGCGCCCTTTTTCTCCATCGCGCCGGAGTATTTCTACCGCTATCTGCCCGACGGTTCGCTCGCAGCCGGTTCCGGAGTCGGGAACGAGTTCCGGAGCGAAGCGCCGATGGGCCGCAAATACATCATCGATTCACTGAAATTCTGGGTCACCACCTACGGAATTGATGGGTTTCGTTTCGACCTGATGGCGTTGCTCGACCAGGAGACCATGCGCGAAGCCGAGCGCGAGCTGCGGGCGATCAATCCTGACATCATCCTCTTCGGTGAGCCATGGGCGGGCGGCGACTCGCCCTTGAACGAGGGGACCGGCAAGGCGGCAATTCGCGCCATGGAACCGATCGGGGCGTTCAACGATGATTTCCGGAATGCGCTCAAGGGCTTGCCGGACGGGGACGAGCCAGGCTGGATCCAGAACGGCTCGAAAGCCGATGAGCTGAAGGCCGCGCTGCGACTCAAGAGCTGGTTCGCCTCGCCCGCGCAATCGATCAATTACATGACGTGCCACGATAACCTGGTGCTCTGGGACAAGCTCAAGGCCTCGATGCCCGGCGCAAGCGAGGCGCTCCTCGAACAGGTGATGAAGCTCGGTTATCTGGCCCTCTTCACTGCGCAGGGCGTGCCATTTGTCCACGGCGGCGAAGAATTCGCCCGGAACAAAGGCGGGAACAACAATTCCTACGACGCGCCCGATTCCGTGAACGAAATCGACTGGTCGCTGAAGGCACGGCATTTTGCTCTCTTCCGCTATGTCCGGGACCTGATCGCGTTGCGCAAAGCGCACCCGCTCTTCCGTCTCCGGACGCGTGAGGAAGTCGATGCCAGGCTCCAGCTGGCCGATTTACCTAACGAGCGAATCATCATTTTCACGATTTTGGGCGAAGGCGTTCTGGGCGAGACGTGGAAGAAAGCGTGCGTCCTCCTGAACAGCGACAGCGTTGCGGTTGAGCTGCCTCTGCCGGATGGCAACTGGATCCAAGCGTTTGATTCGGATGGCGTGATGGAACCCTCGGAAGTCTCGGGGTATCTCAGTCTTTCGGCCAAATCCGGTTTCATGCTTTACCAGATGTAGATGTCGCTTGGATGATCGGCGCTTCGGAACGGCGCTGATGCAGAACGGTTGGTCTTTTGCGTCTCTCACTCAAATGAGGGAGAGAGCGGGTGAGGGGAATCGAACCCCCGTGTGCAGCTTGGGAAGCTGCCGTTCTACCATTGAACTACACCCGCAGAATGTGTCCGGAACTGTGGCCGCATCCGGCGCGACTGCAACTACTGCCAGGAAATCACGTCGTCGTTTCCCACTCCCTTATTCTTGGGACCGCCGTTCCCTTCCGTACTGTTCTTAGCCCCATCTCCGTCCGAACCGAGCGACCATCCGATGACGCCCAATTGAATGGGATCGAATCCAGCGCCGGTGTTCGCCTGGTAGGGATTCGTCAGGACACTGTCATAGCTCGTGTCCATCTCCACCCGATAGGCCCAGCCCCAGGGATCGTAGAACTTCCCATTCCCGCCGATACCACCCTTCGGATGGTCGGGATCCTTCGCGATCGTCGGCTGAAGAAACATGATCGCCTTTGGATTAAAAGATTTCACGCGGTCGTTATCGGGATCGCCTCGCAGAACATCGAAGAGGGCTTTGTTATTCTCGTCGTCCGCCGCGAAATAGTCGACGCCGGAGGCCCCAGTGGAATCTGGATACTGCCCATACTCCGTGTAGAACGCATTCACCGCCGTCACGATCTGTGTCACGTCGTTTTTCGCCTGCATCCGTTTCGCCTGATCCTGCGCAGCTCTGAAGGCCGGGAAGAGGAGCGCCGTCAGGATCGCGATCACCATGATCACCACGAGTAGCTCGATCAGCGTGAAAGCTTTCGGATCGCTCCGGGTTCCGCGTTCGGTAGTCGGCGTTAGTTTCACGTCCATTTCTGCATCTGTTCGGGGAAGGGGCATTGGGCGCAGTCGGAATTGTCTTGCAGGCAAAAGTCCTCGTAGATCTGGAGTAAGCCCTGCTGATGCGCGACAGTTTTGAGGAACTGCGCGCGGCGCGCGTCGCCCCCAAATAGTCGGGCCGCACCGGTCTCAAGTGGACGGTTGGTAAGGCGCGCGGGCAGCGCTTTGTATTGCGTCCAGACCTCCGCTCCGCGCCATTGCCGAAAAGGCAGGATCACGTTGGCGAGAATCTCGGTCACGCGCGTCTCTCCGATCAGCGCCCTTGGCCGCGCGGAGCCGGACGAGGTCAGGGTGTAATGGTGGTCCCAGTAAGGATGCGAGCAGTGCCGGAAACGTTCCCGCACCGCGGAGAGTTCGTCTTTGCCTAACGAACGCAGAAGCCTCGGCCACTCGGCCGCGATCGCAGCGAGTGCCGCGAGGCGCCGCTGCGGATGATTGAGCGGCCGGCTGCCGCCGAGCCGCCAGGTGCGCGCCGAAAGAATCAGCCGCTCCAGCGAACTACGCTGCGGCCACCATTTATCCCAAAGCCCGCGCAGATAACTCCGCGTTCCAGGTTCAAATTGCCTGAGATCCGCTGCCTCCAGAAATCCGGCGACGCCGAAGAGAATCGCCTCGGTCTCATCCGGCGCTACGCGCAGTGCCGGCAGCGGCAGCCGTTGCGCGAGGAGAGTGAAAGGCAGTTTGTTCTGCCGGTAGCCGAGCGCCGCTGCCAACTCTTGGAAGAGCGCCGCCTCCACGCCGTGGATTTCCGCCAGGCGGCCGATCCGCTGCGCCTTGCGCGCAAGGCGAAACTGCGACGCCGCGTCGAGGATGCTCCCAATTTTTTCCTCGGGTAAATCCCGCAGCGGCGCATGGCAACGTCCGGGGCGCGCCAGCGGCAGGCTCATCTCGAAAGCGGCCGGCAACGCCGTCGGATCGACACGCACCTGCGGCACATTACGATGGGCGCTCGTCCGGCTGAAAAAGGCATCCGCTCGCGCGTTGACGAAGACGTGCAGAATGGTGTGATCGAACGCGGGATTCGTGGAGTGCCCGTGTGCCTCCCAGCTTTGGTCGGCGAGATCGAACTCGATGCTGCCGCGCACCGTCTCGCCGCCGTTGACCCGGACTGCGGCGTCAGAAAAATCCGGCCCGGCCGCACGATTCCAGACGCCGAATTGCACGACCTCGAGCTTTTCGCCCGCGGTGCTGGTGAACTCGCGCCCGAAGTCGCCTGCGAACCACCGTGCCTGCAATTCGAGCTCCGAGAAGTGTCGCGGCACGACCAAGAGTGGGCGGTCCCGCACCCGTGCCGTTGCCCGCAGGCGAGCGTAACGATGGGCGCCGAATGGCAGATTCCTTGATCCGGGAGGGAACATGTCGGGAGGCTAGGGCGTGAGGCGCGGAGTCGGCAAGCGCCAAACCTGGGCGCGCGGTGCAATTTAGGGTTGCTCGCCGCACAACCTCTCGTTACACCGGTTTGAATCAAAGCCTGCTCCCCCCGTCCAAATGATTTGCACGGGCCGCTGGCCCCCAAAAACAACCCATAACAAAGGAAAATATGAAATCGAAAAGTCTGTTAGTTACCGGCCTCTGCCTCGCCACGCTCGCACTCAGCGCGGCCCCGAACGTATCCGCTCAAGAGACCAAAACCAAAGAAGCCACCGCTTCCGCCTCGCCGACGGCGCGCGCTTCTTCGAAGATGCACGAGACGCGTTATCGCGGAAAGATCGCGTCCGTCGATACTGCGGCCAAAACCTTCACGATTATGTCGAAGAAAGGCGAAAGCCGCGTCTTCAAGATGACCGATGCGACCAAGATCATGAAAGACGGACAATCCGGCACAATGGCGGATGTGACCGCCGATCAGAAGGTGCGCGGCGAATACCAGAAGCAGGCGGACGGGACGATGGAGGCCCGGACCGTCATGCTTGGCACGCGGGCAAAGAGAGACGGCAGCCATCATGGACATAAAAACATGAGCAGCACGGAAGAGGCTTCGCCTTCTCCGACGGCGACCCCGTAATATTTGCCTAACGAATCTCGAGAAGCCCGCGGCGGTGCGAACTGTCGCGGGCTTTTTTCTGTTCAGCCGAGCGGCGTGCGCTGGGAAACGGCTCGGCCCTCAGATTTAGCATCACTTTCGCCAGGGACTCTCCGTTACCGCTCCGCCGCGCGGAGTGCGACTCCAAGGTCCTGGACGAAGTGTGCATACTCCCGCACCCGCGCTTCTTCATCCGGCTGTCGGAGGAGGGCTGATGGATGGACGGTCGTAACCACCCGCGGCGCCAGTTCCGACTCGAGCAGTTTGCCGCGTTCTTTCGTGACGCGGAATGAGGAGCCGAACAAAGCCTGGGCCGCTGTCGAGCCAAGGCAAACCAGAATCGCTGGCCTAACGACCTGAAGTTCGGCCTCAAACCATGGCCGGCAGGCTGCGATGTCGCGCGAGCTCGGCTTCTGGTGAATCCGCCGTTTGCCGCGCGGCTCCCATTTGAAGTGCTTCACCGTGTTTGTGACGTAAACCGAGTTGCGATCGATCCCGGCATCTTTCAGCGCGCGATCCAGCAACTGTCCAGCCGGTCCGATGAACGGCTTCCCGCTGAGATCTTCCTGATCACCCGGCTGCTCGCCGAGAAACATCATCTTTGCGTGCTTCGGTCCTTCGCCGAAAACCGTCTGGGTCGCGTTTCGGTAAAGCGGACACGCCGTGCAACCGCGCGCTGCTCCCCGCAGTGTCGTTAGGCTGGAGGTTTTTGGGGTCGGCGCCGGATACCATTCATCGCCGTCGGCTTGCGCGATCTTCGCTGCACTTTTTTTCATCATGGTCTCGATCCGCTGCGGCGCCTCGTGCAGGAGCGAAGGAATGAGCGTCGCTTCCGGCAGGTTCTTCCAATATTTCTTCGGCATCTCCGCCTGCATTGCGTGCACTTTTACGCGCGCTGGGTTGAAAATGTTCGCGTAATAGGTGCGCCAAAGTTCCTCCATCTGGTCCGCCGCGGGCGCTTCGGAACGCGGTACGCCGGCGGTGAACGTGAGCGTCTTCCGATCCCAATGTACGGAGCGATCCGGCGTCAGAATCGACCACCGCATCGAGGCGAAACGATCGGCAAAGAAAGACGCGTTCTGCTCGACGATGTGATGTGCCGGCTCAAACCAGGCGACGAACCACTTCTCCCCCGCGTGCTCGATTTCGCGGAAACGAACGAAAGCGCGCATTTTGTGGATATCGCGCCGGATGGCTTTCTCGAAATCATGCGCCTGCGCGATATCCGGATCGACTGTGATCTCGAGAAGATGCGTCTCGCCATGCGTGAGCCGCCAGAGCAATCGATAGAGCAACGGCCAGCGACTCGCGTCGCGATGGAGGGAAATCAGCTTTGCGAGGGCCAGGAAGCGCTTCGGAACGCGAAACTGCGATGCGGGTTTGGCGGCGGTTTCGGGTTCCGCTTCTTCAAACAAGTGCAGCGGCGGCTGATCTTCACCGAGTTCTTCCCACGCGATTTGGTCCGGTCGGATTTCGTTTTGTAGCGCGCGGCGCGCGGCCACCTGCCAGCTCGCGAATGTGGGGAGGAACGAAATCTGTTCCACAATCCTAGAGCTGCCCCGTCACGATCGACGATTCCTGCGCGAAGAGGTCGAGCTGCTTCGACCTAACGACTAACGACGGCGCGAGATCGTCCCGCTCGAGCCGGCGAGTTTGCGAGTTGGAATCAGCGGCGGTGACGAACGGCAGCAACTTTTTCAGTGGCAAATGCAGCCTAACGAGATCTTCGAGACGGAGTTGGTGCCAGCGCCGAATCTGCAAAATCCGCTCGACGCTTTTCGTACCCAAACCGGGAACGCGGAGAAGCAAATGCCGCGGCGCTTTGTTTAGATCCACCGGGAAAAGCTGTCGATAACGCAGCGCCCACGCGAGTTTCGGATCGATTGTGAGGTCGAGATTCGGCGCCGTTTCCGTCGTCAGCTCGTGCGCTGCGAAACCGTAAAAACGCACCAGCCAGTCGGCTTGGTAAAGGCGATGTTCCCTAACGAGTGGCGGCGCCTGTAACGGCAATTTGCTCGACGCATCTGGAATCGGACTAAACGCGGAATAGTAAACGCGTCGCAGTTTCTGCCGGGAATAGAGTGAAGAAGCCTGCCGCAAAATCGTCGCGTCTGAGGCATCGGTCGCGCCGACAATCATCTGCGTGCTTTGTCCCGCGGGCGCGAAAGCGGGGGCTTTCCGGCTCTCTTTTCGCTCCGTTTTCGCCTGTTCGATGCGGCTTTTGATCCCGTCCATCGCGAGTTCGGTGTTTTCGAAATTCTTCTCCGGCGCGAGCGCTTGCAATGCCGCCGGTGTCGGCAACTCAATGTTGATACTGATCCGATCCGCCCAGCGTCCGGCTTCTTCGATCAGCGCCGGAGCAGCTTCCGGAATGGTCTTGAGATGAATGTAGCCGCGGAACTTGTGTTCGATACGCAGCGCGCGCGCAACTTGTATGACCTGCTCCATTGTGTAGTCGGGATTTCGGATAATTCCCGAACTGAGGAAGAGCCCTTCGATGTAATTGCGGCGATAAAAATCGAGCGTGAGCTGCACCACTTCTTCCGGAGTGAAGCGGGCGCGCGGCGCATTGCTCGACGCGCGGTTGATGCAATAAAGGCAGTCGTAAATGCAGAAGTTCGTGAGGAGAATTTTCAGGAGCGAAACACAGCGGCCGTCCGGCGTGTAGCTGTGACAGATTCCGGTGCCGGTCGTTGAACCAATCCCGCCCAGCGACCGCGCGTTGCGTTTCGTCGTGCCGCTGCTGGCGCACGAGGCGTCGTATTTCGCGGCGTCTGCGAGGATGGCGAGCTTGCGGTCAAGGTCCATATGGCCGCGAGAATTTCCGCAGGTACCTAGAAAGCGCCAATGAGTTTGTCATCCTGAGCGAAGTGCAGCGCAGTCGAAAGATCCCGCAACCGCACGAGAAGGTTCGCAATCTATTAGCTTATTTTTCGCGCTGCCGGGCCGGATCTCTCGGCTCCGTTTCGCTTTGCTCCACGGCGCCCGGGATGTCTGGATTGGCCCCTCCCTGTTGTCTTTGTCGAAATTCCCTGGCCAGGGCGCGGTAGGCTTTCGCGCCAATGCCGGCTGGATCATGTTCAAGAATGGAGCGCGCAAAACTCGGCGCCTCGCTCAAGCGAACGGAACGCGGGATGACCGTTTCGTAAACGCCGTCGAAGAAATGTTCGCGAACTTCCGCGACAACTTGCGCGCTGATCTTTGTGCGGCTGTCGAACATGGTCATGACAATCCCACCGAGTTCGAGGCGCGGATTCGATCCGGAATCGCGGATCCGCTCGATTAGCCTGACGATTTTCACCAGGCCTTCGAGCGCGAAGTATTCGCATTGGATCGGGATAAGAATCTGGTCCGCGGCCGCGAGCGCATTTGTCATCAGAATGCCTAACGACGGCGGGCAATCGAGCAGGACGTAATCGAACGTCTGGTCGTCACGCAGTGCCTGGAGCGCCTGCGCCAGCCGGGTAAGGTGGTCGGGCATTCGCGCGATCTCAATTTCGACTCCGGCGAGGTCGATATCAGCCGGACCCAGAAAAAGCCCCGCAAGGCGCGTCGGCAGAATTTTCTCGGTGATCGGCGTTTCGCCTAACAATGGATCGTAAACGCTCTGGCCCTCGATCTCCTGCAATCCAAACGAGCTGGTGGCGTTGCCCTGCGGATCGAGATCGATGAGCAAAACCCGCTCGCCACTTTCGGCCAAAGCAGCGGCGAGATTGACTGCGGTCGTGGTTTTGCCGACGCCGCCTTTTTGGTTCGCGACCGCGATGATTTTCATCGCGATGGTGGGGGAGCGCACAGTTTCGGCGTGCTGGCCATGGTCCCGTCGCCATCTTGAACTTTCCTCTCGTGCGAAACCTCGGAAGCAAAAGCCAGTTTCGGCGAGGCGCTGAAATCACCCGGAGATGCGATTGCGATGATTTTCATCGGGGAACGATCTGCGTGCGCAGCTCGAAACTGCGGCGCCCATCGGGCTCCTGCCAGAGAAGATGATCGGGATCGGGTAGCATTTCGGTCACTTCCAACTCGCCCGCTTTGACGAGCCAGCGATGGAAAATCTCGAGAAACAAGTAGCTCTCGAGATCGACATAAACCGGTTTTGTATCCTTGTCTCGACCCTCCGCGCCGCTCCGGCGGAGCGCCTGTTCTGTCGGGCGAATGTAAACGTGCCGCGGCAAATCGCGCGCCGCGCGCAACCGCTCGACAGCCAGAACGAGATCGCGGGAAACGCCAGTGAAATCGCCCTGGGCAAGTTCCTCCAGGGCAATGGACCAGGAGCGACGCTGGACAATCACTTTGCCGCAACGCAAGCGCGGCGTGTTCTTGCCTAACGAAAAGCTGAAGGGATGAAATCCGAGCGGAATCAGCCAGGCGCGCGCGAAGGACCCGAAGTATTCGCCCGAGCCGCGCCGGCGCAGCCCGACGTCTCCGTTCGTCTCATTCACGAAGACTTCGACTTCGGCCGGCGAAATCGTTTTCCAGTCGGGGTTAGAACGTTGCGGGGCGACGAAATAACTGGTCTCGGGCAGCGCAGAGAAGAGCCGCACGGCGGTCGTCGCCGTGAAGTCGGCAGCGAAGAAACCGAATTGAAAACTTGGCTGGCCAAAGGTGGTGCTCGCGAGAGCGGCGGAGAGGGCGGCGTGGTTTGGACAGGACCAATAAAACCCGTGGTGCAGCAGCGCGACGGGCGGATGCAGCTCGGCCAAGATCCATTCGTAATCGCCCTGCGCAACCGCGTCGGCGGAGGTGGCTGAGAGTTGCAAATCCGCTGACGGATAGGTGAACTCTTCGAAGGGTTCGAAATGGAAGTTCCGCCTAACGAACTGGCAATCTCCCGGGGTTAGCTCATATTCCGCCGCGTCAGCGTGCGCCCCGACGGTCTGTGCAAAGGCCGCTTTGACTTCATGGAAAGCCATTGCCGCGAAAGCGACCATGCCCGGTCCTGTGAGTGGCAGCTTCGATTCCGAGCAGTGTTTGAGAAATGCCGGAAGTGGAACGGCGCCATCCTGCAGCGGAGTCTTTTCGAGCAAACCGCGCAAACCGGCCGCGACTCGGCTCGCGACGAACGCGTAGTTGTCTCGCCAGAGATCGATCCATGGCTCGGCTTGGGTGGTCAGCTCATCGAGCACCGATTCACTGATGACGAAGCGGCACTCGCGATAAGTCTCTTCGCCGATCGGGTTGGTGGCGGAATAAAGGAAGCGGGTGGAGGATTTCTGCGCGCCGAGACTCTCGAGTCGGGACGCGGCTTCATCGATCAGCGCAACACGCTCGATTGTGTCGGAGGTAGCCGCAAATTTTGCGGGCAAAGCCGCAATCGGCTGCAATCGCTCCAGCCAGCGCGCGCGCGTCTCGTTGTCGCGCCAGCGGGCGACGTCATCGACCAAGGTGGCAAAGGCGTAAGGTTCGAGCGCAGGCACTTCCAATTCCCAGAGAATGAGATTTTGTTCAGCCAGGGAGGCCAGGATTTCCATCCTTATGCCTAACGAGTGCGCCGGCGTGGCGCCGTCGCAGGCCCGAAGAAAGGCAATTGTCTGCGGGTCGAGCTCCAGGGTCTGGCCGGTCGCAGTGAAGACAAAATGGTCGCCGTCGAGTCGGCCGTCGGGGTGGAGGCGCGGAGCGATCTCAGCACGCGTTTCGGGATCGGCGTTAACTGCTGCCGCAGCGCCGTGCGCGGTCCAGCGTTCCAAAAAAGTTTCGCGGGCCGCGATG
>JAICMR010000222.1 GCA_025929155.1 Chthoniobacterales bacterium | reverse complement strand
GTGCGCGCCTTGCCGGTGACGGAAACTCCGACACCCGCGGTTGCAATCGCTTCCACGACGGGCGCCACTTGGAAAACGTTCACGCCGGGACGCATGCCGCTCGGTCGTCTGGTCGATCCGGCCGGTCTGCGGGAAGTGGCAAACAACGGCGTTCGCGGAGAACGGATTTATCTCCGAGGGCAATTCGTGGTGAATTTTGCGGACGGCAACCGGGCCGTGCTTCGCCCAACAAACGGCCGCAGCCTTTCGCGCAAAGCGCGAATCATCGTCGATTATCCGTCCGGATCACACCTGCCTGAACCGGGCTCGACACTGAATCGCGGTCCCGATCGACCTTACGAAGTGACCGAGGTGCGCGAGCAGTCCGACGGACAACTGAATGTTTTCGTCCGCGAGATTATAAAAGAGTAGCCTGCCTAACGAGTCGGAGGCAATCCCTCGGTCCTCGTTTCCGCGTCTCGCTGGAATGGAGGACGACTTCGGCCGTGGCCGGAACCTCCCCTGCCCCAAAAGGCAGTGTACTCCGGCCCGCGGAGTGTTTAACACGCTCAGTGCAGGATGACGTTGCCGTCGCGGATCTCGGCTGTGCTCACGTTATACGGCGCTGCGCCGCCTAAGGCGTAACTGAGAACGGATTGTCCACCGACGCTCATCGTCAGAATCCCCGCCGGCACCGGGTAGCCATTCGCGCGGATTTTCGAGACGCGCAGATCGTTGATCGGCGTCGGCCCATTCGTCGTGATCTGGAATGTCCCGTTCAAGTAGCCGCGGGAAACACCCGGCACTTTATCCGACGGCACGCTGATCTGCACGGTTGCGGTATTTCCATTCAGCGTCACAAACGCGTGCCCGCGCGACTTCCGATTCGCGGCGATCAAACCGTTGATCTCGCTGGCACTAAGGGTCAGCTCTTTCCCCGTATCGGCCGGCGTCGGTGTCGGGATCGGGGTCGCATCCGGCGCGACCGATTCCACCGGCGTGACCGCCGGCACAGGCGTGGCAGCGACCGGAGCGGCCTTGAAGTCATCGATTCGCTGCTGGACCGATTGCAATGCTTCCGGCGCCAGCTCCTCAACCGGCAACTGCTTCGGGGTCGCAGAAACGATTCCGCGCGAAGCGAAAAAGTAAACGCCCAGCACGAAGAGGAGCGCGAGGACGATGAGCACGACTGCTCCTTTTGCGAAGCAGCCCATTCCGGACCGCGTCTCGGGAGGCGGTTCAATCCAGTTACCGGAAGTGTTTGCCATGTCGTTAGGCGGTGATGACCTTCTTCGCCGCGATCAGCTTCTCATACAAGCTCTCCAGTCCTTCCGAGAAAAGCCTGGTGCCACTCAGGATCGGCATGAAGTTCGTGTCGCCCTGCCAGCGCGGGACGATGTGAAGATGGAGATGATCCGGCACGCCCGCTCCAGCGCCCGCGCCGAGGTTGAGTCCGATGTTGAACCCCTGCGCCTTCATCGCGGCGCGGAGCAGAGTCTGCGCGTGAACGGCCAGCCCCCAGAGCTCCAATACTTCGTTTTCGCCTAACGACGAGAGGTCGGCGGTTTTTCGATACGGCACCGCCATCAAATGGCCCACCGCATAAGGATAGCGATTCATCATCAGGAAAGCTGTGGCGCGCCGCGTCACCACAAGATGCGCGGCATCGTCGTCGGTCGCCTCCGCGGCGCGGGTCATGAAATCGGGATCGCGTTCCTCCTTTTCAAAATACTCCACCCGCCAGGGGCACCAGAGTGCTTCGAGCTCGGCTTTCGGGAAATTCATGCGTTCGTTAGGCGAGAATCGCCACCGCAGCCTAATGGCCTGCGCGAAGCTGTCGAGTCGGGTTTTGCGGAACGCGCACCAGCAACGTATAACGCGGCACTGCTCTCGATTTTTGCGAGGACGAAATCTCCTGGGCATCCCGCAACTCAGGGAGCGAATCTCCGGCTGGCACGATCAGCGCATCGATTGCGCCGGCATTCCATTTTACGATCGCCTCTTTCGGCGCCAGAAAATGATCGCGTCGGAGGTAGAGCAACATTCCTTCCTGGCGTCCGCCTACGACCGCGTAGCGCCAATGACGTTCCGCAGTGAGGCGGCGAACTTCCTCGGAGAAGCGAACGAGCGCACCGGCATTTTCCCGCTGCGCGCTCGCGATCTTAAATGCCACATAACCGGCGGTGAAAACGCAGGCGAAAATCAGCGTCCACTTCAACCACGAGCACACCCAACGCCGCCCGCGCGCGGCCGCGATCTGCGCGCCTAACAATAAGCAAAGCGACGGAATGATCGGAAAAATCCGGTCCACGCGCTTCGAAGGAATGAGCGACATCACGATCAGTCCACCGAGGCTCCAACAGACCAGCCAAAGCGTGGCGGGCCGCAAACGGCGGCCAGTTCGTTCGCGCCAGAAGACGACGGCGAAGCCAATCAGGAGCAGGCTCCAGGGTGCGAACTTGTGGAGGAGATGCGGCAGGTAAAAATAGATTGGCTGCGGCCGGTGCACGGTCTCGGTGAAGCGGCCGGCGAATTCCTTCAGGACGACGCTCTCATAGAAACCAGGTTGCCTAACGATCCCGCCGATCGCCCAGGCGAGGAATAAGCCTAACGAAAGAATCCACGGCCACCAACCGCACCACGCGCGGCC
>JAICMR010000028.1 GCA_025929155.1 Chthoniobacterales bacterium | reverse complement strand
GGATCGATGAAATCCAGAATGTTGGCAAAAGGATCACCCTTCCCGGAAAGATCGGCCCGGCGGAGCGCGACCGTGACGAGCTCTGTGCCGCTGGCATTGAGCGCGTCACGCATCAATTCATTGGATGGGAACTTGCCGGTGCCGACAAGCAGCCGAGAGCTGAATTCGCGACCGGCGATCGTAAGTTTGGAAGGCTTGTCCGACATCGTAGTCAACTTACAACACGCACTTGTACTTTCATTTTCAAATTCTAAACTACGCTCGTGCCGGATTTTGATTTGCGACTGAACGACTGCGTGGTTGGGATGGCCGAGCTCGAGCCGCGCTCGATCGACCTCGTCGTTACTTCGCCGCCCTACAACCTTGGCATTCGCTATCGCAAGTTCCGCGACAACGGGAAGCGCGAGACTTATCTCGAGTGGTGCGCGGAGTGGGCGCGCGCGATTCGCCGCCTGCTCCAGCCTGACGGTTCGCTTTTTCTCAACGTCGGCGCGTCGCCTTCGAATCCGATGTTGCCACACGAAATCGGGCTTCGGCTGCGCAAGCTTTTCGTACTCCAGAACACCATCCACTGGATCAAGGCGATCACTTTGCCTAACGAGTCCGGGAAAGGGGAGCTCTCTCGTGGCCATTTCAAGCCGATCAACTCACCGCGCTTTCTGAACGATTGCCACGAATATGTTTTCCACTTCACCCCGGAGGGAAAGACGCCGCTCGACCGGCTCGCGCTTGGAGTGCCCTACGCGGACAAGAGTAACATCGCGCGCTGGCGGCACACGGGTGGGCGCGATCGACGCTGCCGCGGGAATACCTGGTTCGTTCCCTACGAGACGATTCAGCGCCGCGCGACAGAGCGACCGCACCCGGCTACGTTTCCGGTGCAACTTGCGGTGAACTGCATTCGGCTCCACGGCCTAACGAAAAGCAATCGGATGCTCGATCCGTTTCTCGGAATCGGCAATTCCGCGCTCGCCGCACAGCGCTGCGGCCTAAAGACTTTCGTCGGCTTCGAGATCGATCCCGATTATCTCGCGGAAGCCCGGAGCCGGCTGGCTCGCGCTCAAGCGTGATCGGAAAACTTGCCTAACGGCTTCACCAGGTTGCCGGGGAGCGGACGAACCCGCTCGAAAACCCGCTCGGCCAGCGGCTTCGCCACCGGATAGCCGGCAATGAACATCTCCAGACGCGCGTCCAGATTATCGATGTAATTCAAGGCCATCGCTTCCGGCGTCTTCGGGAAGACGGGCGAGCCGAATTGCATCTCGCCATGGTGCGCGGCGACGAGATGGAGCAAGTGCAATCGGATGTCCTCGAGGGCGGGGGAAAGTTTCGACCACTCCGCCGCCTGTTGCGGGTCCGCGAGAATCTTACGCCAGAGCGAATTCACCAGATCCATCCCGAGCGCGATATGTCCAATCATCTCGCCGCGCTCGTCGAAGGGCATGCTAAAGCCCGTGTCCGGCAGATGATTTTCCCAGAGCTTGCCCGAATCGTGGAAGAGGATGCCGGCCACGAGCAAGTCGAGATTCAGGTCGGGATAAAGCGGCGCAATCTGCGCCGCCACGCGCATCATCTGGGCGGTGTGCTCCACCAGCCCCCCGCGCCGCGCGTGATGATAACTGCGCGCGCCCGCGCTGCTCCGGAACCGCGCGCCGTGCTGCGCGATAAATTCGGCGCAGAGCGCGTAGAGCCGTGGATCGCGAATCGCGCCGGTGGTCGCCACAATGAAATCCCAATCGGCCGCCTGCTTGGCCCTGAGTGCGGGCGGGCCTTGCAGAAGCGCGGCCCTTTCCTCACTGGTCAGCGGCCGGGTTTTCCAGCGGCGGGCGTCGAGGCCGTATTGTTGGTGCTGGTAAAATTCCCCGGCGATCGCGACGAAATCGCCCGTGCCTAACGAATCGCAGGCCTTATAATTTGGGTGGTCGCTCCAGACGCGCAGCGTCATCCGGTCCGCCGCGTCGGCCAGAACGAGTTCGCAATACGGTTTTTGATCGCGGGTGGTTTTCGCCGCTAGCGATTCGATCTGCACGTGCGCAGAAGCCTCGACCGGGCCCTGCGGAACCGCCTGCCGGATTTGTCGGAGGGTCATCAATTCCATCGCACGTTGAAATTCGCACAGTTCGCGAGCCGGGTCATTAGTGAGCGTATGCGCGACAGGTTTGAGCGACAGCTTTGAGCTGCGGCGACACGGCGAAAACTGCTGCTGGAGCCCTGAAGGAAGCGTGTGCGCCAGCTAACAAGAGCGAATTTGGATAGCGCGAGACGTCGTCGAGCGAGGGCGGCGGCTCGTGACTCGGCAATGCAGATGTCGGTGATCGTCTCAACGGAGTCACGCGCGCTACCTGGGCGCGAACGACGGAGTCATTGCGCGTATATTCAGAAAAGCCGATGCCGGACGGCGTTTAATCGAGCAGCCGCTGTTCCAGCCCCGCATAGGCGTCGATTCGGCGGTCGCGGAGGAATGGCCAGTGCGTCCGATGCTCGTTCACGCGTTTCCATTCCACATCCGCAAAGAGGCTTTCCTCCCGATCGACGCTTGCTTTGGCCAGGATCTCGCCGCTCGGCGCGACGATGAAACTCTGGCCCCAGAACTCGATTCCATCGCCGCCGACCGGCGTCTCGTGACCGACGCGGTTCACGGCAACGACGAAGCAACCGTTCGCGATCGCGTGACTGCGCTGCATCGTTTCCCAAGCGGAATGCTGCGCGTATCCGTATTTCTCTTTCTCAGAAGGATGCCAGCCGATCGCGGTCGGGTAGAAGAGAATCTCGGCGCCCCGCAACGTCGTTAGGCGGGCAGCTTCGGGATACCATTGATCCCAGCAAACACAGACGCCAATATTGCCGTGCGGCGTAGGCCAGTTGCGAAACCCGAGATCGCCCGGCGTAAAGTAAAACTTCTCGTAATACGACGGGTCATCCGGGATGTGCATTTTGCGGTATTTCCCGAGCAGGTTGCCATCCGCACCGATAATCGCCGCAGTGTTGTGATAAAGGCCCGCGGCGCGCCGCTCGAAAAGCGACGCGACGATGATTGCGCCCGTCTCACGCGCGACTGCGCCTAACGACTCCGTACTCGGACCGGGGATCGGCTCGGCGAGTTCGAAATTGGCGTGGTCTTCAGATTGGCAAAAATATTGGGAGCGGAAGAGCTCCGGCAGGCAAATGATTTGCGCACCTTGCTCCGCGGCTTCGCGGACGCGGCCGACTGCTTTCTCCAGGTTTTCCTCGGGGTCGGGGGCACATTGCATCTGGATAGCGGCGACGCGCGTCGCGCCACGGTCGTTCTGCGCGACGCGAAGCGCAGTCGAAGAATTCGGATTCTCCTCGGACCTTTCCTTCTGTGGCTTTCCGGTCATTCCACGAGATCCTTCAACTGCATTTCGCTGCGCTTCCTTCCGCTGCGGATGACCGGTTGTTTCTAGCTATTTTTCGCCGGTCTTGACGGAGTCTGCCGGCACGATCTTTACGCTCTCGAGCGCGACGCGCGTGGTCGGTTTGCTCCGTTCGCCCATCGCACTGCCGGTCACCGCGGTGTTGCCGATTTTGTCGAGAACATCGAGGCCTTTGATCACATGGCCGAAGGCAGTGTACTGGCGGTCGAGTGATTTCGCGGTGCCCAGGCAAATGAAGAACTGGCTTCCGGCGGAGTTGGGATCCTGCGAGCGCGCCATCGAAATGACGCCGCGGACGTGCGGACGCTCATTGAATTCGGCCGGGATGCTGTAGCCGGGGCCTCCCGTGCCGTAGCGGCTTTCGTCGCTGAGATTTTTGGTATTCGGATCGCCGCCCTGAATCATGAAGCCCTTGATGATGCGATGGAAAGCGGTGCCATCGTAGAAACCTTCGCGCGCCAGTTT
The DNA here is from genome assembly GCA_025929155.1 of Chthoniobacterales bacterium. GTDB lineage: Bacteria > Verrucomicrobiota > Verrucomicrobiia > Chthoniobacterales > UBA10450 > Palsa-1392. The sequence continues at coordinate 27,036 of JAICMR010000028.1, read as the reverse complement.
TTTGAAATTCTCCACGGTCTTGGGCGCGACCTCGGGCCAAAATTCCACCACCATTTCGCCGTCGCTGGTCTTCAACACGGCCACTTCTTTTTGCTCTTTATCCATGTTCCTAGCTTCGTCCGGTTTGCTTCCTTCTTCCAGCTTCGGTGTGGGCGAGACCGCGGGAACCGTCCGGACTGAAGGCGTGGCGAGACCGCTTGTGCTGCTGTCGGGGCTGGCGTGCGTGGCGATTTTCGCCGCCTCCTGGGCGTGCACTGTCGTTAGGCTAAGAGCGCAGAGGAGGCTGCAAAAGAAGATCCTTTTCATGGGAAACAAGTGACACGATTCCCGCCGCTTGCATTTCATTTTTCGACCGATCCGCTTCGCTAGCGTCTCAGATAAAGCGCGGCATTTCCGAAATCGATGATCGCATGATTACGTCGCAGGAATTCCGAGCCCAACAATCCCGCAACCGGCGGAACGCCTTGCAGCAACTCGCCCTGGATCAGACCCGTGAGATCCATCACGCCAACCACTTTCTCTTTCACGGTGAAATTGCCGAATAGGAATTGACCGGAGACGAGATGACCGACTGCAAATCGTCTGATCGTCGCGAGCTGGACCGTGCGATCGTCGAGATTCACTGCGCCGGAAGTGAACGGCGTCTCGCGCATTTTCAAATGCATCCCCGCGAGAAACGAACTGTGGATCAAGGTGGTAAATGCACCGGTGTCGAGCATCAGCTGCGCGGATTTGCCGTTTAACTTGCAGTCGACATAGAGGTTCCCGCCGCGAGTCACCCGGATCGGCACCCGGGTCGAACCGCCGCCCTGACCGATCTCCGGAAACGGTCCTGCGGCGTCTGGATCAACTTTCATGAAGAGAGTTTCCTTTCCGCAATCCAGGACTGCTTCCGTCGGGAAAAGAATGTCGGCGCCGAGAATGCCGTCGAGCTCCTCCTCCTCGTACTCCTGCGCCGCACGGGCGGGCCCGCTGAGATCGATCACGACTACAGGTTCGTCGACTAGCATGAGCCGGCCGATCCGGAGACGGTGCGCGATCGCGACGCGATTGTAGCCGCCGTTGATCCGCAACTCTGCCGGCAGGTCGGAGCCTTCCGGCAACGGCGCCAGTCCAAAATGCTTCCGGCGATGGAACGCGACCGCGCTTACCGGAGCGCCAGTGTCCACGCCGAAAATCGCGTGTTTGCCGTTGATCTCGACGTGCACGAGCAGGTGATTTTGACGAGAGCGCTCGAGCCGCAGCGCCTGGTATTGCCATGTCGGCGGTGGCGCCGCGCCAGCCGCTGAACAGGCTGCGAGGAAAATCGCGAGCACCGGCAGGAAACATCGCACTCGTGCGCCGGCGCCAGAGGTTTTCACCCGCGAGAATAGCACGCCCGTCACGAGGCGAAAACGCTTGATTCAGCTCACGCCAGCCGTTATGCGGAACGAACCGATTATGTCACTTCGCTCTTCTCTCGCTGATTCACTTAGACTCGTTAGGCAACTTGGCCTGCTTTCCTGCGGCGCGCTTTTCCTGTTGAGTGCCTGCGACAAGGGGGGCAGCGGCGCGAGCGGCGACAGCATTCCGGTCGGCGAATTCGCTTCCCTCACGGGCCTGACCGCCAGCTTCGGGACCTCCTCCCACAATGGCGTGGTGCTCCAGATCGACAAGGCTAACACCGCCGGGGGAGTCCTCGGCAAAAAGGTCAACCTCATCACAGAAGACGATCAGTCGAAGCCCGGCGAAGCGGCCACAGGCGTGAGAAAGCTGATCTCGCGCGATCAGGTGGTAGCCTTGTTGGGGGAGATTGCTTCCTCCCGCTCGCTCGAAGCCGCGCCGATCGCGCAACAGAGCAAAATTCCGATGATCACCCCGGGTTCGACCAATGTGAAAGTCACCACAATTGGCGACTATATCTTTCGCGTCTGCTTCATCGATCCCTTCCAGGGCGAGGTGATGGCGAAGTTTACTCTCAACTCCCTTCATAAGACCAGGGTCGCCGTTTTGACCGACGTGCGGCAGGATTACAGCGTCGGCCTCGCGGCTGCCTACAAGGATTACTTCACCAAACACGGCGGCACGATTGTCGCCGAACAGAGCTACAGCTCCGGCGACCAGGATTTCAAAGCACAACTTACTTCCATCAAAGGCTCGAATCCGGAGGCGATCTTCGTCCCGGGCTATTACAACGAAGTCGGGCTCATCGCGCGACAGGCGAAGGAACTTGGCATCAACGTGCCGCTAATGGGCGGCGACGGCTGGGATTCACCGACTCTCACTCAAATCGGCGGACAAGCGATCGAAGGCGACTATTTTTCCAATCACTTCTCGACGGATGATACCTCACCGGTTGTGCAGGGCTTCGTGAAAGACTACCGCGGCCGTTACGGCAAAGATCCAGACGCGATGGCGGCGCTCGGTTATGACGGGGCGGGAGTCCTACTCGACGCGATGAAGCGGGCCGGCACCACCGAGCACGAGAAGCTGCGCGACGCGATCGCGGCGACCAAGAACTACCAAGGAGTGACTGGCACGATCACAATCAACGCGCAACGGAACGCAACCAAGTCGGCCAAGGTCTTGACGATCAAAGACGGCAAGTTCCATTTCGTCGAAACCATTGCGCCTTAGAGCGAGGTAACATCCATTATCCAGCTGCCTAACGAGCATGAGTGAGTTCATCCAGCAGCTGATCAATGGCCTTTCTCTGGGCTCGATCTATGCGCTGATCGCGCTCGGCTACACCATGATCTATGGTGTACTTCGGTTTATTAACTTCGCGCACGGCGACGTCTACATGGTCGGTGCCTTTAGTGGTTACTATCTCGGCCGCTGGCTGATCAACAGCATGGGAATGCAGTCCTCCGTCCTGCTCCTCATCGTCGTCATGGTGGGCGCCATGATTATTTGCGCACTGACTGGCCTGGTCATCGAACGCCTGGCTTATCGCCCTTTGCGAAACAGCCCCAGACTTACCGTCCTGATCACCGCGATCGGTGTCTCTCTCTTTCTGGAATATTCGGGTCAGGTCTTCTTTGGCGCCGATCCGAAGCCGTTCCCGTCGCTTATCCCGGATCGGATGATTACTTACGGCGGACTGACGTTTACGAATAAGGAACTCATCGTTCTCTGCGTTACGGTCGTCTTACTCGTCGGCCTGACCCTGATCGTGCGAAAGACGAAGATGGGAATGGCGATGCGAGCCCTTTCCTTCAACCCGACAGCTTGTTCGCTCATGGGAATCAGTAACAACGTAATCATCTCATTTACGTTCGGCCTCGGTTCGGCGCTGGCCGCCGCGGCTGGGATTCTTTCATCGCTGAACTATCCAGTCATCACCCCTTTAATGGGGTTGCTACCAGGAATCAAAGCCTTCGTTGCCGCCGTCCTGGGCGGCATCGGCAACATTCCAGGTGCCGCGCTTGGCGGACTGATCCTCGGCGTCGCGGAAACGATGATCGTCGGCTATGGCGATAAGATCCACGTGCCGCCGAGTTACCGTGACGCGGTCGCCTTCGTCCTTCTCATTGCGATCCTGCTTTTCAAGCCGGCCGGGATCCTGGGCAAGGGAACCGTGGAGAAAGTCTGATGCGCGATCGCACGAAATTCGCTCTACTTGGAGCTATTGTCGTTAGTCTGCTCGTCTCGCAGTTCGTTCATCTGAATCCCTATTTCTCGATCGTGATCGTGAACATCGGGATCAATATCATCCTCGCGGTCAGCCTTAACCTGGTGAATGGCTACACTGGCCAGTTCTCGTTAGGCCACGCCGGCTTTATGGCGATCGGAGCTTACACGTCCGCGGCGATCACCAGCTTCGGCGGCCCGCACTGGTTCGACTGGCTCGGTGGGATCAATACATTTACGACTTCCGCACTTTTTGTGATCGCGCTTCTGGTAGGTGGTCTCGCCGCCGCGGTCGCGGGTTTAATCGTAGGTGTTCCCTCACTCCGCTTGCGGGGCGATTATCTTGCGATAGCAACGCTGGGCTTCGGCGAAATCATCCGAGTGATTTTTCAGAATACGGAGACCATGGGCGGCTCACGCGGCTTCTCCGTTTCGGGAATTTACACGACGATCTTTTGGACCTACTCGGTCGCGGCAATCACGATCTACGTTGTCGTGAATCTGGTGCACTCCGCCTACGGCCGCGGCTTTCTCACCGTTCGGGACGATGAGATCGCCGCCGAAGCGATTGGGGTCAACACAACGAAGTACAAAGTGATCGCGTTCGTGCTTGCCTCCTTCTTCGCGGGAATCGCGGGCGGTCTTTACGCGCATTTCATCGGCTACCTCACCCCGGAAGGTTTCGGTTTTATGAAATCAGTCGAGATCGTTGTGATGGTAATTCTCGGCGGAATGGGAAATACAGTTGGAGTCATTTTCGCCGCCATCCTGCTCACGATCTTGCCCGAAGTGCTGCGCCCGGTTCAGCAATACCGCATGGTGATCTACTCGCTCATGCTCATCATTCTGATGCTGACGCGGCCACAGGGTTTGTTTGGCGGCCTCAACTGGCGGACTTGGACCTGGCTGCGCCGCAAAAAGATTCCGGTCGAAGATGGAAACGCTGCTTGATCTGCACGAATGCACGGTGAAATTCGGCGGCCTCACGGCGGTCAACGCGCTCTCGTTGCAGATCGGGCCTAGCGACCTCATCGGCTTGATTGGTCCGAACGGCGCCGGCAAGACCACGGTCTTCAACATCATCACCGGCATCTACCAGCCGACTTCCGGAACGATCACTCTCGCTGGCAGGTCGATCGTCGGCCAAAAGGCGAGCGCGATCGCGGAGCGCGGGATTGCCCGAACGTTTCAAAACATCCGTCTCTTCGAGTCGCTCACCGTTTTCGACAATGTGCGCGCCGCCTTCACGATGCGTTTGCGGCACGGAATTGCGCACGCGCTTTGGCGCGGGAAACCGTTTCTGAAAGAAGAGCGCGAGATCGACGCGCAGGTCCTTGAGATTCTGTCGATCTTCCAGCTCGAAAAAGCCCGGGGAGTCGCCTGCAAAAGCCTTTCCTACGGTGATCAGCGCCGGCTCGAAATCGTGCGGGCGCTGGCAACGCGCCCGAAGCTGTTACTGCTGGACGAGCCCGCCGCGGGCATGAATCCACGCGAGAAGGATGACCTGATGAAGTTGATCCAGTTCGTGAAGGAGAAATTCCAGATCGCGGTGCTGCTCGTGGAGCACGACATGAAGGTCGTGATGGGAATCTGCCAGCGGATCGCGGTGCTCGATTACGGAGTGAAAATCGCAGAGGGCTCGCCGGAGGAAATTCGGAAAAACCCAAAGGTGATCGAGGCGTATCTGGGAGAGGAAACCGCCCCACCTGCACCTGCACTTTAACTTCCACTTACACTCCCCATGTCCACCGCCATCCTTTTCGACTACGAGAAACTCAACGTTCCCTCCAAATCCCTCGAATTCGTCGGTTGGGTCACTGGACTGTTGGAGAAGGTTTCGAAATCGGCGGCCGTTTACAGTCAGCTTGACCGCGCTTCTGCTTCGGTCCTGCGAAGAAAAATCGTGGCGGCGTATCGAGTTCACGAAGAGCCGCACGCCTTTGGGGGAGAAGAGTGCAAGAAAAATGCGTTTAAGTACACGTGACTACGCCGACGCCGATGCTTGAGCTGAAAAACATCACGGTCAACTACGGCTCGATTGTCGCCTTGCAGGACCTGTCGTTGCAGGTCGATAAAGGTGCGATTGTCACCTTGATCGGTGCAAACGGCGCAGGCAAATCTACCACGCTTCGCACCATCTCCGGACTGCTGAAGCCGGAGGAAGGCAGTATCACGTATGAAGGCGAGGAGATCGCCGGAGAAGCGGCGCATAAGATCGTGGCGCGCGGGCTCTCCCACGTCCCGGAAGGACGCATGATCTTCGCAAATCTGACGGTGCACGAGAACCTGCTGATGGGCGCTTATCTTCGGAAGGATCGCAAAAAATTGCGGAACGAGTTCGACTACGTCTTCGAGATGTTTCCGCGGTTGAAGGAACGATCGCGCCAGGTGGCCGGCACCCTCTCCGGCGGCGAACAGCAGATGCTCGCGATCGGCCGCGCGCTCATGAGCAAACCGCGCTGCCTGATGCTCGACGAGCCATCGTTAGGCATCGCGCCGATTTTGGTAAAGACGATTTTCCAGAAGATCCGCGAGATTAATCAGTCGTTAGGCATCACCGTGCTGTTGGTGGAACAGAATGCGAATCTGGCGCTGGAAGTTTCCGATTACGGCTACGTGCTCGAGACTGGCCGGATCATTTTGCACGATCGCTGCGAGGCGCTGAGAACGAACGAAAAAGTCCGGAGCGCTTATCTCGGCGGCGGCTGATTAGCTTGATCCGACGTAGCTCGACCCGCCGAGATTCCCATTGCGTTCGCTCGATCCGCCGCTCCAACTCGACCCGCCGAAGCGTTCGCCAAGCCAGCGCCAGCGCGCGAGGTTTTCCAGCGACGGCATTTGCCGCACCGAATCGTCTTTCACAGAGCGCAGCAAGGCCGCGAGTTCCGGCGCGTCCACGCCAGATAAGCCAAGAGCGGCTCCTGCATTCACTGCGGACTCTGCGGAGCCGACAAACTCCGACCAATCCTCCGGCGACATCGAATCTGCGAGCAGTCGCGCCTTCGCGTGCATATCCGCGATCGACTCCGAAAGGGTGACTTTATCGACGCCGTTTACCCGGAAGATTTGGATCAGACGGTGGAAACTGAGGTGCAAAGGAACCGTCGCGAAACGCGCCTCCGGATTCTCCGACATCGCTGCGGCCGGCGTTTCTGCCGTCGCAGAACGCGCCAGTGTCCTCCAATCGTCGCCCTCAAAGCAACCCATCTCGCAGCGATAACTGGCCTCTGGCCGGCTCACCTCAACGAAGGAAAACCGGGCCTCCGGATCGATCCCGATCGTGGTTTCTTCTCCCTCGTCCTCGCGGAAGATCCGCAGGTGCACCGGGCGCGCGGACAGATTCGCGGCCGCAAAACGCCCGGGCCAATCGAGATTCCAATAAACAAAAAGTGAACGCGGATCGCGCGCCAGCAGGTGCAGCGTGTCGTCGGCAAGGATCGCAACATCATCAGGGCTCTTGCCATCTGCCGCCTTCGGCTGCTCAGGCGCGCGCCGGGTTTCCACGACCGGGTTGTTGGAAATTTGAAAGCTGAACCCGCCGCCGATGGCGGAATTTTGGGCGGCGTTTTCGGTTTTATCCATGGCTGCTGGCGGCGGACGCGATTCATAAATACGGTGGCCAGCTTGAGGGACAAGTGGATTTCCGCGTGGCCTTTGCCCGCCGCTGACTGGCGCTATGAGTGTCTCTCAGCTAGACTCGGCGGATGGTTTCCGAAACGATCGAACTGCGCGGGCACATTATCGATTCCCTCATTTTGCCGAAGGTGCTCGATGAGATCATTACTCACGGCGGCACCTTTAAGATCGGCGAATTCCGGATTGGTGAAGGGCGGACCGATCCGAGCTTTGCCCGGATTGAGGTCCAGGGCCCGAGCGCCGGTGAGTTCGATGATCTCATGCTCCGCTTGCGGCAGCTCGGCGCCGAGTTGGTGGAAAAGAAGAACGTCCAACTGGCTTCGGCACCGGCCGACGGAGTTTTCCCCGAGCACTTCTACGTCACAACCAATCAGCAGACTTTCGTCCGGCTCGATGACGGAGAGGTCGAGGTTCACCCCGCATTGATGGACAGCGCGATCGTCGTTGATTCCGCCGCGAAAACGGCGACCGCGACAAAGTTTTACGGGATCAAGAAAGGGATGCGCGTGGTGGTCGGTCATCAGGGCATTCGGGTCATCCCGCTCCAGCGTTCGACCACGCGAACGGACGCGTTTGAATTCATGGCCAGCAATGTCTCGATTGAAAAACCGAAGACGGCCGTGATCCGCGAGATGGCGCGCGAATTTCAGCGCGCGCGGAAAGAGAACGGCAAAATCCTGGTCGTCGGCGGACCGGCGATCGTCCACACGGGTGCGGTCGAACATTTCGTGAAGTTGATCGAGTGGGGCTACGTCAACGTGCTCTTCGCGGGTAATGCGCTGGCGGTGCACGATATCGAAAACGCGCTCTTCGGGACGTCGTTAGGCGTTTATCTCGAAAAAGGCTCCCTGGCCGAATCAGGCCATGAAAATCACATGCGTGCGATCAACGCGATCCGCGGCGCGGGCGGCATCCGGCCCGCCGTGGAGAACGGTCTGCTCAAGAGCGGCATCATGTATTCCTGCGTGAAAAACAAGGTCGACTACGTCCTTGCCGGCTCGATCCGCGATGATGGCCCGCTGCCGGACGTAATCACCGACGCGCTCGACGCGCAGCGCGCGATGCGAAGTAAACTCGAAGGTGTCACGATCGCGGTGATGATGGGAACGATGCTGCACTCGATCGCGGTCGGAAACCTGTTGCCGGCCAGCGTGAAAACGATCTGCGTGGATATTAATCCCGGGGTGGTTACGAAGCTGACGGATCGTGGGACGTTCCAGGCGATTGGGTTGGTCACCGATATCGAGCCTTTCCTGCGGGAGCTGACCGACTGCATCGAACACACTCGTTAGGCCATTTATGCGACAACTCCTTCTTTGCGCGCCGGATTACTACGGCATCGAATACGAGATCAATCCCTGGATGAGCCGCGAACGCGGCGCCGATACGCCGCTGGTGCAGGCGCAATGGCGGGGCCTGCACGAGAAGCTGATCAGCCTCGGTTGCGACGTCCATCTGGTGCCGGGAGCGCCGCGGCTGCCCGACATGGTCTTCACGGCCAACGCCGGTCTGACCGTCGGCAGGAGATTTATTCCGAGCAATTTTCGACACAAGGAGCGCGCCGGCGAGGCCCCGCTTTTCGCCAAATGGATGGAGGAACACGGTTACGAAATCGTTTGGCTGCCGCAGGACCAATATTTCGAAGGGGAAGGCGACGCGCTTTTCGCCGGGGACGCGCTCTTTTGCGGCTACAAATTCCGCACCGACGTGAGTGCGCATCGCAGCGTTGGCGAAATTCTGAACTGCCTCGTTATCTCGGTCGAGCTCGTCGATCCGCGCTTTTACCACATCGACACCTGCTTCTGTCCGCTGACGGACGGCGGAGCCGTCTGGTTTCCGGCAGCGTTCGACGAATACGGGCAGCGGACGATTCGCGATCACGTGCCCAACCTGATCGATGTGGTCGAGGAGGAAGCGGCGCACTTTTCCTGCAACGCCGTGGTCTTGGAAAAGGAAATCGTGCTCCCGGAAGGCGCGCCGAAACTAATGGAGTCGTTGGGCGAGCGCGGGTTCAATTGTCACCCGCTGCCGATGAGCGAATTCCTCAAAGCTGGCGGCGCCTGCAAATGTCTGACGATGTTCATGCCGCAGCGAGAAACCATCTAATCGCTCCCGAGCGAAGCCCAAAGGAGCCTTCGGCCCAACCTGGGAGCGCAGCGATCCGTACCGAATAGCCGTTCCAGATCCGTATCGGGAGTACCTACCAGGGCCGGATTCTCTACGTGTTCACTTCCGATGTTGCGACAATCGAAATAGCCGTCGCTCAAGATCACCTGCTCCGGCGGAACCCTCGTTGAAGAAGTCATGACAAGAACTTCACGCTCGACGTTTTTGGGCCAAAGCATCTTCGATTTTGCCTAACGGCAGCGTGTTCACCACATCGCTCTTCGTGAGCCACCCTTTCCGCGCGACACCGACGCCGAACCAGAGCTCCTGCAGCTTCTCGACTCCGTGTGCATCCGGATTGATGACGCATTTGACGCCCTTCGATTTCGCGAGCGGCCACCAGCGCCAGTCGAGATCAAGCCGCTTCGGAGCGGCATTGATTTCGATCCATGTGCCAGTTTCCGCGGCCGCATCGAGAATGGCAGGAATGTCAACTGCGTAGGCCGGTCTTCGGAGCAGCAACCGCCCGGTCGGGTGCGCGAGCATCGTCACAAGCGGATGGCGAATCGCTCGGATGATCCGTTCGGTCATTTCCGCTTCCGGCAGTTGAAACGCCGAGTGCACCGACGCGACCACGTAATCGAGCTCGCTCAGCGTTTCGTCATCAAAATCGAGCGAGCCATCCCGCAAAATATCGCACTCGACACCGGCGAAAAGACGGAAGCCGTCGAACGATTTGTTCAGCTCTTTGATCGCCGCCACCTGCGCGCGGAGCCGCTCGGCGTCGAGGCCGCCGGCCTGAATCGAGCTGCGACTGTGATCGGCGATGCCGAGATACTGCAGCCCAAGTTCCTGCGCGGCCGCGGCCATTTCTTCGGGCGAGTTGCGACCGTCGCTCGCGCTCGTGTGACAATGAAAAGTGCCGCGCAAATTCCCAGGTTCGATCAACCGAGGCAGGTTGCCCTTTGCCGCGGCTTCGAATTCGCCGCAATTCTCCCTCAATTCCGGCGGCACGAAATCGAGCCCGAGAGCGCGATAAAGCTCCGTCTCATCGCGCACCCGTGGAATCTTTTCAGCGACCCGTTTTTTCTTTTGCGTCGCGCCGTCCTCGGCTGGCGCGAGGCGATACTCGTTCAAGGTCCAACCACGCTGCCGAGCGCGGTTTCGCATTACGATGTTGTGCTCCTTGCTCCCCGTGAAATAGCCGAGCGCGAACGGATATTCCGCGCTGCTCACAACGCGAAGATCTGCTTGAATCCCGGACCGCAGCCGCACGCTCGTCTTCGTCGCCCCACGCGCGATCACGCTCTCGACCAAAGGGTGACCGACGAAGAATTCAGTGATCGTTTCCGGCTCTTTCGTCGCGACAATGAAGTCCAGGTCGCGCACGACTTCCTTTCGGCGCCGGTAACTTCCCGCGATGCTGACGAGCAGCGCCGCCGGATGCGAGCGGAAGTCATTTTGTAACTGCTCCGCGTCGCTTGCCACCTGCCCGAGCTGGAAGCTTCCGGCATTTTTCGCCCGGTCGCCGATAATTTTCGCGAGCTTCTCCTGCGTGGTTTTCCCAAAGCCGGGTAGCTCTGCGACACGCCCGTCGGAGCAGGCTTGGGCGAGATCGGCGATCGAATGCACCTGCAACTTCTCGTAGAGCGCTTTGATCTTCTTCGCGCCGAGCCCGGGAAGGGAGAAGAGCTCGAGAATCTTCTCTGGAAATTTCGCGCGGAGCTCGTCGTAGAACGTCGATGTACCGGTCAGGACCAGTTCGCTGATCTTGCCGGCGATCGCCTTCCCCACGCCTGGAATTTCCAGCAGCCGATCCTGCTCCGCCAGTTCGCGCAGGTTTCCTCCCCAGGTTTCGATCGAGCGCGCGGCATTCGTGTAGGCACGGATCTTGAACGGATTTTCTTCGGCTTGGAGCTCGAGCAGCGTCGCAATCGTCTCGAGGACTTCTACGACCTCTTCTTTATTTATCTCCGGCACAGGAAAGTCTTGCGCGGAAATTCGGTCCCGTCGATGACTCGGTTTCTCTTGTGCGAGTGACCCGCCTGGTAACGTGACCGGCTGGGTTCTGACGGATGTTTCTTGCGCGTTGCAGCATTCTATTCATCTCGTTTTTGCCGCGCCACACCTGGCGATTAGCAAATCCCTTCCGCCTGAAAGGACCGACAAGTGCCTGGGACGTTCGCGCAGCTCCGTCACGGTGTGGCGTGGGCGCCGGAAAAAGCGCCGATCGTCGCAAGCGCGCTATCTCGCCGGCGAATCGATTTACGAAGCGGCCCCAGCCCTACGGCGGCCACAGTTCCTTCTTACGACAAGGGGCTACGATTGTTCCGGGACGGTTTCCTATGCCCTGGCCGGCGAAGCATTGGTTCTGGTTCCACTGAGCTCGACTGATTTGCTGCACTACGGCCAGAGCGGCAGAGGAAAGTCGACCACCGTTTATGCCGGCAACGGCCACACGTTCGCGATCATTTCCGGCTGCGCCCCGATACAACGAGGTGGACCAATAGCCACGCCCCGGATGCTCTGCGTTGGCGGGCCGTCGGCCGAGCGCCGCGGATTGTGAAACGACATCCCGCCGGGCTGTACCTCGCGGTTTCAAAAAGAAAAGCCGCCGACGGATTCCACCGCAGACGGCTTGTTTCCCAAATCGGGGAGACGAGGACTGCCGGGCGGGATCGGACCGCGAATCGGCTATCCATGAAGGCAGCTTCCTAGCTGAGCATCCGCCCGCCGCTGTTCGCCTGACCGCGATTTGAGTTGGTGTTGCTGCGATTGCGGTTCTGCTGCATACCGCCTTTGCTGTTCTGCTGCTTCGCCACGCCACCCTTCGCGTCCTTCGATGGTTTCAGGTCGCGCACTTCAACTTTTTTCTTATCAGTAGCCATATAACTAACTCCTTTTTCTGTTTTGTTTTGTTTGGTTGATGTCAGTCGCTCCGAAGAGGAATTGACGCCCGCCCGAGACATTCTGTTTAGGAATTAGGTCATCGAGCCGGATTAATTTGTCCTTGCTGCGCTTTTGCTTGCGGACGGGGGATTCACTTGCATTGGCAGAAGTTTTTTTCTTCGGCGCACTCACGTTTGCGCTCCCATAACCATGATCTGTGCCGGGCAGTGAAAGGGAGACGTAAATCGAGTCCTATGGCGTTGAAAAACGCAACGCATCCGTCTGTCGTTCTTCGGTTTGGAGACCCTGAAAGATAACTTCAACCATTTTTCGAAGCTTCGATTCTCTGCTTCCGCTGGCCTCACTTTAGCGCCGGATCGCGCAGAATAACACAGCTCTTTTGCTTCACTTCTGATCCATCTTGCGGAGGTACCGCGCCAGCGTCCCACGCGAAATCCCGAGCAGCCTCGCGGTGCGTCGTTGGTTCCGGCCGTTCTGTTCGTAAACCGAACTCACATGTCGCGCCAGCGCCCGCGCGAGTGAGAAATCATTGTCAGCCGCCGGTTTTTCCTTTTCGTTAGGCTGAGTCCGCACCTCCCCGACCGGTTCCTCCATCCCACTCGCTTTCAGATCCGGCGAAAAGATGACGTGATCAGATGAAATGACCCGCCCCTCACAGAAAAGCGCCATCGTGCGCACGGTGTGGCTGAGCTCACGCAGATTTCCCGGCCACTCATAGGCCAGCAGTTTATCCATCGCTTCCGGATGAATCGCGTTGATCTTTTTGCCCTCGCGCCGGGCCGCCGCTTTTAGCTCAGCCGCAATCAGCGCGGGGAGTTCATCGAGCCGATCTCGCAACGGCGGAATCAGCAGCGTGAGTCCATTCAAACGGTGATACAGATCCTCGCGAAATTTTCCCTGCCGCACGCGTTCGCGTAGCGAAACATTAGTCGCGCAGATAATTCGCACGTCGCAGGTCAGCATCCGCTCGGAGCCAAGCCGCTCGAATTCCCCGTACTCAAGGACGCGCAGGATTTTCACCTGCGCGAGCGGGCTCATGTCAGCGATCTCGTCGAGAAAAAGAGTGCCACCGTTCGCGAGCTCGAACTTGCCTTTCACTGTCGTCTGCGCACCGGTGAACGCGCCGCGCTCGTGACCGAAGAGCTGGCTTTCGATCAACGTGTCGCTCATGGCGGACGCATTAAACGCAACAAACGGCCGCTCCACACGGGTGGAGGAATTATGGATCGCGTGCGCGAGCAGCGTTTTGCCCGTTCCCGTTTCGCCCAGCAAGACGACTGGCACGTCGGAAGTGGCTGCGAGCTGCGCCAGGCGCAGGCAGCGCGCCATCGCAGGGTTCGAGGTCGCAATCTCCTCCACCCTTAATTTGGAGAGAGGCGGTAACATTTCGCATCAACCGCCTGTGTTTTCGCGTAACTGGCGAATCGGTTCGAACGCGTACTCGATTATTGTGCGCTCGCCGGTGACGATCCGCGCCTCGCCCGTCATGCCGACACGCACCGCGAGCGGATGCTGCGCGCGATTTCCTGCCGAATTGAGCGAAGCGATCGCGACGAAGTGCGGCCCGCCGGCGGAGGACACCGCGGCGGGGCTGATCCAATCGAGCTTCGCCTCGACGACGCCGTAGCGCTGATAAGGAAAGGCGTCGAAAAAGAGGCGGACGACTTGAGATTTCTGGAGCTTCGGCAGCCCGGATTCGCTCAGCGTGAGACGCGCGATCGGTTTCGCATTCGCGGGCGAGAGCTGGCAAAGTTCCTGGCCATTTTGCACGACGCTGCCGGCGTTGCGCTGTGCGAGCGAAATCACGACGCCGTCGTAGGGTGCGCGGATCGTAAGCAGATTTTGCCGCGAATTTTCCAGGTCGCCGGTTAGCGCAGCAAGCCGGACCTTGAGTTTCTCGATCTCAGCGACGTTCTCATCACGGACCCGCGCGTGTTCGTTTTTGATTTGCGCCAGTTCGAGGTTCACCTGCTGCAAAGTTCGTTGCGCCACGCTGTAATCTTTTTCGGATTCCGACGCTTCGAGCTGGTAGCGGAGCATCTCGACCTTCGAAATGCCGCCGTTTTTTGTGAGCATTTGCATTCGGTCGATCAGGTCGCGCGCCGTCGCGGCATGCTTTTCGCGAAACTTCACCTCGCTCTCCGCCTGCGCGATTTCCGCGGTCTTGATTTCGACCTGCGACAAATAAGCCGCGTCGGCTTTGGTGAGACCCTCTTCGGTAGTTTTCAGGTCTTCTTTCATCGTCCGCTGCTCGGTGCTGAAACCGCGAATCTCATCCGAGCGCAGGATAAAGAGCGGCGCGCCGCGCTTGATGGTTTCACCTTCCGCAACCGCAACCTGCTCGATGACCGCGAGCCGCGGCGATTGGATCGGATCGGCCCCACCAGCGGCAACGAGCACGAACGGACAAGTCACCGTTTCCGGCAGATGCACGAAAATTGAGGCGAGCAGCGCGACGGAGAACATGGAGATCAACAGCCACGCCAGCGAGCGTACGAACCAGGGCGGCGGATCCTGCGGGAGCATCTCCGATTCCGTCTCGATTGAGCCGCGCTGGGCGAGTTCGTTAGGCATTGTTAGGTGATGAGGACAGAAACGGTGGAATCGCGAAATCGGTCATGCACGCAGCGTCTTCATATCCCGAGTTGCTGGCTGCTCAGGTAAAAATAAAGGCCGCGCTGCGCCATCAACTGGTCGTGATTTCCGACCTCGGCGACAGAACCTTTCTCGAGCACCACGATCGAGTCGGCTTCGCGGATCGTGCTCAGACGATGCGCGATCACGATGGTCGTCCGACCGGCGGTGAGGCGGCCCAGATTATCCTGGATTGCGCGCTCCGACTCGGTGTCGAGCGCGCTCGTCGCTTCATCGAAAATCAGGATCGGCGGGTTGTTGTAAATTGCGCGCGCGATCGCGATCCGCTGTTTTTGTCCCCCGGAAAGGGAGAGGCCAGATTCACCGATCTTCGTTTCGTAGCCTAACGGCAACCGCATGATGAAATCGTGCGCGGCGGCGGCTTGCGCGGCGAGGAGGACGCGGTCGAGATCAGGCTCCGGATCGCCGAAGGCGATGTTGCGCGCGATCGGTTCGTTGAAGATGTGATTCTCCTGCAAAACCATTCCGATGTGCCGACGCACATCACGATAGTTAAGGGTTTTCAGGTCGACGTTGTCGAACAGGATTGTGCCTTCGGTCGGCTCGAGCAAGCCAGCGATTAGCTTGATCAACGTCGTCTTACCGCAGCCGCTCCGCCCGACAAACGCGATCATCTTTCCCGGCGCGATATCGAGCGATACATCGCTAAGAATGTTCGGTGCTTCCGGCCCGCCGTATTTAAAAGAGACATGCCGCAGCTCGATGCGGCCTTCAAGACTGTGCACCGGCGTGAGGCGCGAACGATCGCGACCTTGCTCCGGTTCCTGCTCGAAGACGTCGTTCAATCGGTTCAGCAAAACCGACGCGAACTGCAAATTATCCCACACGCCTAACGTTCGCAGGATACCGCCATAGGCCATCGCGGTGAGTGAGCTAAAGGCGACGAAACCACCAATGCTCAGGTTGCCATTCATCACCTGACTCGCACCGACCCAGAGGAAGATGGCGGTCGAAACCATTCCGATTGTGCTCATGACGCTGTCGTAGGTCATCATGATGAAGCTGCTGCGAAAGAGCTTCCGCGAGACGGCGAGGAATTCGTTCAGCATCATGTCGCGGAAGACCGATTCCGCGGCGGCGGCTTTCACGGCTTCGATGCCCTTGATCGCGTCGATCTGGTGTGAGCTGTATTTTCCCTGGCTCTCCTCGACACCGGCGAAGAGCGGGCGCAGCACTTTTTGAGAGAAATACATCAGCCCGAGATAGAGCGGCGTTGTCGCGAGAAAGGCGAACATGAGCCACGGGCTGTAAATCACCATGAGAGCGAGCGCGCCGACCAATTGCACAAGCGCGAGCACGGCGCCGATACCGTGTTGCACGGCAAATTCCCGCACCTGCCGCGCGCCGTCGAGCCGGCGCTGGATGTCGCCGGTGCGGCGACTCGTAAAATAACTCATCGGCAGCGAGAGCATCTGGCGGCTGAGGAAATCGAGGATCGCGGTATCAAGCCGCACCGCCGCGAAAGAGAGCAAATATTCCTGCGCAAGCGACGAGATTTGCACGAAGACCAGGACCGCGCCCATCCCGAGGAGGATGACTTTGAGCAGGCTGACGTTCTTCTCGACGATCACCTTGTCCACGACCATTTCAGTAAAGATCGGGAAGAGCAGTTCGAGCATCGTGATCGCAACCGCGAGCAACATGACCTGCGCGAAGATGACTTTGAACTTCGCGAGAAACGGGAGAATCCAGGTGACGCCCGGCTTGCTTTCGGGCGCGTTCGCAAACGCGATCGTGTAGTCGAAGAGCGCGGCGTAGCCGGACCAGTTTTGCTCGAATTCTTTCCGTGGAATCTTGCGCAAACCGAGCGCCGGATCGGCCACCCGAACGAACTTGTCGTTTACGTCGTAAAGCACCATCCAATGGTTGCCTTCCCAATGGATGATTGCCGGCAGCGGCATCAACGGCAGATTCCGCAGCGAAACTTTCAAAGCGCGCGCGGCCAATCCCAGTTCCGTTGCTGCCCGGCAGATCGCTTTCAAACTCGTACCGTCGGTCGAGGTGTGGCAAAGCTGCCGGATGCGCGCGAGCGAAACTTTGCGGCCGAAATGTCGACAGATCATCCCGAGGCTCGCGGCGCCGCAATCCATCTCGTCGATCTGCTCGATCGCTTCGATTTTGCGAATTCGCTTTTTGCTCTTGCGAAAAAGACCTCCCTCTTCCGCAAACGGCGCGTCGACGTCGGGGTTCCGTTTCCCCGTGTCTTGTTCGAGCTCGACTTTATCGTGCTGGGTCGCCTCGGCCGGGAGCATTTCGCTCGTGAAATCCAGTGGGACGCGCGCCTCGGTTTTCAACTTGTATTGCGCGAGCCGCTCCTCCATCAGCTTGCCGAATTCGGGATGACGCCGCTTCAGGTCCTGGACCGCGTCCGGCTCGAGCGCGAGCAACCTGCAATCGCTGAACGCCTCGACCGTCGCGGAGCGCGGCGAGCCTTGCAGGATGGAGAGTTCGCCGAAGAAATCGCCGTCGCGATAGAAAGCGAGATTGTGCTCGGAACCGTTGTTCTGCGAGTAGGCGCGAGCGCGGCCTTTCTCGAGGATGAACATCGCGCCAGGCGCGTCACCTTGCCGGATGATGTTGCCTCCTTTCGCCACCTCGACCGGCTCCAGTTTCTCGATCAGGCTCCGTAGCGCCGGCACCGGCAGACGACCGAAGTTGCTGAATTGATAAAGAAACCCGTGGAGCGACCGATGCCGTGCAGTCAGCTCAAGATGCTTTTTTAGGTCGGGGTTTTCCTCAATCAGGCCGCGGAAATCCGCGCGATCGAGCCGGAGCGCCTCGACGCCCGTGCTGCAACGGACGGTCGCGTTGCGCGTGCCGCCTTCCGCGAGCGCGGCCTCGCCAAAACTGTCTCCGGGCCTGAGTGTCGCGAGGACGATTTCCGTTCCATTTTGATCGGACTTGACGACCCGCGCGCGGCCCGAGAGGAGCACATAAAACGAATCGGCCGGGTCATCCTGCCTAACGATCAGATCGCCAAATTCGTAATGCTCCTCCTGGAGAAGCGAACGGAGCTTCTCGAAATGTTCGTCGGATAAGAATTGAAAGAGCGAAGTGCGCCGCAACAGCGTGTCGTCGGTCGCTTTCATTTTGTCAGGCGAGAACGTTCTTCCAGAACACGTGCCGGGAGATCAGCTCATCGAAATGCCGCTCGAGAACCCGATCTTCCGCGCGGCTTTTGACCAGCGAATCATCGAGGTGCGGCTCGGCTTTGCCGATGATCCGGCAAAGGTGAAAACTCTCACCGTGCGCGATCGGTTCGAGCACGTCTCCCGGCGTGACGCTGAGGAATTTCTGCTGCAAATCCTCCGGCACATCCTCGAGCAAAATCTCCGTGTGCCGGTACGGATAGCGACCTTCATTGGCGACTTCTTCCATCGACATGCCGTCTTCGCGCACGCAAAGGAGCCCTTCCCGCGCGGCATCGAGTGAATCGAGCTCGATCGTTTCCACCTCGAAACGAGTGAGCGGCAAACGAAGCGCGGAAATTTCGCGACCGCGCGCTTCCGGCGTGAGAAGTCTGGCGCAAGCCTGTTCGTAAGCCTCCTCCATCTCAAGCTGCGCGCGCAGCCATTCGGGATCTCGGCCAAGTTTGCCTAACCAATCGCCTTCCGTCTCCTCGTTGAGGTTGTGGCGTTTGCGGAAACGTGCCTTCGCGACAGCAATTTGTTCCGAATCGACGGCTTCCGCGGCCGCGCGCGCGGCAACGTGCCAGCTCGAGCGGGATGCCATCGCATCGAGATCGCCCGCAAGCGTCAGCTCGATCGCGAAAAGCGTGCGCAGTTCTTCGCTGCCTGACTCGAAGTTTTGATCTTCAGTTGCCTCATCATCTTCCACTGTTGTGCTCCAGAACTGGCGCACGAAGTAGCTGCTGAAATGACCGAGATCGATCCCGCGCTCTCCAAGCCACCTCTCGGTTTCCTCGGCCGTGATCAGATCATGCTGATAACGAAACTGTTCCGCTGCCGAAGCGATCGCGTCGTCGTCCGCTTCCTGGCCGGCTTCATCCGCCTTGCTTTCCGCCGCAATAAGCCGCAGAAATCTCCGCCACGGCTCCGCGATTTCCCCACGGAAATGCGCGGCATCGATCAGATCGCGAACGGTGAAGGATTTCGCGCTATTTTCGAAGACGACCCGGCTCTCAATCGCGCTGGTTGCAAGTTCGGTCATCGTTAGTCGTCGATTACCTGATAGAATGCGGAATTTGTCGAGCGAAAGGGACACGATTTCGGTGACCGGGTCCGTTCATTCACCTCCTGCGCGGGCTCGACTTAGCCGGCGCGCGTGATAGGGACATTTCCGATTAATGATGAAGCGTTCCCAGGGAGTTTCGATCCACGCCGGACAGTTCGAGTTCGTAAAGATTAACGCCGGCCGGCAAGACTGGCGCGATATCTACCATTGGGTTCTGGCGTTGAGCTGGCCGAAATTCGTCGTCTTCATCTCCGGCCTTTATCTCGCGATCAACCTGATCTTCGCGGCGCTTTACACCACCGGCGCAAACTCCATCGCCGGCCTGCGCCCCGGCGCTCTCCTCGACGCGTTTTTCTTCAGCGTGGAAACGCTCGCGACCGTCGGCTACGGACACATGTATCCCACCACGCTCTACGGGCATCTTCTCACCACGCTCGAAATTATGACCGGGATGTTTTGGCTGGCGGTGATCACCGGCCTCATCTTCGTGCGCTTCTCGCGGCCGACGGCGCGGATCGAGTTCAGCCGGAACGTCGTGATCGCGCCATTCGACGGCCAGCCCAATCTCATGATCCGCGTCGCCAACCTGCGCCACCACAGCATGGTCGAAGCGGAATTTCGGATCATGTTCATGCGCGACGAAGCAACTCTGGAAGACCCGGCGTTTCGGAAATTTTACCAGCTAAAGCTCGCTTTTGACCGGCTGATGATGTTCCCGACGGCCCTGACCTTGCGCCACGTGATCGACGAATCGAGCCCGCTCTACGGCGAAACCGCGGAGTCGCTCGAAGCGAGCGATGGGCGATTCGGCGCGTCGGTCGTTTGCATCGAGACCGTGATCCCGGCGTCGGTCCAGAGCCAGCGCGATTACACTTGGAAAGACGTGCGATTCGGCGAGCACTTCGTCGATATTTACCATTCGACGGGCGATGGTCGGCTCAGTGTCGACTACGGGCGACTACACGACACGGAACCGATCGGGACCGCGGCGCGCACCCAGAAAAATTAACCGCGGAGAAAGCAGAGCGCGCAGAGGCTAAGGCGGCGGAAAGGTCCCGCCGTCATCCTGAGCGGAGTGCAGCGGGATCGAACCATCCCGTGAAGCTGCCGAAAGCCCATTTTCCTCCAATCAGTCGAAACTCCCACGACCTGCCGGGTTCGTCCTCAACCTGTCATCTCGATGGTTAGAAGAGCGCCCAAATTTCCGCCATCCCGTAGCTGAGCAGCGCGCTCACCGGCAAGGTGAAAACCCACGCCCAGACGATTCGCCTAACGACGGTCCACTTTACCCCGCTAAACCGTTTCACCGCGCCGACGCCCATGATCGAGGTCGAGATGACGTGTGTAGTGGAAAGGGGGATGCCGTAGTTGCTCGCGACCTGGATGATAACCGCCGCGCTCGTCTCCGCCGCAAAACCGTGGACCGGCTGCAGCTTCACCATTTTGTGTCCCAGCGTGCGGATAATGCGCCAGCCGCCGCCAGCCGTCCCTGCCGCCATCGTCGTTGCGCAGAGAATGACCACCCACGACGGCACCTCGAAGACCGGCGTGCGCAGGAAGTGGAGGAACGGGGGAAGATTGGCAAAGGCGCCGTTGCTGGTGCCGGCAAAAAGCGCCAGCGCAATGATCCCCATCGTCTTCTGCGCGTCATTCGTGCCGTGGCTGTGCGCCATCCAGGCGGCACTTACGAGCTGTAACTTGCCGAAAACCTGATGCACGAAAAGCGGCGTGAGCGCCTGCAGTGCGAAAAGCAGGATGAACATGAGCAGTCCGCCGAGGATGAAGCCGGCGACGGGCGACGTGATCATCGGGAGCACGACCTTTGGCCAGAGGCCGGTTTGCCATTTCAGCACGGAAAAGTCTCCGCCGGCCGACGCGATCGCTGCCCCGCAGAGCCCGCCGATCAGCGCGTGGCTCGAGCTCGAGGGCAACCCGAGAACCCACGTAAGCAGGTTCCAAACGATGGCACCGAAGAGCGCGCAGAGCACGGTTCGCATCGTCACAACCTTCAGGTCAACCATGCCTTGGCCGATCGTCGTCGCGACCGCGGTGCCCATCAGCGCACCGGTTAAGTTGAAAAAAGCCGCCATCGCGATCGCTTGGCGCGGAGTCAGCACTTTGGTCGAGATGACGGTCGCGATCGCGTTCGCGGCGTCGTGAAAACCGTTAATGTACTCGAAGGCGATCGCCGCGAAGACGACCATGAGAAAGAGCGTCATGCGAAGGTGGCGCGTCGTTTGCCTAACGAATCAGGAATACTTGAGCACAACCTGGAGAATGATGTTGCCCGCGTCGCGGCAGCGATCGATCACCTTCTCAAGCAGCTCGTAGAGGTCGCGCAAGAAGATGATCTGCTTCGGCTCGTAATCGCCATGGTAGAGATCGCGCAGGAGATCGAGTTCGAGCTTGTCGGCGCTTCCTTCGATCGTCTGGAGACGGGCATTCATCTCGCGCGCGGTCGCCACGTCGGTGCCGTTGCGCAGTTCTTTCACCATTGCGAGTACGGCTTCGGCTGCTTCGTCGAGGAGCTGCAAATGTTTCTGAAAATTCTTGCCGTGGAGATCGCCCGGACAAATCAGAACCCGCTCACCGATCTTCTCTACCGTCTTCGGGATTTTGTAGAGCGCGGTCGCGAGCGCCTGAATGTCTTCCCGTTCCAGTGGGGTGATAAAAGTTTTGCAAAGCTGCTCCGTCAGCTCCTGCGTGATCTTCTTATCCTTTCGCCGGCTGTGGACGAATTCCTCAAGGCTCTGCGGTGAGTCGTGTTGCTCCAGCCTCGCCAGCAGATCGACCAGGTGATGCACGCTGCTGTCGGCCTGCTGTGCGCTCGCCTCCAGCAGGTCGTAAAATTTCTCATCGTGTCCGAGGAGTTTCTTGATCGAGAGCATAAGGCACCTTTCGCTCTGCGATTAACGCAGATCGCCAGCGCGGCCAAGTGGAAAAAAACGGCCTAACGAATCCTGTCGTCATCCCGAGCGGAGCGCAGCGGAGTCGAGCGATCCCGTGAGGCGCCGGGAAGCTTCTTCGCACGCGCTGAGGAAAGGCCGCGGGCTCGTTCGGCTTCGCCCGGGATGACGGCGCGTTCGTTGGTTCCACCAGCTTAATCGCGCGCGAGACCCACATTGCTGTAGCGGCGCACGCCCGTCACCTCTGCGCCGAGCCAGGGAGGCGGTTGGAATTTTTCGGCCGTTCTCGCATCAGGAAATTCCACTTCCGCGACGACCAGGCCGGCGTGCGAGCCGCGATAAATATCGATTTCGATCGTCCGTTTTTTCCAGGGCGCGTTGTAGCGGGTTTTCGTTAGGCGCGCCCCCTTCGTCGCCGGCCAGAGGAGGGCGAATTGTTTCGCGGTCAATTTCATTTCCCGTTCCTCACGGCCGACTTTTGCGTCCCGCTTGTACGTCAAATAATACTGCCGTCCGGAACGCCGCAGACGCAGATGGGCCTTTTTCCCCACGATCAGATAACCCTGCTCGATCTCTCGACGCGACAGCCGCTCGAATCCCGGCGGCATCTCCCGCACAAGAAATTTCCGCTCGATCTCGAGGTGCGGATCCTTCATCGAGAAAAATTGCCAGGGAGGGGACTCGAACCCCTAAGGATTGCTCCACCAGATCCTAAGTCTGGCGCGTCTGCCAATTTCGCCACCCTGGCTGCTCGCATCGGCGGCAGTCTATCGCGGAGGACTGTCGTCGCAATCGCCGCGCCGCCGCTCGATTACTTAATTTCCGCAAGCCAACTCCGAACCAGCGAGAGTGTCGTGGCGGTGAGATTATGGCCAGCTTCTTCAAAGTCGATTCGCACGTCAGCTCGCGCCCGCTGGAAGAGTTCGGCGAGGCGCTGTGCATTTTCTCGCGGAACGATCGGATCATGCGCGCCTTCCGCGATCAGAACCGGAGCTTTTTGCAGGTCCGGAAATTCGTTAGGCACAAAGGGAACCATCGCCCGCAGGAGGGCAGCACCGTCGAGAATCCCAGGCCGCAGCAAGAGCATCGCGCTCGCGATGTTCGCGCCGTTCGAGTAACCGACGGCGATCAACCTGCCTTCCTGGAGCGCATAGTGTTCCCGCGCCTGCGCGACGAAATCCGCCAGCTCCTGCGCTCGCCTAACGACATCTTCCTCGTCGAAAACTCCCTCGGTCAAACGCCGAAAAAACCGCGGCATTCCGTTCTCCAAGACCCGCCCGCGGACACTGAGCAAGTCCGCGTGCGGATCTAGCTCGCGCGCGAGCGGAAGCAGATCGTTCTCGTCCCCGCCAGTGCCGTGCAAGAGAAGGAGCGTGCGCTTCGAGCGACCCGGGACGAATCGATGGATGAATTCCAACGCGCGATCGTTCATAGAATTTCTTTCGCCGGCGAGCGGTCAGCCTGCTCACGAAGTCGCGCCACATCAGCAATATCCTGCGGCCGGCCCACCGCGAGCTTGTTCGCGATCAGCAGCTTTTTGCTCAACATCGGCACAGGCAGATCATCAAGAACTGCGATCTCGCGCGCCAGCCATGCCTCGTCAAAACTGACCGCATCGATATCAGTAAGCAGATCGATACGATGCGGCGCCACCCCAAGTTGAATCACAGTCTGAGGTTCGAGAAAAGCGTCCCGATCGAGTCCAACCTCGCCAAAACCGAAGTCGTTCAGCACGGCCCACAACTTGTCCGCGTTGGCTTGCGAGCGCCGAATAAAGAGATCGATGTCTCCCGTTGCCCGCGCGAGGCCGTGGAAAGCCAGGCTGAAAGCACCAGCTACGAGGTAGTCAACGTCGTGGCTGTTTAACAATTCGATAAACTCTCTTAAATCCTTCTGCAGTTTCATTAGTTGGGTTGAATGCGATCAGATCGAGTAAGATTTCGAGCCGCTGATTGCCAGTGAGATCGCGGTAAAACTGTTGATCGGCCTCGGCCGCTTCGGCATGGGAATGAAACTTTTTCGCCACTTTCTGCACGGCTCGAACTTATCGCGCCGCCGCTGCGATGGCGAACAGTTAGACCGCGATTCCAGCCTACCAGGAAGTGGATAAAGTCCGAGCCACGCGATGAACGATTCCCGTTTGCCCTTTCGCCTCGAAGCGACCGCCTCGGATTCGCGGGCGCGCGCGGCGACTTTTCGCACCTTGCATGGCGAGGTGCAGACGCCGCTTTTCATGCCGGTTGGGACGCAGGCGACCGTGAAAGCGCAGCTCACGCGCACGCTCGAAGAAGCCGGCACCCAGATTCTGCTGGCGAATACTTACCATCTCCTGCTCCGGCCCGGAACGGAGGTATTTCGCCGTATGGGTGGGATTCATGGCTTCATGAGCTGGGATCGCGCCGTCCTGACCGACTCCGGCGGCTACCAAATTTTTTCGCTCCCGCACGCCCGCTCGATGAGCGAAGCGGGCGCGATCTTTCAAAGTTATCTCGATGGCCGCTCCATTCTGCTCAGCCCGGAGCTGAGCATTGAGACGCAGCGCGAGATCGGCAGCGATATCATGATGGCGCTCGATCAATGCGTCGCCTCGACCGCGGATGAAACCACAGCGCGCGCAGCGGTCGAGTTGACCGCGCGCTGGGCGGCGCGCAGCCTCGCGGCGCGGGGCGATTCGCTGCAGGCGATGTTTGCAATCGTCCAGGGCGCGCTCTTCCCGGAGCTGCGCCGGCAAAGCGTGGAATCGTTAGGCGCGATGGATTTCGACGGCTTCGCGATTGGCGGTCTCGCGGTCGGGGAACGGAAACACGAGCGAGAAGACCTCTGCGAATTCACCGCGGAGCTTTTGCCTAACCACAAGCCGCGCTACCTCATGGGTGTTGGCACGCCGCTCGATATCCTGGAGGCGGTGCACCGCGGAATCGACATGTTCGATTGCATCATGCCGACGCAACTGGCGCAGCGCGGCGCGGTTTTTACCTCGCGTGGATTCCTCCAGATGCGTCGCGGGGTTTACAAATTCTCCGAGGAAAAGCTCGACCCGGACTGCCGTTGCCCGACCTGCGCCCGGTATTCGCGCGCCTATCTGCATCACCTCACGAAAACGGGCGAGACGCTTGGCTGGCAACTGCTCGGGAAGCACAACATTCATTTTTATCACCAGCTCCTGCGTGAGATGCGCGCGAGCATTCTCGCCGGAAGCTTCGGGGCTTTTTACCGGGAAAAGCGCGGCGTCCTTGCAGAATCGGACCGGGAAAATCCAATCCGGCGGCCGAAGCCAGCGCGACAAAAGTCGCGGTCGTTAGGCAACTACGAGGTGCACATCGCGCACGAAGGTTTCGCGAGCATTCGACAAACCACTTCCGGAGAAATCATGCACATGCGCACACCGCCGATGGAGGAAGCGCGGAGCCTTTACGTCGAGCAATCGCAACTCGCCGAGCGGCTGCGCCTAACGAACGCTGAACCACTGGTGATCTGGGATGTCGGCCTCGGCGCGGCCGCGAACGCGATGGCGACGATCGAATGTTATGAAACCCAGGCTTCGTTAGGCGCAGTCTGCGCTTTGCAAATCGTCAGCTTCGAAAACGATTTCGACTCGCTCCGGCTTGCGCTGCGTCACGACGACGAGTTTCCGTATCTGCGCCACGGTGGCCCGGCCGGAATCCTCAAGAACGGCACCTGGCAGTCGAAGCGGCACCCGGGCTTAAGCTGGTCGCTCGTGCCGGGTAATTTCCTTGAGACGGTCGCGGAGGCGCCCGTGCCGCCGGACCTGATTTTCTACGACATGTTCTCCAGCAAAACGCACGGCGAACAATGGACGATCGAGCTTTTCCGCAGCTTGTTCGCCGCCTGCGCCGGCCGCGCCGTCGAGCTTTTTACCTACTCGCACTCGACCGCAGCGCGCGGCGCGCTCCTCGCCGCCGGATTCTTCGTTGCGAACGGTCGCCCCGCGGGTGCAAAGGAGGCAACGACGATTGCGTTCACGCCAGCCGCGCTTGGGTCCAAGTGGACCAGTCGATATGAGCTTCTCGCCGCGGAATGGATCGGTCGATGGAATCGCTCGCACGCCAAATTCCCCGCGGAACTTTCGGCGGACGAACGGCCCGCCTTTGCCGAGCGAATCCAGCAACACGAGCAGTTTCGCCACGCGTTTTAAACCACGCGTCGCGCGGATCTCTTTCGGTAGGGAGGGCGTCGCGCCCGCGGGCGATCGGATTCCGCGACCGCGAACTTGCCGCACTTCTTCCTGCAAAAGCTCGTTTCTGCCGAATGCAGAAACCTGCGGGCGAGGCGCCCACCGTACCCGAAACATTAGAGAGGCTACGACGAAGCCGCCCGAACGATTCCTGCACTATCGCGGGACCGCCGCTTTCTCCGCGTAGGGACCTTTGCGCAGCAGCTGATCAATTCCGCCCTGGTCGCGCATTAACGCCTTCATGCTCCACTGGATGTTTCCCGGCGACTTCGTGCCGCGGCGCGTCAGTTCGATCTGGTCGATAATCTCGCGCGCCGGCCGTTTCGAACCGATCCGCTCCGTCGCGATGCCCGGCCAGATCGGGACGCCGTGGCTCTGCTCGCGCCACCATTTGAGCAAAACCGGAAAGCTCTGATCCGCGGGATGAATTCCCCAGTAAAGTTGCGGCGCGAGATAATCGACCCAGCCTTCGGCCACCCATTTGCGCGAGTCGGCGAAAAGCTGGCCGTAGGCGTCGAGCCCGGCTTTCGTCGTGGCCGGGACGCCCGGCCGCCAGATGCCGAAGGGACTGATCCCGACGCGCACGCTCGACTTGGTCGCTTTCACCGCGCGATACATCGAGTGCACAAAATCGTTGATGTTCTCCCGGCGCCAATCCGCGCGGCTTGGACCTTTGCCCGCCCCGAAACGTTGCCAGGTAGAATCGTCGGGAAACGTCGCCGCGCCGTGCTCCAGCGGATAAGGATAAAAGTAATCGTCGAGATGAATCCCATCGACGTCGTAGCGCCTAACAATGTCGGTGATGACGTTGATGATGTAATT
>JAICMR010000065.1 GCA_025929155.1 Chthoniobacterales bacterium | reverse complement strand
TGCGTCGCTGAGTCTATCCTCATTCGCCGAAGCCCAGGGCACGGAATCATCTCCTGTCCCAAATTGCGCGGTCACACCGACGCCAGCGCCTTCCCCCACTTTCCTGGATTACGAACTGGCGCCCTGCGGGGTCATGCCGACCCAGCATTGCCATGATTCCACCGCAGAGGGTATCGCTTCCGGACGGCCGCCAGAGCAATCAGACGATATCGAAGCAGAAGTTCGCGCCCTTCGAGCTGACCCTCACTGCAATGGGAGGATCGGCGTCCTCGGTGGTTCTGCGGGCGGCACCTTCGCGATTTGGGTAGCTCTTAATACTAACAGCTCGAGCGGGTGGCCGAACTGGTCCGCCAGCGATCAGGTGGATTGCGCCGTCAGTTTATCCGGCGCATACGATTTTTCTGATCGGACAACCGAGCATTACGGCAGCGACCCCGACCCGTTACCTGATTTTACTCGCGATATTGAGAATTACACTCACACCGGCAGTCTTAGCATTCAGAAGAGCGACTCACCGGTCTCGCTGATCACATCATACGATCCGGCGACCTTTAAGCCACTCTATCTCATCAACACTCAGCATGATCCAATGCCATATCATCAGATTGTCGATATGATCTGCGGCTTGCGATCCGCCGGGGTGCCAGACAGCGCCTATAAAACCCTCACCATCATGGGAAGTAATGAACACTCCTTCGCTTATTGGGACAGCTGGGACGGCCAGTCGCCGCCTAACAAGGTCAAAGTGGATGTAATTAACTTTTTTAACGCTCACCTCAAGTAATTCGTCATTGTGAATCACAGCAAAGATATGAATACGAACCTTTCACAGCACCAACAGCGCGCCGGATCTATCTATGTGGCGCTTTTTAGTCTCGGTCTCGCGCTCTCTAATTCGCCAATGTATGGCGGCAGCGCGACCTGGAACGCTCATCCCCTCAGCTCTGATTGGAATACGGCTGCGAACTGGACCCCTGCGACCGTGCCCGGCACGGGCGATACAGCTAGCTTCAACGTTTCAACCACGACGAAGGTACGTGTCTCGACTATCACCGGTTTGGATCGAATCGTTTTCGATTCAGGAGCAAGTGCTTACAATATCACTGTCCCGGTCGCGATCCCAAACGCTGTACTGAGTGTCGCAGTCGGCATCAGCAACAATTCCGGAGTCATTCAGAACTTTACTGCCGAAGTAGACGATAACGGAAATGCGGCCGCGATTTCTATCACGGGAACAGCGTCGGCGGGTTCGATGAACACATTTACCACAGCGGGTAACTTCCTGAGTACAAACCCGGGCGGTGATGTAGATCTTGTTGGATATGCGCTTGCCGGCAGCTGCACTTTTATCAATCAAGGCGGTATAACCAACGGAAGCCTGGGTGGAATGACTCGGTTTTTCACTCAAGCGACGGCTGACCATGGCACTTTCATTAATCAGGGAGGACAGGCAGATGGTGCAGAAGGAGGTGTGACTATCTTCCTCAACAGCACTCACGCAGCCAATTCGGTTCTGATTGCCAATGGCGGGATCAATGGCGGCGAAGGAGGACAGATCCAGTTCTGGTCCTCCTCGACCGGCGACGGGGCTCGGGTGGAACTGTTTGGAAACGGACTCCTGGATCTTACCTCGCATGCGCGCGCTTTTTCGATCGGGTCGGTCGAAGGCGATGGAATTGTGAATCTGGGCGGGGTAGGACTCACTCTGGGAACAAACAACTTATCCACCGCCTTTTCGGGCGTAATCGAAGACATTGGAGCTACTACCGGTTCGTTGGGCAAAGCTGGTACGGGGATATTTACCCTCGCTGGTGCAAACACCTACACTGCCGGCACGACCATCAGCGCCGGTGTGCTCAGGGTCACGAACAGGGCTGGCTCAGGCACCGGCGCCGGCCCAGTTAATGTCACCGCCGGCACCCTCGGCGGCAGCGGAACGATCGCGGGTCCGGTGACGATCGGGAGTGGCTCCGGGCCGGGCGCTTCACTCGCACCGAGTGTGAGTGTAAGCCGGCCTGCCACGCTTACGATCCAGGATACACTAAGCTTTAAGCAAGAGAGCAGCTATGCTTATCAGCTCAACACCAAAAAGGCCAAAGCCGACCAGGTGACGGCCTGCGGCGTCACGATCGAAAACGGCGCGGAGTTTTCCTTTCACCCGATCGCTCAGCGTCGTCTCGCGTTAGGCACGTCATTTCTGATCATTAACAACACTTCCGCGACACCGATCGGCGGCACGTTTGCAAACCTGCCCGATGGCACAGTCCTTACCGTCGGCCGAAACAAACTCCAAGCCAGTTATGAAGGAGGTGATGGCAACGACCTCTCGCTGACTGTCGTGCCATAGGAGTGTTGAATCTGTTCGGACAGGTAAATCTTCTTCCGTTCCTCGCTCAAGCTCATGCTACGGCATCAGCCTCGGGGTAAGATCATTGCGATCGCGGCCGAAATAACTCAGAAGCGAGACGGGTGCGCTATGTGAGCTTACCTGGTGCTGTGGACGGACGTGTCTGTTGGTGAGGGCAGGCTTTTCACATTGCCGCCCATCCTGCGCTGAAATGGCCACGGCTATAACCAGGAAGCCGAAGACTTCGATTTCTACTGGGACAGCCGCACCGGCGCCCATCCTTTAGCCTAACGACGGCTCAATAAGACCAAAGTCGCCGGTTTTGCGCCGGTAGATCACACTCACCCGGGAGCTGCGCGCGTTCATGAAGACGATGAATTCTCGCGGCGAAATCTCCAATTGCAGGACGGCTTCGTCGATAAACATCGGCTTGAGCGAAATCCGCTCGGTTCGCACGACCGGGTGTTCGTGATGTTCTTCCTTTTCCACCGGCTCGGGGTTAAGAATCTTTTCCTCGATGTGCCGGATGTCTTCCTTTCGGGGACGATGGCGACGGAGCAGACGCGTCTTATACTTGCGCATCCGGCGCGCGATCTTGTCGCTAACGGCATCGAGTGCAGCGTAAAGGTCGTCGGTTTCTTCGCATGCTTCGATCGTGATGTGGTTCGAGCAAACGAGCACGATCTCCGCCCAGTGCCGGTGTTTCTCGACGCCGACGATGACATGCGCCTCGATAATTTTGGGATAATCGAGATGCAGACCTTCAATCTTCCGCGTGGCGTAATCGCTGATCGCGTCCGTGATCGCGAGGTGTCGGCCGGTCACTTTAACGGTGGGCTGGTTGTGGGCAGTTTGCATGCGGTCGTCTCTCCTTTGGTTACATCTGAAAGCGTTCGCCGAGGTAAAGCTGGCGGCTGATGGGGTCGTTGATCAGGAAATCCTTGGTGCCTTCGCTCACGACCTGGCCTTCATCGATCAGATAGGCGCGATCCACGATCGAGAGCGTCTCGCGCACGTTATGATCGGTAATGAGAATGGCGAGCCCGCTCTGGCGCAGATTTACGACCAGTTGCTGGACGTCGTAAACCGCGATCGGATCGACGCCACTGAAGGGCTCGTCGAGCATGAGAAGCTTCGGCCGGGTCACGAGCGATCGCGCGATCGTTAGGCGCCGTTTTTCGCCGCCGCTCAAGGTCAGCGCGGTGTTCTTTGCGATTCGCTCGATCCCGAACTGATGGAGCAGCTCCTCGCAGCGATGTTTTCTTTCCTTCTTGCTCAGCCGCATCGTCTCGAGGATCGCGAGGATGTTCTGCTCGACGGTCAATTTCCGGAAGATCGACTCCTCCTGCGGCAGATAACCCATTCCAAGCCGTGCGCGTTTGTACATCGGATAATTCGTGACATCCGTGCCGGAGAAAACGACCCGCCCGGAGTTTGGCCTAACGAGTCCCACGATCATGTAAAAACTCGTGGTTTTGCCGGCCCCGTTTTTGCCTAACAATCCCACGATCTCCCCGGGGCCGACCGTGAGGTCGATCCCATTCACAACCGCGCGACCATCGTAGATTTTCACCAGACCCGCCGTCGCAAGGACGAAGGAGTTGGACTCGGGTGTGTCTCCCGCGTTTCGTCGCTCCGGCGCGGCCACAGTTCCTGTGCTCATGATTTCTTCGGCGTCGGCGAAGGAGCAGCGCTCGCACCCGTCCCGGGGCTCGGGATGGGTCTGCCGTTTTTGTCCTTTGCCTCCTGGCGAATCTCCGTCCGGCTCGGTCCGTGGGTGGTGAGCTGGCCGTTTTGGTTCAGGATCATGACCGTATCCGGGCTGGTCGCGATGTGCGTGTCGAGTCCCTGCTGGACGCGCGGGCTTCCGGTCAACTCGACGTTGCCATCGGAAGAAGTATAAACCGCTTTCTCGGACAGACCGACCGCCTTGGAGGGCGGGCCGCCTTTCGGGTCGGTCTTGTCGCGCACGACGCCGACGTTGCCGACCGCGATCGCCTTCTCCAGGCCTTCGCTTTCTTCCTTGTGAATGTAAACGGTCAGCTTGTCGGATTGGATGTTGAAGCGCGGATCGAAAACCCGGACGTGGCCGGTGAAGATGCCGATGCGTTTCTCGGTATCGAAGGAAGCTTCATCCGAATAAATCTGCGTCGTGGTCGCGGGTGCGCCCGGCGCCGGCTGCGCGAGCGTGATGGTCGGCGGGTTTGGCTCTGGCGACGAATTTTGCGCGGGAAGAATCGCGGGCGTCGCCAGCAGGATCAGCGCAGGCAGGAATTTTTTCATTTGGCGCTCTTTTTCCCAGCCAGCTCCGACTGGTTGTAAATCGTCATATGA
Organism: Chthoniobacterales bacterium; assembly: GCA_025929155.1. GTDB lineage: Bacteria > Verrucomicrobiota > Verrucomicrobiia > Chthoniobacterales > UBA10450 > Palsa-1392. Next base: position 14,401 of record JAICMR010000065.1, on the reverse strand, counting down.
ACGTGACCGGTCAGTGTGCCCTGATGGGTCAGCGTGCTGAATCGCATCGCGTCGCCGGCGATTTCGAAGTCGACGCGTTTCACGGTTGTGCGCTGATCGGAAACGATCACGCGCGTCTCGAGATTGAGCACGGCGTTTGGCATGTTCACGTGATAATCCGGTTTCTCCTGCGCGTCGAAGGTGGTCATGAGCAAATGCGTGAAACGAACGTGATTTTCATCGAGCCGGTTGGCTGTCTCGGCTTCGAAACGGCCGAGCAGCTTGCCTTGCCGATCGTAGTTTGGCAGGACGAGCCCTTTGGCTTCGTGACCGACGGTGAGTGGGATGTCTTTCAGTCCGGTTTTGTCCGCCGGCGTGCCTGTGGTCTGTCGTTGCGGTTTCGCGCTCGCAGAAACGCCGACGAGGCTGCAAGCCACGACCGTGAGAAAGCTGAATCGCGCGCTTCGGACGATCCGCGGCGCGCTACGAGACCGCAGCATGAATAGCTTTAAACACGCGCAGATGCTTCGGCAAATCCTTTAGCGGAATCTGGTTCGGCCCATCGGAGAGCGCACGCGCCGGGTTCTCGTGCACCTCCATGAAAAGCCCATCGCAACCGGCCGCGAGTGCCGCACGCGCGAGGACCGGCGCCAGCGCCGCGTCACCCGAAGTGGAATCGCCCGCGCCCCCGGGGCGCTGCACGGAATGGGTCGCGTCAAAAATAATGTGGTAACCCGCCTCGTGAATCCAGGCGAGCGAGCGCATGTCAGCCACGAGGTTGTTATAGCCAAAGGTCGTGCCCCGTTCGGTGAAGAAGAATTTTTTGGCTCCAAATGCGTCGAGCTTTTCCGCAATCGGACGCAGATCCCATGGGGCAAGGAACTGGCCTTTCTTGACGTTCACGACCCGACCCGTCTCAGCGGCGGCGCGAATCAGATCAGTCTGCCGGCAGAGAAAGGCGGGGATCTGGAGAACGTCGATGAATTTGCCCGCGATTTCGGCCTCGTTAGGCGAATGGACGTCCGTCGTCACCGGGATCGAAAGCTCGCGACCGATCTCCGCGAGGAGCGCGCAGCCTTCGCGCGCATCGATGCCGCGAAACGAACGCACGGAAGTGCGATTCGCTTTGTCGTAGGAAGCCTTGAAGATGAACGGCAACTTCTCCGCGGCGCAGATCTCGGCAATCCGGCGGGCCATGCGCCTAACGAATTTTTCCGACTCGATTACACATGGCCCAAGGATCAGCGCCGGCAGTTTCCCGCCGAGCGTGACGGGGCCGATGCGGAGCGGTGCGATTCGCGCGGGCATGAAGTGATTTCGAAGTGGATTAAAGAGCGCGCAAGAAGGCTCCACAGATTTCCACGATTGCCGCGGATTCGCGAAGGCGATGGAAAGAGCTCATCGGCGTCTGCTGCGGATCATCATCCGCTGTTCTCATCTTCCGTCGGCGGCAGGTGCGAGCGGCTCCCCTCGAGATTTTCGAGCCGGCGCAGCACCTCCGTGAGAAGCAGCTCGTTTTTCAGGTTCACCCGATAATCGAGGTCGGCGCGGATCCGGTCTTTTTCCCCCTGGCGATTTTGCGACATCATGATGATCGGTGCCTGCAAGCCGGCGATCATGCCGAGGACGAGATTGAGCAAAACGTAGGGAAACGCGTCGAACGGGCGCGTGTAGAGCACCCAGGAATTGATGATGATCCAGACGATGACGAAGCCGATCGCCGCACCGATAAATTTCCAGCTCCCGCCAAACTCCGCGATCAAATCCGCGGCGCGATCGGCCAGCGTGAGGTGAGCCGCTTCGATTTCGTTGATGTTCCGCGAGATGCGGTGGCGCAACAGATTATCGGTCCGGCGCAGGCGATGGGTCATCGCGGTCAGGAGTCCGAGCGCGACATCGGGTTCGCGCCTGACGAACTCACGAAAGTCGTCCCGCTTCAGGACCGCCAGGTTTGTCTCTTCGATCGCGGTCGCATCGGCTGAGCGGTTTTGGCCGTCGAGCATGGCCATCTCGCCAAAGAAATCGCCTACACCCAACTCCGCCAGATTCGTGTCATGACCATCCGCATCTTTCACGCTGATCCGGATGCGGCCGCTCTCGATAAAGAACATCGCGTCGCCCGGGTCGTCACGCCGGAAAAGCGCGGTCCCCTTCGCAATCTCGCGCGTCGTGAGGAGGCGGAAAAGTTCTGCCACCTCGCGGTGCCCGAGCGATTGAAAGAGCGGCACGGAGCGGAGGGCTTGAAGATTCATGGCCGGACTGAAGCTGGGTGACGAATAAGTTCAGCTACAAATCGCGCAACGCCCGCTCGGCTTTTTCGACATTCGAAGGGCGCAAAATCATCAGTCCGTGCTCGGATTTGGCGCTGGTCGCGAGGTAGGCGTATTCAATATTGACGCTGGCTTTGGCGAGACGCTCCGCGATGGCTGCGAGCGTACCGGGCTGGTTGTTGCTCTCGATCATGAGCACATCGTTTTCGAGCGCGAGCACTCCGCGTTCGCCCAGGATCATCAGCGCTTTCGTCGGGTCGCTCACGACCATCCGCACCACCGCGTGGTCGATCGTGTCGGAGGTGGCGAGCGCGTGAATATTGATTTGAGCAGCCGCCAGCTCATGGCAGACACGGGCGAGGGCGCCGGGCCGATTACCGAGGAAGACCGCGAGCTGCGTCGCCAGATCGATCGTGATTGGTGAATTCATCGAAGCAAGAATGCGCGCACAGGCGCCGGGTGACAATGAAACAATGCAGCGGCCAATGGGCGCAGCGCGTGCGAAATTACGAAATCGTGCTTGACCAAAGCAGAGTAAATTACCTAATCTCGCGGTTCAAATTTCCAGACTCACTAAAACATTTAGATTCTTGAGCGCGGGAAAAACACCAACCAATACCTAGTATGACTATGTCCAAGAACTCTCTTCGAGCGACCTTCGCTCTGACAGTTAGCCTCGTAGCCGCAATGACGCTGCTCTCTTCGCCTCAGGCGCACGCCGCCGCCGGTGATCTCTTCGCCAGCGATGCCGTCGCGAATGTGATTCGGGTTTATTCGCTAGACGGCAGCATGCGCGTCTTCGCCTCCGGCCTGAATTCGCCACAGGGTCTGGCCTTCGACGAATTCGGCAATCTTTATGTCGCGGATAGTGGTAGCGGCAATATCTATCGCTACACGGCCGACGGCACGCGCACCACCTTTGCCAGCGGACTGAATCAGCCGACAGGCATCGCTTTTTCGCACGATGAACTCGTCGTCGCAGAGAACGGCGGCAACCAAATTACCCGTCTCGATGGGAGCGGCATCGCGGCTTCCTCCGCTTCCTATACGGCGCCGTTTGGAGTGACGTTTGATTTTCCGAACACCTACATCACCAACACCACTTCGTTGATCAAGGTGGATGGAAGTAACAACCAGATCGTGACGCCGATTACCGGCAAGCCGCTCGACGTGGCGGTGGACGGAGACCTGACCGCATTCGTCAGTAGCACCGACGGCTCCATCACCAGGGTGACCGATGATGCGGTGCCGCAGGTGACAGCCTTCGCCGTGGGGCTCATGGGTCCGAACGGTCTCGCTTTCCGCCCGAAGCGCTATAGCGACGACGAAGAAGGCGTGGGCGAACTTTTCGTTGCGGAAACTCAAGCCGGTGTGATTTCGAGGTTCTCTAATGAAGGTGTCCGGAGCGTCTTCGCCACCGGCGGCAACCCAAACTTCCTCTCGTTCGAGCGCATTCTGCCGGGAAAATTACTGAACCTCTCGACGCGCCTGAACGTCGGGCTGGACGACGACGTTCTGATCGGAGGCTTTATCGTCACCGGCCCCGCCCCGCGACAGGTGCTACTTCGCGCAGTCGGACCATCGCTTTCCAACGTGGATCCGCCGATCCCGGGCGCGCTCCAGGATACCGTTCTCGATTTACACGGGCCGGATGGCAGCGTCATCACAAACGACGACTGGCGTTCCACTCAGGAAACCGCCATCAAAGCCACCGGTATCCCGCCGACTGATGACCGTGAATCCGCGATCATCGCCACGCTCGAGCCGGGCGCATACACAGCGATCGTCCATGGCAAAGGCACCGCCACGGGCGTCGCTCTCGTCGAAGCATACGACCTCAGCCAGGATGATCCGGGCGAACTGGCCAATATCAGCACGCGCGGCTTGGTGACCTCGCAGGATGTGATGATCGGCGGCTTCATCATTGAGCCGGGCGAAAGTGCCCGCGTTCTCGTCCGCGCTCTTGGACCAGACCTGATCAACGCCGAGACGCCGATCAAGAACTTCTTGAAGGATCCGACTCTCGAATTGCACGACAGCTCGGGCACCCTCGTTAGCTCGAACGACAATTGGGCTGACACCGCGGAAGGCGAGATCACCGCGACCGGCGTGGCGCCGGCCAACGAGAAGGAGGCGGCCATCCTCGCGAACCTGGGCGGCGGCAACTACACCGCGATCGTCCGGGGCGCCTCCGACGGCGACTCCGGCGTGGCGTTGGTTGAGATCTATCATCTGCCCTGACTTGGGAGCTTGCGTAACCTGGCGCGGAATTCGCGCGATGGCGGCGTTCGTTCATTCGTTGCCTTCGCGCTTCCGCGCCGGTTAAGCTGCTTTCCACTCGGCGCTCTTCGTGACGCGCCGCATGTTTGCCAGACGCTCTCGGCAGGTGGATGAACTGGTTCGTCCATGAGTCCCACGACCGTTTCCCGAATCCGCCAGGGTTTTCCCGCGCTCCAGCGACAGCAAAACAACCATCCCGTCGCCTACTTCGACGGACCGGGCGGCACCCAGGTTCCGCAGGTGGTCGCGGATGCGGTCGGCGATTACCTGCTCCATCACAACGCCAATACGCATTGGTCGTTCCCGACCAGTGAAGAAACGGACGCGATCGTAAGTGACGCGCGCGCGGCCCTGGCCGATTTTCTGGGCGCTGAGCCTAACGAGATCGTCTTCGGCGCGAACATGACGACACTGACCTTTCATCTCTCGCGCGCTCTCGGTCGCGGCTACGGGCCGGGCGATGAAATCGTGGTTACCGAGCTCGATCATCACGCCAATGTGGCGCCCTGGCGCGCCTTGGAAAAAGAGCGTGGCGTCGTTGTTCGAATGGCGAAAATGAATCCGGAAACCGGCCAGCTCGATTGGGTCGATCTCGAGCGGCAGGTGAATGAGCGCACAAAATTGGTCGCGATCGGTGCGGCTTCGAATGCGCTCGGAACGATTACCGACATCGCGCGCGCTACGGAGCTCGCCCACGCGGCCGGCGCGCAGGTTTTCGTCGACGCGGTACATTATGCGCCGCATCAGCTTGTCGATGTCCGCGATTGGGACTGCGATTTTCTGGCGTGCTCGACTTATAAATTTTATGGCCCGCACCTCGGCGTGCTCTTTGGGCGGCGCGATCTCCTGGCGACGATCGACTTTCCCAAACTGCAGCCCGCTTCCAATTGCGCGCCAGAACGCGCCGAGACAGGAACGCAGAACCACGAGGGGTTGGCGGGCGCGGCCGCGGCCGTCGACTTCCTCGCGGCCCTCGGGAGCGGAGAAACCCGGCGGGCGCGGTTGACGGCCGCCTTCGCGGAATTGCACGAGCATGGCCTGCTTCTCGTTAGGCAGCTCTGGGAAGGGTTGGCAGAAATCGAAGGCGTCCAGCTCTACGGCCCGGATCCCGACGCGGCGCGGACGCCGACCGTCTCGTTTACAGTCAGCGGATTCTCTTCCGAGACAATTGCGGAGCAACTTGCCCGCGACGGCGTCTTTGTTTCGCACGGCGATTTTTACGCCACGACGCTGGTCGAGCGCCTCGGCCAGGCCGCGGACGGTCTCGTGCGAGCAGGATGCGCCTGCTATACGACCAGTGGAGAAATCGAGCGGCTGATTGAGGGCGTGCAGCGGATCGTTGACGCGCGCTAATCAAGCTTGCTTTGCCGCCTCGGCCGTTGGTATAACCAGAAAGTCCCATCGACCGCCAAGTTATGAATGCTGAACAAACTCCCGATCCCGCTATCCGGGTGGACTTCAATCCACAAAACACCAGCCCGCAGGAGATCGATGAAGGGGGCAAAGTCGACCGGATTCGCGACATCCTTTTCGGACCGCAGATGCGCGAGTACGACAGCCGCTTTCAGCGACTGGACGAACGGCTGACGCGCGAAGCGGGCGAGGCGCGCTACGAAATCCAAAAGCGGATCGAAGCGCTCGAGAACTTCCTGAAGAGCGAAGTCCAGTCGCTCACGAATCGCCTGAATGTCGAGCAGAGCGATCGCAATCGCGCGGTCGAAAGACTGTTGCGCGACGTGGCTGATATCACGCAGACCTTTGAAGGAAAAATTCGGAATCTGGACGAACACACTGCCTACGAGCTGCACCAGTTGCGCGAGCAACTTCTCGAGCAGTCGAAGGCGCTCAGCGCGGAGATCAAAGAAAAACACGACCAGATGAAAGCAGGTCTCGACCACGAAGCGGAACAGATCCGCGGCGCCATGACCGGCCGCGAATCGCTCGCCGAGATGTTGAGCGAAGTCGCGCTCCGCTTGAAAAACGAGTTTCGCGTTCCCGGCGCCTAACGAATTCGTCGCCGATGCGCGAATCGCCTGGTGACGCGGTCAAGGAGTATGAAGAGCTCCGGCGCCTGCTCCTCGGTCGCGAGCGGCACGAACTGGCCGAACTGCGTAACCAGCTCGCCGATAAAGAGCGCCGCTCCCAGGATGTCGCTGCGATTCTTCCGGCAGCGGTTAAACTAAGTCGCGCGCGCGGCGGCGAACTGGCCGGCGCCCTGCGGCCCGCGGTCGAAAGTTCCGTTCAGCAATCGATCGAGAAGCGCCCGGAAACGTTCGTCAACGCGCTCCACCCAATCATCGGACCGATCGTTAGGCGCGCATTGGCCGAGAGCATGCGGCGCTTGCTCCAGTCGCTGAATCAATCGCTCGAGCACACGTTTTCCTGGCGCGGTTTGAAGTGGCGCTTTGAGGCGCTGCGGACCGGGAAAAGTTTTGCCGAAGTCGTGATGTTGCGGAGCCTCGTTTATCGCGTCGAACAAATTTTCCTTATCCATCGCGAGACCAGCATGGCTTTGCTCCACGTTGCGGCGGATCCCGCGCTCAATCGCGACTCGGACATGGTCGCTGGCATGCTCAGCGCGATTCAGGATTTCGCCCGCGATTCCTTCGAAACCGACGACGATTCCACGCTCGAGGAATTCCGCGTGGGCGATCTGCAGGTCTGGATTGCCTCTGGCCGTTTCGCTTACCTGGCCGCGGTGATTCGCGGCAATCCACCGCGCGAATTACGCACGCGAATCGAGGAGGCAATTGAGAGTATTCACATCCTACGCGGTTCCACCCTCGCGCACTTCCAAGGCGATCCAGCGGTTTTCGAATCCTTGCGACCGGAGCTCGAAGCGTGTCTTGAGACGCGCTACGCGGCGAAGCACGGCAGCCGTTGGCCCAGTGGTGCTCTCTTTCTCATGACCACGGCGGCCGCGTTCCTCACGGCTGGTCTGCTTGCGCTCGGCCTCGCCCACGCGCGCTGGTCGCGATTCGTTAGGCAACTGTCCTCCACTCCAGGTCTCGTTGTGACCGGCGCGGAACATCATTGGCTCGGGAAATCCCAGGTGCGTGGTCTGCGCGATCCCGCCGCGCCTGACCCGGTGGCGATCGCGCGCGGCGCCGGTTATGATCCGGCGCAGATTGATTTTAGCTGGAAAAGCTATCTCGCGCTCGATGATGCCAGCGTGCAGCGCCGTTTCGCGCACCGCTTTCAGCTCCCCGCCGGCACGACCGCGAGTTTTCATCGCGGCGTCCTCACGCTCACCGGTGCGCCGCCCTATGAATGGCTCGATCGGGTCCGGCACCAGGCGACTCTGTTACCGGGCATCAACGCCGTCATCGATCAAGGCGCCAAGATTTCCTACGATCCCAACCTCGCGCAGGAGCGGTTCGAAGCGCGGTTCGGCCTCCCGGAGAGCATGAATCTGAAGATCCTGAATGGTGTCGTGATTCTGAATGGCGAGGCTTCGCACCGGTGGCTCACCCGAGTCCGCGCGGACGCGACGACTCTTCCGGGTATAACACGCGTGGACGAAAGCGGCGCCGTCGATCTCGATCAGCGGACTTTTGCCCAATCGAAATCGATCATCGAAAGCGCCGTTGTTTATTTCCTGATCAGCAAAGACAACATCGCGACCGAAGGCTTCGCCGCCCTGTCGCGGCTCCCGGACGAGATCCGACGGTGCGAGACCGCGGCCCGCCGGCTAGGCCAGGAGATTACGCTCGAGATAAAGGGTTACGCCGATGCGGTGGGCGATGCCGCGAGTAATACCGGACTGAGTCAGCGCCGGGCCGACAAAGTGCGCGAGTTTCTTCTCTCTTGTGGTTTCGACGCCGGGATGTTGGAAGCGAAAGGTCTGGGCAAACCAGAGTCGTCGGGTGAGGCGAAACCCACGCCGGAGGAAGCGGACCGGCGCGTTACGCTCAAGGTGGTAGCACATCCAATTATTTCCGGGCCATGATCCAAAAGAAGGTTTGCATGATCGGGCCATCGGGGGTGGGGAAGACCAGCATGGTCGCGAAATTCGTCCACAGCATGTTTTCGGACAAATACCTAACGACTGTAGGTGTAAAAATCGATAAAAAGATTGTCACGATCGAAGCAACCGAAATGATGCTGATGATCTGGGATCTTGCGGGCGACGACGATTACCAGCGACTCCAGACTTCGTATCTTCGGGGGACAAGCGGATATCTGCTGGTGGCGGATGGGACCCGCTTAATCACGCTCGACCAGGTCATTGAGATTCAGGAACGTGTCGCCTCCGCGATTGGCACGGCGCCGTTTCTCCTCGCTATAAACAAGGCGGATCTCACGGCCCAGTGGGAGATAACTGATGACCGGATGGCTGATCTGAAAGCGCGTGGTTGGAGCGCCTTTAAGACAAGCGCGAAAGAAGGCACCGGCGTGGAGGAGGCATTTGTGGAACTCGGGAAGGGAATTCTCCAGTCGGCCTAAAGCATGGCTGCACCTGAGTCACCCGCGAGCGCTGCGCTGGAAGCGCTTGGATTCGCTCTTTTTCTTCGAGCTGACGACGGCTCGTTGCGCTTGCACGGCCAACCACCGGTCTGGCTCACCGCGCTCTGGCCTTACCTAACGACTACAGGAGACGCTCTTCCTATAAGTGAAGCTTCTCCTTTTCTAGAGAACTTTCTGATTGATGCCGAAGAGCTTTGGAACGGTAACGGCGCTAGGCGCGTCAGTTCCGGTCCCTGGATCGAACCGAACCCGTCCGGTGAGGAAGTCACGCTCGACGCGACCGCCCTTCGGATCGATGTCGCTCCCGCGCTCCTGCTCGAACGACTCGGGAAAGGCTTTGAAGAAAAGAAGGAGATGCTGCAAAGAGCGCGCGAAACCACGATCGCTCACCAGCGGTTGAATTCCGAGACGCAGAAGAAGGAAATTCTGCTGAGCTGCATCGCCGAAGAAATGAACGGGGCGCTCGCCAATGTCGTAACGGCCCTGCGTCTCATCGAAATGGAAAAACATTCGCCGCGTGCGCAACAACTCCTTTCGCTCGCGATGCGCGCGACCGAAGAGCAACAAGGACTGATCAACAAGGTCCTGACAGTTTTCGCGTCGGAACTGGAAGGACTCTACGACGGCAAAGGAGTGGCAACGATTGGGACCGTGCTCGACCGGGTGAAAGGACATACCAAGGCGGCTTTCGCGGAGAAAGACGTCGAGCTGGTGTGGCCTAACGAACTGGCAAATGCCACAAAGCTTGCCATCGATCAGGAGCAGCTTGTTCGGGTGATGACGACCTTGCTGGAATGCGTCTTGGAATGTGCGCCGGTGAAAAGCGCCGTTGCCCTCGATCTCAAGGCCAGGCCCGACGAAGTCCTGATCGATATTCAGGATGAAGCCGCCCTGCTTCCCGTGAGCCTGGGCGGTAGCTTGTTCTCGAAGGAATTAACGACGTCGAGCGCCGCGCCAGCTCTACAGATGCGACTCCAGTTTTGTCGCGTCGCGATGGAGAAATGCGGCGGCGGATTTACGATCGAAACCGGAGTGAAAAGCGGAAACTGCTTCCGTTTACGCATTCCAAAAGCGCGCGCGCAGGAAAAATGAAGAGCCTTGTCCTGATCGACAGCGACGCCCTCACGCGCACTCTGATTTCTGAATGTTTGACCGGCAAGGAGTGGCGCATCTTTGAAGCCGAAGATGGCCAGGCGGGAATGGATCTGGTGCTGACTGAGAGGCCTGCCGCGGTGCTTTGCGACCTGCGCACGCCGAAGCGAAACGGCTTTCAAGTTTGCCGAACCATTCGTGAACAGGAATCACTAAAAAAAACGCGCGTTATCCTGATGACGGTCAGCCGGTTTTCCAATGATCGGGAGACAGCATTCGCCAGCGGTGCGGATGACTATCTGGTCAAACCAATCATACCCGTTGAGTTACTCCGAGTCCTCACACTTAACGGAGAGAACGGTGCGGCCTCTCGTGAGACACAGGCGGTATCACCTGCCGCCGTCGGCCCGACTCGGATTCGTTTCTGGGGCGTGCGCGGCTCGATTCCTTCCCCCGGAAGGGAGACTTACGGCTATGGAGGTAACACTTCCTGTGTCGAGGTCCGAGTCGGCGAGCAGATCATTATTCTCGATGCCGGCTCCGGTATCCGGCGACTGGGTCAGTCACTAATGAAGGAGATCGGCGAAAAGGGTTTGTCGGTGACCATGCTGATCAGTCACACTCACTGGGATCATATCCAGGGCTTTCCCTTCTTTGTCCCGGCCTATCATCCAAAAGTTAACATCCGCATTCTTGGGTATGAAGGCGCTGTTCACGGACTGCGCGGCGCGCTTTTCGAACAGATGCAGACCGCTTTCTTCCCCGTTGGCCTGAACCAGATGGCGACCCATCTCACCTTCGAAGAGATGGACGACATGCAATTCCCCATCGGCAGCGGAGTGACCGTGCGGACGATGTTTGCGAACCACCCTGGCATTTGCCTCGGCTACCGTCTTTGCACGCCAAACGGGGACGTCGTTTATCTGCCGGACCATGAGGCTTACGAACGTTCTGAGGTTGAACGTCAGAAAGCTGAGAAGGAAACATCGTCCACCGGCCTCGAATACGCGCGAATGCAGGATGAAAAAGTCGTCGAATTTCTTCGGGGAGCGGAGGTCGTGATCGCGGACTCCCAATATGATGCGACGGAATATCCGACTCGTCGCGGCTGGGGACACACTTGCGCCGATGATACGGTTCTCCTCGCTGCCCGCGCCGGCGCGAAAAAGGTCTTTCTTTTCCATCACGATCCCGACCATACCGACGAAAAGATCGAGGCCATGGTCGCGAGTGCGCGCGAAGCCGCCGCCCGGAGCGGGAGTCAAATCGAAGTCGCCGCCGCCCGTGAGGGCGAGGTAGTGGAAGTGGGGGAAGTCAACTCGCCTGACTAGCCCGGCGGTTCGTTATCGTTATTGCCGGAAGAGACCGAAGGTCGGGAAGGAAGTCTGCCAGATGGGCGAAATGGCTTCCTGCCAGTTATTCCGTCGGGGCGATCTGGTATTGCTCGATTTTGCCGTTAGGCATGATGTAGGTCGTGAGCCGAAGCGTCTTGGCCGGAAACTTGATGTCATAACGGCGAAAACTCATTCCACCCCGCAAGCCTTGCGCGGATTGTTCAAAGCTTTTTGGAGTGCCGAGCGGGCCGAGCGCCGTCTTGAAATCAGCCATCGCCTGCTCGCTGAAATAGGCATTGGCGTTCGCAGTGAAGAGCGACCGATCTAATTTCTTCTTCTGGAGCGACGCGAAGACTTTCTTCATCTCCGCGAGCGCAGTGGCTTCGGCCGGATCAGTCTGACCGAAAACAAGCTCTTCGACTTTGGCGGCCATCTGCTGCGAAGCATTGGTTGCATCCATGTTCGTGAAGACCGCGACGGCAACCTTGTCATCAGGATAAACCTCGTTCGCCGCGGTGAAACCCGAGACTTCGCCCCCATGGGAAATCCGGCGGCGGCTATTCGTCAGGCTAAGACCAACGCCCAGGCCGTAGCCGGTGCCAACGCCGCTCGTTAAGCGAATCTCCTTTTCCAGCTCGCGGTAAGACTCCGGCCGAAGGAGCGACTCGTTCATAAGCGAGATGTTCCATTTCGCGAGGTCGCTCGCGGTCATCGCCAATTCGCCCGCACCGAACATCCAGCCGCGACCTTCCTTTGGCGCGACGCGTAGCGGACCGCCCGCATAACGCAGATAACGCTGAGCATCTTCCGGCCCCAGCGGCGTCGCATCCGCATTGATCGCGGAGGTCATCTGGAGCGGAGTCAGGATGCGCTTCTGGAGGAACTGGAAGAACGGCACACCCGTTATCTTTTCCACGATCATTCCGGCGATGACGTAGTTAGTGTTACTGTATTGCCACTTACTGCCGGGGTCGAAATTAAGCGCCATCTGACCCCAGCGCGCGCTGATATCCTGCGGTTGGACGGGCTTTAGCATCATCGGCATGACGTAATCCTGCGGCCAGAAATCCTGATAACCGGAAGTCATCGAAAGAAGTTGCCGCACCGTGATGTCGCGCGCCCGCGTCAGTTCTGGGAACCAACGCGCCAGCTCATCATCGAGCGAGATTTTGCCCTCTTCGGCCAGAAGGAGAACGCAGGCGGCGGTAAACTGTTTGCTGATGGAACCGATGCGATATCGCATCGCGGGAGTCGCCTCCCGCCTCGGGTCGAGCCGGGCCGCTCCGTATGCCTGCGCGTAGGCCAGTCGTCCCTCTGTGACGACCGCGATCGACGCGCTTGGTGCACCGCTGCTTGCGAGCAGGTCGGCTACCGCTTTGTCGATCTTCCCTTTTGTCTCCGCGGAGATGAGACTTTCTCCATGCGATGGGAAGATCGCGCAGAAAAGGAAGAGAAGGAATGAAACCAGTCGTGCGTGGCGCATAGGTCCGATTGTAGCGCAGCCGTTGCGACCGGTCGCGGCCGGATTTCGTTTATGATATGATCTTCCCAAGACTAAACGGAGACCAACCTATGAAAGCAACCTGGCACGGCGCGACGCTCGCCGAAAGCAACGAGACTATCGTTGTTGAAGGTAATCATTACTTTCCCGCTGATTCACTGCGACGCGAATACTTTCGCGCGAGCGATGAACACAGTCACTGCCCGTGGAAAGGTGAAGCGAGCTACTACGATATCGCAGTTAATGGCGCGACCAACGCAGGCGCGGCCTGGTATTATCCTGAGCCGAAGGAAGCGGCAGCGAATATCAAAGGCCGGGTGGCCTTCTGGAAGGGAGTGAAAGTAGAATAGGAGCGCGGCGTCTTTCAACAATTATAGACGCTGCCAAGCCTCTCGGCGCTGACAGCGTCTGATTCCTTGCTTCTTCTTATATATCTTACCGCAGTCGGGGAGTTGGAATGGCCCCGAGAATGAGAAGCGCACGTCGCGTTCCTGAGGTTTACTTTGGCCCGCGCATTTGAAGATCGGCGTCCGTAACGACGGAGCGGTGCCAAATGAGGGAGTAGCGATGAAGCTCAACCCCTCATTGCGACCTGGCCATGACTTATCGGCTACAAGCGAAGCTGCAGGATCAGAAAGGTAACCCGACGACGGCGGCCGAGCTGATAGATAGGGCGATCCAGATCGTGCAACGGTTGAGCGATAAGATAGCACTGAGTGATTCTGATAAGAATTTCCTGGTGGAGCTACAACAGGGGAAGGTGAAATACAGTCAATGAGATCGAAGGTCAGCGCTGGGCTGCTTATGTTCCGGCAAAACGGTCAGGCTGTAGAGTTTCTTCTGGTCCATCCTGGCGGGCCGTTTTTCGCACGCAAAGATGAAGGAAGCTGGACAATCCCAAAAGGAGAGGCCGAGCCAAGAGAAGAACTCCTTCACCGCGCTAAGATTGAATTTGCAGAAGAACTGGGCTTTAGGCCGGAAGGCGACTTTCAATCGCTAGGTTCAATCAGGCAAAAAGGCGGAAAAGTCGTGTATGCCTGGGCGTTCGCAGGTAAATTTCCGGTGAATTTTGTTCTCAGCTCAAATCGCTTTGAGCTGGAATGGCCGCCACGCTCCGGCAAGTTCAAAAGCTTCCCGGAAATCGATCACGCAGAATTCTTTCCGCAGGAGATCGCGCGTGAAAAAATCAATCCCGCACAGGTCGAACTGATCACGCGGACGCTGGCTCTACTTAGCTAATGGTGCATTCGTGGACTCAAAGGAAGTGTTTCTGCTCGACTCCTCCAGCTCACAGCAATTGGTAGGGATCAACATCGACCGACACGGCGACATCTTCCGGGAACGGCAACTTGTCGAGTGTCTCGCGAATCAACCGGCTAAGGCGAAGAATCGCTTCGCCGCGAATCAGAATGTGAAAGCGGTAACTGCCTTGAAGCTTTTCGAGCGGCGCCGGCGTCGGATCGCCCAGGATAAACTCG
>JAICMR010000134.1 GCA_025929155.1 Chthoniobacterales bacterium | reverse complement strand
ATTTCTTTCTGCCCAATCCTTCCACGGATGACAAATCGATCGCGGTCCTGCCGTTTCGAAACCTCAGCACCGATCCAAAGAATGACTTTTTCGCCGAAGGGCTGGAGGATGATTTGGTGGCGAGTTTGGCAAGAGTACGCGATCTGAGAATTATCGGTCGTCGGAGTGCGGGGGCGTATCACGCAAAGTCATCGGCTGACTTACCCGCGATCGGTCGCGCGCTCGGGGCACGGCACGTTCTTGAGGGCAGCTTGCGCCGCATCGATGACCGAGTGCTGCTGAAAGTGTCACTCCTCGACACCCACGATGGACACGTCCTGTGGTCGGAACGTTACGACCGCGCGCTGCACGATTCCGTCAGCCTGCAGGGAGAGTTGGCCGCCGCCATTGTTGATGCCTTGGACGTCACCCTCACGCCTCGTGAGAAAAAGGATGTCGGTGCAAGATCTACTGACAACGCGGGCGCCTATGTCCTCTACTTGAAGGGGTTAAAATTGGAGAAATCGCCGATTTTTGCGACCTCAGACTATGAGGCGGCTCGAGTCCTCTATCGTCAAGCCCTAGCGTTAGATCCCGATTTTGTTCTCGCTCACGCGAGACTATCTTCGACGTTGGCGCTGCTTTACCGCTTTCGGGGCCCTGCCGAGGACCTGAAGCAGGAGGCCTTCGCGCAAGCACGGGAGGCGCTCCGGCTCCAGCCGGATTTGGGAGAGGCTCATATGGCAAAAGCTCTCTGCTACTATCGGATCGATCGAGATTTTAACCGAGCTCTGCCGGAGCTGGAGATCGCCCATCGGTTACTGCCGAATGATCCCGAGCCTGAGAGCTTCATCGCCTACATCAAGCGGCGCAAAGGGAATTGGCGGGAGGCTCGTAGTATTCTCGAAAGCCTCTACTCGGGAGATGCGCAGAATTTTACTTTCGCGGAGGAGCTCTTCGCGACCGCGTGCCTCCTGCGCGATTGGAAAGATGCGGAACTCCGTGCCCGTCGACTTGAAATGCTCGCGCCTAAGGTTCCTCAGGTCGGAGGAGAGACTAGTTATTTTTATGTTTGGTCGAGGGGCGATCTGCGACCGATCGAGAGTCTCTTTGCGCATTACACAGACGTTGGCGACCTAGAAGGAGACGTGACTTGGGCGCGGTGGGATTCGGCTATGCTGGCCCGCGACTACACAAAAGCTCAAGCGGCCTTGGACATGTACCCCTCCGAGACTTTGCCGTCGGTTTTTTCGGCGCCTCTACCAAAGAGTTATCTCCAGGGATGTATCGAGCTGGCGCAGGATAATAGAGACGCGGCGCTCCTGCATTTCGAGGCGGCGCGACCACAGATGGAGGCTGACGTTCTCGCCCACTCGGATAACGCCATCCGTCATGCGCGACTCGGCCTGCTCTACGCCTATATGGGCCGGAAGGCAGACGCGATCCGCGAAGGAGAGCGGGCCGTGCAGCTGCAGCCGGTCAGCGCTGATGCCTACGATGGTCCGCAGCGTTTGTGCACGCTGGCCCTGATTCATGCGCGGGTTGGGGACAACGATAAAGCGATCTCGATGATCGAATCGCTCCTCCGCATGCCGGGCTGTGTCTCTTTTTACGAGGCCAGCATGTCTTTGAGCGAGCTTCGGCTGCGCTGGCAGTGGGACCCATTGCGCTCCGAGCTTCGCTTCCAGAAAATCCTTTCTGAGCCCGAGCCGCAGACAATTTACTAGGTGCGATCTCAAGAATTTTCGCTTTATGCGAAGTTTTTCTGCAACGCCGGCCAGATTTTGAGCATGGAAAGAACAGAGAGGGCGCCCCCAGCCTTCTTGAGGTACCATGGCACGACTCCCGAAATAAATGCTGGATAACCACAGCGGCGCCTTTTCATTCTGCTCCCCCTCCAGTTGAAAAGGTTGCCGCTGTGAGCCAGCCGCTCGGGCGGTCAAAATTCGCACCAGCGGTCGCGTGGATCAGGATTCGGTGAACGCAAGAGCGTCTGCAGGCGTGCCAGTTGACAGAGGGCGCGCCCGCGTCAGCTCACTCCGCCAAGTGTGCAGCGGAAGCAGGCCGACCAGCATGAAGAGCAGCTGGCTAATCCCGAATCCGATCAACCACGGGAAGGCCTTGTCCATGAATCCGTAGGAATGGAGCCCGATGCCAAGCATGTTCACGCCAAACCACGACCAGCTCGTGACAACGTTGCCGAAGACCGCCATCACCATCAGTCCGCGTTGCCTGACGAGTCCGCCCCAGCGTGCGTGGAGAATAATCGCGTTCCAGATCACGATCAGCGCCGCACCATTTTCTTTGGGATCCCAGCCCCAGAAACGGCCCCACGATTGATCCGCCCAGATCCCGCCCAGAATTGTCCCGATAAAGCTAAAGAGCGTCGCGAAACAAACGATCCCGTAAACCATCCGTGCGAGCGACTTCGCCGTCTCGCGATCGAGCGACGGCGTAAGCGCTCCCCGAACGATGTAGGTCAGCGCGAGAAACCCTGCCAGAAAAGTGGACGCGTAACCGAGCGTCACCATCACGACATGCGTTGCGAGCCAGACGTTCGTATCGAGCACCGCTCGCATCATTTCCATCGTGTCCCCGTCCATCGAGAGGTGGTGCGCGATCAGCAACGTGATGAAACCAATCGCCGAAGCGGTTGCGCTCCCGATCCCGTTCCGAAAGAAGCGCTCGAGAAAAATCCCGAGCAACACGGCACCCCAACCGATAAAGACCGCGGAGGAATAAAGATTCGTCACCGGCGGTCGCCCTTCCAGATACATCCGGGTAAACAATCCGGCTGAGTGAATCACGAACGTCGTGATCAGCAGCAAATACGCGTAGCGACCGAGCCTCTGCGGCCAGATGAGCCACGACGCGCAGGCGAGGATGAAGATGAAAATGTAAATCACCATCGCGCTGTAAAACGGCGCTATCTGGTTAAAGACCGCTTCGATCTGCGCCTTCCGCACCCGCGCCGGGAAATGCTGTTCCAGCCAGCCGCTGTAGCTGTTGAGCGTTTGGTTAAACGTGGCCGGATCATTCGCGGCATAAGCGCTCGCCATGGTCGCCCAAGCCGAGACGGCGGGATGCATGTTGCCCGCGGTGAGGAAGAGCAAAAGACTCTCGCCCATCTTCCGCCACTGCAACGGATCGTCATTCGGCGGGACCGGTGGGATCGGGAAAAAATAAGCCGTCTCGGCAAGGAACCCCAGACTCTGCAAAGCCTCGGCCGTGATTCCACTGTTCATCGGCACGGGCGACGGGTGGATATTCTTCTGCAGCTCATCCACCTGCGCTTTGAAATCCTTCGTGCCCGCAACCTCGATACTGTTTTCGAGCCGATGATAAAGGGTTAGTCGCTCGAACAATTTAACGATGTCGTTCTGAAATGGCGAGCGCACCTGCGCCTCGACTTTCTGCGCAAGCTGCGCCTGTTGCTCGATCTCCTGCAGATGCGGCGTGAGATCTATAAAAGAAAAGTATTTCTCGGCCGGATCACTCCGTCCGATCGCGGCACGGGTTTCCGGGCTGCGGATCACAAAGATCTTTCGGCGATCGGCTGTATCCGACTTCATCATCAGCTCCGCGAG
Organism: Chthoniobacterales bacterium; assembly: GCA_025929155.1. GTDB lineage: Bacteria > Verrucomicrobiota > Verrucomicrobiia > Chthoniobacterales > UBA10450 > Palsa-1392. The sequence continues at coordinate 4,746 of JAICMR010000134.1, read as the reverse complement.
CCAGTCGATTCCCGACATCTCGCCCTGTTCAGTCGCGAGCGTTTGCTTCCCTTGAATAATGAGAAGCGAATTGCGCGCGACGGTGTCGAGTGGCTTGATCCGCCCGTTCAGGAGCACTGGCAGCCGGCCAAACTTCTGCATCTCAAAACCGCCGCGCCGATCGCGCTGGCCGAGCGGCGCGAGCACATAGGCGATCGTTAGGCCCACGATTAACCAGGCAATCCAGCGACGCGATCTCGTTCCGGATTTCGGCAACGAATTCTTTTTTTTCGCGATTAAGGTTTCGGAGTTCGCCGCTCGAACTTCGTCATTTGGTGCCAGGGATTTCATCGGTTCTGCTTTCTTAAGAATCCGAACAGGTGCATCGAGAACTGCACGAGCAAGCCGAGCCCGACCAATCCGCAGGCAATGTAAGGCATGAGCATGGCGGGATTCTTCACCACCTGCAGAATGGTTGTTTTGTCGTTGTTGTCGAAACCCTGCTGATAAAAAGTGTATCCCCGATAACGCAACGGATCGTTCATCGAGATCAGTACCTCGCGGTTTTCGCCCCGTTGAAAATCGACCAGGCGCACCCTGCTCGAGAAGTTTTTCGGAATGTCGGTGCCAGCGTAGCGATCGTGCGCGAAATGCAGCAGCGTGAGTACGAATTGCTTGTAGAAACGTCGCTGCCGCATCACCAGCTCATAGGTTTTCCCATCCAGCGAAAACGCCTGCGGTTCCGGGATCGCGTTCGACACGAGCCATGTCCCTAACGAACCCTGCAGGCCGTCGACTTCGATGTAGGCCGTGCTCAAGTCGCGCTCGTCATCCTTCACTGTGCGCGGAATCTCCCGCGCCACGACTTTGGCTCCGAAGCCGGTCGTCGCGAGGCTCGGCGGAGGACTCGACTCTTGCGCTCGCATCGTTAGGCGGGCGTTTGGGAGGAAACGCCGGATCTTGATCGTAAACGGCAGGGTTGGATTTTGGATCGTCCCACCCTGGGCCAGCCGATCCTCCGGAATGGCCACAACCTGGTCGTAATCCGGGTTGCTCTTGTCGATCACGGCGAGCTCGACTTCGCGCGGAGCTTCCGAATAGCCGAGCGTCTGGCCTTCGTCGATACGCATCTGCGTTTCGCGGGCGAAAAGCCCCGTCAGCAACTGGCCGACGATCAGCAAAACCACGCCCAGGTGGAGAAGAAAGATCCCGATTTTCTTGCGCGAAACCTGGAAGCGCGTGGCGTGCGCCGCGAGCAAATTCACAAGCAGGATTGCGCCTAACAAATACCCGCCGGGCAGAACCGGAATTTTCCAGCTCAGGCCGGGCGGCGACCAAAAGACGAGCAGGCTTTGAAAGTAAAGCTCCTGCGCCTGTTGAATCCCGAGATGTACCTGCGCGAGCGTGCCAAGAAAGATCAGCAGCATGCCGAGGCCAAGGCAGACGACCGTTAACCGAAGGGAAGCGAGAAACCGTAACGGTCCCAGAAATTCATGAGGCAAAGCAGTCGTCGCGGACATCGCTCAGGGAATCTTGAGGCTGCGGAGGAAATTTGCGAACGCCTCTTTGTTCGCGGTCACCGCCGCATCGTCCCCCGTCATTTTGATAAACCATGCCTGATCGTTCTCCTCCAGGATCGCGGCCACGATCCGCTGTTTCACCGGCGGATTTCCGATTGCAACACTGCTGGGGATGTTGACGAGAAGGTAGTCGTGGCCGTTCGCGTCGATGTGCTCAGCTTGTTGCTGGAGCGCGTTTTCGTCGATTGGGTCGAGTTTCATTTGATCACGCCACCGATTCACGTTCGCCAAAACGCCACCTGCCATTCCCGGTAAAGCGACCACCGAAACGTCCGCCTTTTTTCCATCCGGTCCTGGGGCGCTGAAACTCGCGAGCCGCATTGTCGAGAGCGGCTTCTCTTCCCACCCTTGCGGCGTCGCGAACTGCAACGGCGCGCCCTGCGCTGCCTCAACCGGCGGCGGCGTCGGCGCGTTAGTCTTGCCGCCGGCGGTGTTCGTTCCGGCGACGATCGGCGCGGACGTTTCGGCTGGATGCACGCTGCTTAGGAATTGTCTGAAGGTGTCGCGCTGCGATTCTACGAGCTGATCAGGGCCCATCATTTTGAAAAACCAGGTTTCGCCCGGGAGCGGGAAGATTCCGCCAAGTACTCGCGTCTTCGCGCCGTCCGGTTGCAGCCCCTGATCGCTCACCAGATCTACGAAAAACATGTCGCGCGTGGCGACCGTCATCGGAATGCCGACTTCCGCTTCGCTCGTGATTGGCGCGAGCTTGAGCTGGTTGCGCCAGCGGTTCACGTTCGCAAGCACGCCCCCAGCCTGCTTCGGAAATGAGATAACGGAAACGTCCGCCGTTTTTCCGTCGGATCCGCGGACGAGGAAGCTGCCTTTACGAAAACCGGTTGCAGGTTGTTCCTCCCAGGCGGCGGGAGCCATCCAATGCACCGCGACCGCGGCGTCGGCGGGTGGGTTGTTCATCGCCGCCAGTTCAGGCGGCGGCGTAGCCGGAGCTTCTTTGGGAATCCGATAGACCGTGATCTTATCGTCCCCATTCCGGCCGCAACTCGCACAACACAAAATCGCCGCGCTTAGCAGCGACAGCTTAAGAGTGGAAGATTTAGCGGGACGAAGCGGCTTCAAGGGCAGGCGCGAAGTACCCGCCGCCGCCTCCGAATGTCAAGACGCGGTCCCGGCTTCCTTCTGCTGTTTTCCTTGAGCGCATGGCACATTTGACAAGTCGTTCGGCATCATCGAGCCCGCGGCCTGACAGTTAGGCCAAAACTATCAAACTAATCCAGTAAGAGTATTCGCCAACGGGAACATTTCGCCCGATTATCCCGCGACTTATTTGTCTAAGTCCAAAACCCATACTCAACCAATGAACAAATCCATCCACATCACCACCCGCGATCAACAACGCCTGCAAAAGTTGCTCTCCGAAACGGCCGCGTCGGGTCCGCGTCAGCAGGGTGACTGGAAAGCGCTCGCGGAGGAAGTGCGGCGCGCCGTCATCGTCCCGCCCGATGAGGTTCCGTCGGATGTGATCACCATGAACTCCCACGCGGATTTGGTTGACTTGGATACGGGCGAGACTCTGACCTTTACGCTCGTTTTCCCACAGGATGCCAGTCTGGAGGACAACAAGATTTCGGTGCTTGCGCCGATCGGCGCGGGAATGCTCGGCTATCGCGTCGGCGATGAGTTTGAATGGAATGTGCCGCAGGGAGTGCGTCGGATGAAAGTCGCGAAGGTGCATTACCAGCCCGAAGCGGCCGGCGACGTCGTTCGTTAGGCAGCAGAGCGGCCAGAATCGATCTCGAAGCGGAGTGTGCCGCCGCTTCCAGGCTGTCGCATGCCGAAAAGCCTGATGAAACCTGTCCGCGAAATCGAGTAGAAGTCGGGGTTGACTTCCCGATCGAGATTAATCGGGCCGATGTCTTGCGATTTGAAGTTCTGCGGCACGTTCGACTTAGCGATCTATCCGGAGTCCGAGGCAACTGCTGACTTCACTCGTTAGGCCGAAAGCGTGCAACTCTGCGCTGTAGCCTTGGATTATGATGGCACGATCGCGCGCGACGGTCGGGCGGATCCGCTGGTGCTGGAAGCGGTGCGGGAGGCGCAGGCGCGGGGCATCGTTGTCATCGTCGCAACGGGTCGGATTCTGGCAGAGTTGCAGAGTGTTCTCCCGGAACACGAGTTGTTTGACGCCATCGTTGCGGAGAATGGAGCCGTTCTCAAACATTCCCAAACTCGTTCGCGGCGGCTCACTCATTCGGCGTCGCAGGAGCTGCTGGATGAACTGGTCACGCGGGAGATAGCAGTCACTTCCGGAGAGTGCATCATCGAAGCGGATGCCGCCGACGCGCCAACGATTTTGGAAGCGATCCGCGAACTCGAGCTGCCGCTAGTTCTTCAGTTTAACCACAGCCGGGTCATGATCCTGCCGCAGGGCGTAAACAAAGCGAGCGGGCTGCGCGAGGCGCTTCACTCCTTCCGCCTCTCGTTGCATAACTGTATCGGCATAGCTGATGCCGAGAATGACTGTGCCATGCTGGAAGCGTGTGAGATTGGGGAGCAAGCTGCTGCACGCGATCGCGGATGAGACGGTGGCGGGTGAGGGGCCAACGGACGTCGCTCGTTTACCTTCATGAAGTCACTCCCACATCAAGCTTCCCGAGCATCGTGCTAACAGCCGCCGGATTGTTCTAGGCCATGATCCGGAAGGCAAAACTGTCGAAGCGGACGTCCGTGGCCGGAACATTCTGGTCACCGGTGATCCACGTTCGGGCAAATCGTGGATCACCGGGCTGTTTTGCGAGGAGCTTATTCTGCAGGGTTACTGTCTTTGCGTAATCGATCCGGAAGGCGAAACTCCACTGGGATCGTTCCCTGGCGTCGTCGTCTTTCACGGCGATGAGTCGGCGCCGCGCTTTAGAAACATCGCGTGCGCCCTGCGGCACCCGGATCCCAGCGTGGTGATCGACCCTTCTGCGATCTCGCAGTCGGCGAAGCTAACTTACGTGGCGAGCTGCTGCCGATGCTGGCGTCGCTCCGTCGTACAGTAGGGCTGCCGCATTGGATTGTATTGGATAAGGCGCATTACTTTCTTACACGAACCTAACGAGGATAGCATTGACTTCGAATTGGCTGCCTACGTCATGTCCACCTATCAACCGTCGCAACTGCATGCCAGGCTCCTCCAGGCGATCGAATCATCATCGCGACTCCGTTGACGAACCCAGCCGGAACT